>CAINXK010000350.1 GCA_903854805.1 uncultured Anaerolineae bacterium
CCCTTTTAGCCAATGAATTGACCATGCTGATCGCAATTACTGCGGCGACCTTTTTGGCGCGGCGGTTTCTGGATAAACGATCCATCGTCAGCCTGGGTTTAAAACCCAACTTTCAGGCAATAATCGATATCCTGGTAGGAATCGCGATCACTTTTGTGCAAATGGGGCTGATATTTGGTCTTGAAATTGTCCTGAAGTGGTCAAAATTCGATGGATTCGCCTGGCAAATCGAGCCATTGCCAACAGTGCTGAGCGGATTAGGACTATGGTTGGTTATTTTCCTAATTGTTGGCTGGCAGGAAGAACTGCTCTCGCGCGGATATCATTTTCAAAGCTTGGAAAGCGGCACGAACCTGGTTTGGGCGGTCTTGATCTCATCATCAGTGTTTGGTTTCCTGCACATCTTCAACCCAGGAGCATCCTGGATATCCACAGCTGGTATTGTTCTGGCCGGATTATTCCTAGCACTGCCATTTATCCTGACCCGACAATTGTGGTTATCCATCGGCCTACATATCGGCTGGAACTTCTTTGAGGGTGTGGTGTTTGGATTCCCTGTAAGCGGTCTTGATACATTCCGGTTGATACGGCACACTGTCAGCGGTCCAGTATTATGGACAGGCGGCGCTTTTGGCCCGGAAGCCGGTCTGCTGGTTATTCCGGCGCTTCTGTTGGGGTCGGTACTGGTCATCACTTACACAAAATCATATTTTCGCAAAACCAATCTCACATAAAGACCACCTTCCATGCCTATCGAAGTCCTTATAACCGTACCATTTTCTGAAACACAGATCAACCAACTGGCTGCAATATCACCCAAGTTGCATGTGACAACCATGGCAGCCCGACAAATAAGTGAAATTCCATCTGAAATCTGGGCACAAACCGAAGTGCTTTACACCGGAAATTTTTTACCCGAATCCGAACAAGTACCGGCCTTGCGTTGGATCCAATTCCACTTCGCCGGCATCGATCGCTATACTGACGATCCGGTTGTCAAAAAAAAAGGCATGCAGATTACAACCTTGAGCGGGGCCGCCGCTCCGCAGATGGCAGAACACGTCCTGGCAATGATCCTGGGGATGGGCTACAAACTACCCGCGATGATTACCAGCCAGAAGAAACCCGAGTGGCCGAAAGACCGTTTTGAGCGTTTTATACCTTTCGAACTGAAGGGTAAAACCATTGGCATCGTTGGATACGGCAGTATCGGACGTCAGGTTGCTCGTCTCCTCCAACCATTTGGGGTAACTATCCTGGCAAGCAAACGTAATGCGATGAACCCTCGAGATGAGGGCTACATCCCCGAAGGCCAGGGAGACCTGCAGGGTGACCTGGTGCAGCGTCTATATCCACCCCAGGCATTAAAATCCATGTTCAAAGAATGCCATATTGTCGTAATCACAGCACCACTGACCAAAGAAACTCAGGGCATCATCAACTCAGACACCTTAGCTGCGCTTAAACCAGGCGCGTATCTGGTAGATGTTTCGCGCGGCGGTATCGTCGATGCCAACTCGATCATCGAAGCATTAAAAAGCGGCCAACTCGCCGGTGCCGCCCTGGATGTTTTTCCAGAAGAACCTCTGCCACTAAACAGCCCGCTCTGGCAAATGCCCGGCATAATTATCAGTCCACACGTCTCAGGTGGAAGTCAGCTGTATAACGAGCGTGCAACAACATTATTCAGCGAAAACATGCATCGCTACATAGCCGGTATACCTCTTTATAATCTTTACATTCCAAGCCGTGGATATTAACCAACTTTATTTACCCGCATGAAACGAATTATTCAAGCCATCTTGTTTGACCTGGGCGATACATTGATGTATTCGCCTGACCCCTGGGCACCAGTCTTTGAACACGCCGGGCATAAATTATCATTTGTATTATGCTCAAACGGTCTGCAGATTGATTGCGAGACTTTCCATCTCGATTTTCTCCAGCGGCTTGACCAATATTATGCCGACCGAGATCGCAACTTGATTGAAACGACCACAATGACCGTATTGCAGGAGCTGTTGACAGAAAAAGGCCACCCTGGTGTGCCTGAAAAGCTGCTGCGAGTTGCGCTTGACGAATTCTATGCGGCCACCCAACAGAACTGGCATCTGGAAAATGATGCCATCGCAACCCTGGTGACACTTCAAAACTCCGGATTCCACCTTGGCCTGGTTTCGAATGCCGGGGATGAGCGCGATGTCTTACAACAGGTGGACAAGTTTGGCATCCGACCTTATTTTGATTTTATTCTTACTTCTGCCGCTTGCGGTTACCGTAAACCTCACCCACACATATTTGGATTGGCCCTCGACCAATGGGGTTACCTGCCAGACGAAATCGCCATGGTTGGAGACCGTCTGGATGCAGATATTAGCGGTGCGCGCCCGCTGGGCATTTACACAATATGGATCAAACGACGCGCAAAAAAACTATTTTCCGCCAATGCTGCCCCAGATGCAACCATTGAAAGTCTGAGCGAAATTCCGCCGCTGGTGATCAACCTGTGGAAATCCGAATGATGTCAATCGGGTACAAGTAAATTAACCGGATCCACGCCACAACAGGGCTCCTAAATCCGCATGAGAAATTCTAAATAAGGTCTGGCTTTCTTATTTCAGTCGCTTATACGCAGTATAATTACTAAAAAAGGAGCGTACTATGTCTATTGTAGCAATCCTGGAAGTAGCAATTGGCATGATTTTTGCCTGGTTGGTTATGAGCCTGGCAAGCATGTATATTCAAGAATGGATTGTCAGTAAACTGGGCTGGCGCTCCAGCATGTTAGAGACTTACATCGGGAATCTAATGACTGACCCTGCCCTGGCCAGGCAGTTCTACGATCATCCACTGATTAAGGGGCTTCACAGCGGTTTTAAAGCCAAAAATAGGCCATCTTACATCCCTTCAGCACAGTTTTCGATGGCATTACTCGATATTATCCGGAATGCGCCTAAAGAAGCTGCGCTTATCGAAAAAACCCTGTATGAGCTGCAAGACGATATTAGTAAATTGAGCGGGAATAAACGCGCCCTGGCCCAAAAACAGCTTGACCTGGCACTCGGCCTAACCCGAAAAGCAGTTGCCAGTGATGGCGGACAGGAAATAATTGGCGCAATGCTCGATGACGTCAAAAAACAAATTCGCAAGCTCAGTACAGATTTCCCAGCACTCCAACCGTTAATTGAAGCCAAGTTTTTGTCATTTGCCGGACAGAAGAAACAGATCGACAGTATTCTGGCTGACTTTCAGAGTAATCAGGATCTAATTCCAGGCCAGACTTCCATGGCTGAGTTCAGAACCGGGCTGGCGGTCATGAGCGTCACACACCCGGATATCAAACAGGCCATTGAGGCGCTGATCAGCGAGATTGAAGTCGTCAGCGAAAAAACTGAAAATGCCCTGCAGCAAGTACGCAAAAATATTGAGGAATGGTTTAATAACAGCATGGACCGCCTGAGTGGCTGGTATAAACGCCGCTCACAGGTCTTGGCTTTCATGATTGGCATCTCGATCGCAATTCTTCTGAATGTCGACTCCATTCAACTTGCAATTCAATTATGGCGCGATCCAATTGTGCGCGAAGCCCTGGTCGCGCAGGCAGATGCACTTGTCCAACAGAATCCGGATGGCCTACCCGGCGCAGACGCCGGACAATTACTGGCACTGGACATACAGATCAATCAACTAAACATCCCGGTAGGCTGGATCGGCACATCGCTACCAGCGGACACGAATGGCGCGGTCTTTGTCGGTGATGGCATTCAGAGGTTATGCACACTCAACCCTCAATCTGGCGCGGAGATATTTGGGGCAGTTTTTGGGGAACAGTGCTACCCCATTATCAACACTCCGGATTTAAATGACATACCAGGTTGGCTGCTTAAATTAGTAGGTCTTCTGATCACTGGTATCGCAGCAGCACAGGGAGCACCTTTCTGGTTTGACATTCTTAAAAATGTGGTTAACGTACGTTCAGCAGGCGTAAATTCGGATGCTATAACACCAAAGGGTATTAAGTAAACCACTAAATTCCCAATCAAAAAGTGAGCACGCTGTCAGGTGTGCCCACTTTTTGATTGGGTAACGTCGTTGCTATTTACTAAATTCACTTTTCAAAACAGCTGATAAAGGTTCTTTTGTGGGTATTTTGCGAGGCAGACACCGATTCCGGCTTGACCCTTGTCCATTATTCTGAGCGGATTAGAGCGTACGTCGATCCAATTCTGAATAAAACAACCAGCGTCCAAGACACTCTTCAACGCACAACAGCAGGAATATGGTAGCGTAAAACTCCAATTGGGCAGAGAATGGCCAGAATAATGCGCCCCCCAGCCCCATGATGATCACCAGGATCACACCAACCCGCAGCCCGACCGCCTTCCGAAAATCTGTTTTCACTGAAAACGCCAAAACCAACTCAGCTGCCAACAGCATTATCGAGAACAAGTTGATCCAGGGGGGGTAAACAGCCGCGAGATTGATCCCTGAAAATTGGGCTTCCAATACAAAAACCGGAATGATGAAAAATTGTCCCAATAACAGCGCAGAAAGCAAAAACCCGGCCAGCGTGCGCCTGGTATTCCAGGCTGCCATACTGCGCAGCTGATATACATTCGCCATGCTGTAAATGAGTCCATAGCCCAGGAGCGAGATCAGCAAACCGATAGCCATGGATGGGATCATCAAAAATAGCAAGCAGCCCATGCCAAACAAGCCCATGGTTAAAATCTCGCGGCTCAACCAGGATTTGCGCAGATTGCTAAATACTCTCCAGACATTGCGTTTCATACCCAGGTGAGCAAAAGAAACCAGCATACTCAAGGCAAGACATAAGCCAACCAACGAGACTGGCAGCAGGCGCAAGAAAAGAGTCTCAGACTGAACCAGACTCCAGAGTGGCTTGAAAAGCCATTGGCAGGTCCAAAATGCGCCGACTGCCATCTGAGCGAGCAGTGTGAAGACAACCAGAGGCAGCTCACTTTTTGGCTTCTGGGGCTTGATCTCTTCACGATTGGCAACAACCTTTTCCAGCTTGTTTAACATGGCAGGATGTTGTTTAAGCCGTATATGGGGTTGTGTGCGCGAAAATACCGGCAAGGGGAAGGGATGCTCGGAACCTGGCAGCTCCCATAATGAAATTCCCGGTTTTTCAAGATCTTGAGTATCGATTTCAACAAAATCGAGCACCCTTAATGGGCAGGCGGCCACGCAGGCCGGCGGTTCGCCGGCATCGATGGCATCGTAACAGAAATTACACTTGCTCATCACGCCTGCCAACTGGTTGTATTGCGGAACTGCATAGGGGCAAGCCCAATTGCAATAGCCACAGCCAATACACCTGGATGAATCCAGCAGGACAATGCCATCATCCCGTACTTGATAAGCATTTGTAGGACAGACGCCGGCACATTTGGGGTGAACACAATGGTTACAGGCCAGTGAAAAATTATAAGCAAAGACCGTATTGGTCCAGGCCGTCTGATCCTGGATCCATTCACCACCAGAGACTTCGATCACCCTGCGCCACAAGACACCGGGCGGCAAATTATTTTTATCCTTGCAGGCAGCCTGACAGGCTTTACAACCCGAACAGGCCGAAGCATCAAAACTGAAAGCGTAAGTCATTCGGCCGGCCCTGCCTTGCGCTGATCCTTTTTATGGCGCCTCGATTGACGCGAAGGACCGGGGTATGGGGCAATATTAACCATAATCGTATGCTGCGCCGACCCAAAAGCAAAAGGTGTCCAACGGGAAGATGTTAAGACATTGAGATTGCCACCGTAATCAACGCCGTCCGGACCAGGTTCGTACCAGGCTCCTTGAGGAATATCAACCACACCTGGAATGATGCGCGGGGTGATGCGACACGGCAGAACAAGCTCGCCACGCTGATTGTAGACCCTGATTTCATCACCAGCCTGGATGCCACGTGCCGCAGCATCCAGTGGGTTGACAAAAACACGCTGCGGGAAGGCTTCTTCCAGCCAGTCGTTATTGTCATGGGTGGAGTGAACACGATGCAGGGTATGGTGCCCGATTGCCTGGAGAGGATATTCACTGCCGGGCAGTGTGCTTCGGTCAAACGGGCTTTCCCATTCTTGAATATATTTGGGCAGGGCGGGAATTTCTCGCGGGTTATTCAGGTCAAATAACTGTTTCGAGAATATTTCGATCTTCCCGCTTGGTGTTTGGAGAGGGTATTTCTCCGGGTCCCGGCGAAAGTCTTCAAAAGCGATCGCGGGTTTCGTGACCGGACGCGACCATGCGCCCAGGTTTGATTGGATAAATTCATCCAGGCTGGGCAGTTCAGGAAAACGCAGGCGGCGAAATTCATCCAGACAGAATTCAGTCCAGGCACGTTCATCGCGGCCTTCCGTAAAAGCCGAGCCAATACCCAGGCGTTCAGCCAATCCGGCACAGATGCTGTAATCCGACTTACATTCCCCGGGCGGTTCGACCAGCTTGGGCTGCAAGATGACTTCGTCGCCATATTTCCAACCATCCTCAACTCCCCAGGTTTCAAACTGGGTGCAGGCGGGCAGAATGATATCCGCGAAACGGCCGGTGGGTGTCAAGAAATTATCCTGTACGACAATAAACTCAACCTTCGACTCGTCACGCAAAATCTCTACTGTTCGATTAACGTCCGCATGCTGGTTGATCAGGCAGTTTGTGGCGACAGCATAGATCAATTTTATATCGTTATCTAGCCGCTCGACACCCTGCACCCCATCCTCAGACGTCATACTTTTTCCACGCAGACAAGCTTCAGTCCACAGAAAGACCGGAATTTCGGCTTTGACCGGATTCTCTGCGGTGGGAAATACATTCCATAACGTGCCCCCATCCGGGGCTTGCAAACCGAGCCCACTGGCCCAACCACCCGGTACTCCGAGATTACCTGTGATGGCAGCCAGGACACATCCGGCGCGCACCACCTGCTCACCATAAGCGCGGCGCTGCATACCATAACCCTGGTAAAGCACCCCTGGCTTGATGGTGGCATACTCGCGTGCAATCCTGGCAATCGTTTCAGCCGGGACAGTCGTGATACTTTCAGCCCATTGTGGAGTCTTGGGCTGCCCATCAACAATTCCAAGAATGTAATCGCTGTAACTCTCGGCAGCACTGACCGGCATCTGGCTGTCATCAAAACCAACACAGTGCATGCGTACAAATTCGGCATCGTAAAGTTGTTCGGTAAGCATCACATAAGCCATGGCGCTCATCATGGCAGCATCCGTACCCGGGCGGATGGGGATCCACTCATCCGCCAGTGCTGCCGCGCTGAGGGAATGACGAGGGTCTATGCAAACCACATGTGCGCCAGCTTCGCGAGCCAGTTTGATAAAGTAATCGCTGTTGGTGCCATCGCGCATCTCAGCCGGATTCCAGCCCCACATAATGATATAGTGGGCATTCAGCCAGTCCTGGCGCTGGTTGCCCGTCACTAACGTACCATAGACGGTGGGAGTGGCCAGGTTGATGGCGCCCCAGGAATACGAGTTGTAGGTGCCCAGGCAGCCGCCCCACAGATTCAGGAGACGCCGGGCCATATCAGAACCATTCAGCTGGTTATAGCTGCCTGTCCCATATGGCACAAACAAAGCCGAAGAGCCATAACGTTTTTTAACTTGTTCAAACCGGGCGGCAACTGTATCCAGTGCTTGATCCCATGAGATTGGTTGGAACTGCCCATCGCCACGCTTGCCAGTCCGTTTTAGGGGGGTCAGTAAGCGCTCGGGGTGATATTGGCGGCGCAAATAAGCACGACCACGCACACAGGCCCGCAGCTGCGGAGCTGCGAGCGTATCAGGACGGTCATCAGTTTCCAGGCGAATAATACGCCCGTTCTGAACGCTGGCAATCAACAGGCAGCGCCCACCACAGTTGTGCGCCGGGCAACCAACTCTGACGCGCCTGATGTCTTGCGAGTTTCGGGATGTTGGACTCATAAGTTTAGTGTAGGACTTTATTACCCGACTGGTAAGTGATGGAGGTCACATTTTTGACGGGCAAACGATAATATTAATTCCCAATACCGAAATGCTGCTCAGATTGGGACGCCTTGAAATAACGGGAATAATAAATAGCCGCAATTATGCTTACGCTAATTTCTATGAAAACTGGAATGAGGCTATTGCCTCCAGGTGGGATTGATCGATCCTTGGCGCTGAATCTCTGATCAGGGCTGAAAAGTTGCCCAGGCAGATGATCAGCACCAGGCAGATTATTGACTACTTTTCTAAAACGATGACGGTCAGGCTGGAGGCCGGCAGGTTTGTGATCAGCGTATTCGCGCGCAATTCGGGCAGGGCTGCTTTGCGGGCGCTAACACGATCTGGAACATCGAAGGTATTGACCTCCAATGGGTTTTGGGCAGCCAATACATAGGCATGGGATGGCTTTAAGGCACCGAAGCCGGTCAAACCGGTTTGGACGCTCATCCGGCGCCAGGGGTGCCGGTTGACCAGGGCCAGGCTGAGTACATTCGTATCCAGAGAACAGGTCGCCGCAAGATCCAGGTAAGGCACATTATTCTCGGCAGGCACATTTTTCCCCATGGCCTGCGAATCAAAAGTGGCAACCCCAACCTTGGGATTCAAAGCCATCGGCTGCATATGTGTGTACATCCAGAACGGCCAGTACATGGATGTCGGGTAAGCCCGGGTGGCATCTGTCACCAGCAAGGGCAGAACGTTCACCAACTGGGCCAGGTTCGCCATGCTGAGCAGGTTACATTGGCGCTGAAAGACATTCAACATCCCGGCACAGTATAAAGCATCACGCATGGTGTAGGTCACCTGGTGCATTGAAGCTGCCTGTGGCGGTGGGGTCAGCCAGAGATTCCATTCATCCAAAGCCACACCGATCTTTTTGTGCGGCGAGATTTCTGCAATCTGGGCACCCATGCGCGCAATCAACCGTTCAGCTTCCAGAGGCGCTGCACAAACCGAGCGGTGCAGACTCTCGGCGTCATAATTGTCCTTCCAACCATCCTGGTCGGGTTGGTAAAGGTGGAAGGAAAGATCATCAATATCGTTGGCAGCTTGACGTAAAACTACCTCATTCCATAACCGGCCAGGGTCATCGCTGCGATCAGAAGAGACGGTGTTTCCAACAGCCACAACCCGAATGGTTGGATCAACCACACGCATGGCCCCGGTAAATTTTTGCAAGCGCTCAGCGTAGTTCTGAGCGCTTGTAGTGCCAATCTGCCATTTTCCCCAGACCTCGTTTCCCAGACCCCAAACTTTGACCTTGTATGGCTCTGTATGGCCATTTTTAGCCCGGCGGCGGGCTGGTTCACCTTCCAGTGCGTTGCAATACGCCAGCCAGCCTGCCGCTTCTTCTGGAGTGCCGGATCCGTCATTGACAACCAGAAACGGCTCCGTACCGAGCCGGCGTACCAGGGACATATATTCATCTGTGCCAATCTTATTACTTTCCGGAGCACTCCAGGCCGCATCAAAACGCTGTGGACGTAAGGATTTGGGTCCAACGCCGTCCTCCCAGTGGTAGCCCGAGGCAAAGTTACCACCCGGGTAGCGGAGCAACGGTATTTTTAACGCGTCCACAAGGGAGACCACATCCTCACGCAGGGCCGAACCGTCAGTGTTCCAGAGACCATCATAAACACAGTGTTCAAGATGCTCGATAAACTGCCCGTAGACAAAGGGTTGGATTTCGCCGAGAACATCCCCCGCTGAGATTTCTACCTGTGCCTGAATGGCAGGCGTCAACCAGACGGGTAAATGCCGATTGTAGCCAGCGCCGGGCCTAATTACCTTCTGCGTCAGGCGAATATTCAGGCAAACTTCCCCGGCATCGCGAGTATCCACCTGCAGCATAAGGGCCTGGACCGGCAGTGCAGTATCCAGCACGCGGACAGTATATGGAACATTAATTGAAAAAGGGACTGGAGCTTCAATGCAAACTGAAGCCCCGCTGCGGGCAGGTTGCCCGGCCGGACACAGCTCAACCAGGCCCTTAGGAACTGGTTTCCCATCGACTGAAAGCGCAAACCCATGGATGACAACCGGAGCAAATGAATTATTTAACGTAAATATAAAACCCGTGCCATCCCGCTGGAGACTATCTTTGACGAAAATCTTATTTGTGATGAAATCGGGCAGATTATTGGCCATTTCAGCGTTCCTTGACCCACCTCAAAGGGATGGCTGCAATGAGAGTCGCCAGTCCGGCCACCTGGAAGACCACGGGTGATGGGATAAAACCGGATTGACCATTGATCACGATCGGGGTGCCAAAATTTGTTGAAAGCCAGCTGCCAATCAACGGGCCGGGAACCATGGTAAAGGCAACCGTGAAAAGAATCACGAAACCCGCAAATTGTCCGCGCTTATCTTCAGGAAACAGGTCTTTGCTCCAGGCACCCGTTGAGATCATCCATGCTGACATGCCCGCCAGGAACATAATGCCGGTAATAGTGAGCGGTAAGAAGGCAGTGGAAAACGAAAACAACACCAACCCGGCCATTTTTATTATCAGCGCGAGCATGGCAACCTTTTTGCGGCCCCATTTATCGGTCAGGACCCCAAAGGGATAAGCCAGACCAATACCACCGACCAGAATAGCGACAAAGATCAAGAGTGAGGCTTGCAGAGTGGGTAGTTTGAGATGATGATTTAGATAAATGATCAAATATGGGAAAAAAATATTTTCGGCAATGCCGTATAACGCCATGGCCACCAGAAGTAAGAATAAATTACTATTATCGCGCAGAGTTTTCCACTGAAAAGCTTCGGCGATCTGCCCCCAATATGATCCCTGCTGGCGGGATGTGTCCGGGACTTCCTTGATCAGGCTGCCGCCAATCAGCCCCATAGTCAGAACCAGACCGCCAATGAAATAGAAAAAAGTGTAATAGCCCCAGGCTTCGATGATCAGCCCGGCGCCGCCATAAACGATCAAGATCGCGATCCAGGTCATGATTTCCATGACACCTACAACCCGTCCACGATTGTTATTGCTGGTCACATCGGTAATGTAAGCATTCAGGGCTGCATCGTTGGCTGTTGATCCGAAAAAGGTCATGACGCAATCAAAGAGGATCGCCACCCCAAGCGCTAATCCAAGTGGGTGTAGAAATGCAGCCGTTGGAAAAGCGATGGTAAAAATACCCCACATCAAATAACCCACCAGCACAAGCGGCTTACGTTTGCCCCAACGTGTGCGCAGGCGGTCACTTAACGCGCCCATCAGAATACTTGCCAGGGTGGCGGTGATGGCGCTGGCCGCCACCATCCACGAGATGGGACGTGGATCGGGTGTGATCTTATCGTACATGAAGGTGTTAAAAAACTGGTTTTCGACACCCCAGGCCAGCTGCCCAGAGAACCCGAGTAATATCAATGCTATCCATATTCGACGTGGAAGGGATGATTCAGTCATGGGCGGCTCCTTTTATTGTTCCAGTATAACATTCGGAGCCAACCTTTAACTGTAATAATTTCTTGCGCAAATTCCCATCAAAAAAATTGCGAAATGGTTTTTACTGAGCAACCAGGCGCGGGTAGTGCATCTACAACGGCCTCAAAACAAAACCCAAACAGGCTTGACCCTGATCCATTATTCAGGCTAATATGGTTATTCAGGCAATCAGCATAATAAATTCGCAGCAAGTGTGCGGTTCCAGTGTTGGGCCGGCTCCACCAACAAAGTATATTTTTTTCGATAGAACATTGCGCCACGAGCAGTGCTGCTTGCAAAACGAAAATGATGGTCTCGATCTGCCATAATCACACTATAATTCTTTAAAACATTTATTTTTATGAAACCACCCGGATGAGGCAACCATGACTAAAACCAAGAATACTCCTGAAATGCCGATGGAAGACCCGGTTAAACCAGATGAGCACCTGGCTCTGGCCCAGACCAATTTTAATGATCAAAGTAACACCAGTGAAAACAACCCCGAACCGCAAGCTGAAATTTCAAGACCGACCAATCCCACCGGACCATCGTTCGGAAATAGAGTATGGCACTTTCTCGTGTTCCTGTTCAGAATCGTGTTGATATTCATCATCGTTGGAGCGATTGGGGCAGGTTTGTATTTTGGCTGGCCGATCATCTATAACGAATACATCCTGCCAGTCCAGAATAATACTGCCCAAATTGGCAGGGTCGAAAAACGCCAGGAGCAGAGCAACGCGCGTGTGGCAGTGCTGGAAACCCAGGCGGTCTCGGCCCAAACGGAACAAGCGCGGCAATCCGGCGCGATCAGCGCAATTGGTTCAAGGGTGGCGATTCTGGAAACTGAAATCAGCGCACACACCAACTCTCTGGCCGCACTTGAAAAAATGCAAACAGAGCAGGATACCAACCAGCAAGACCTGAAATCCGATCTTGGCCGGCAAATCAAAATTTTGAGAGGCATGGAACTACTTTCACGCGCCCGGCTTTACCTGTACCAGAGCAATTTTGGGATGGCAAAACAAGACGTTCAAATCGCGCGAGACATTCTCGCGGCAACCCAGTCATCTACAGATGAACTGTTTGGAAAAGAATTGACCGAAGTTGTGCAGCGCCTCGATCTGTGCCTGTCTCGTTTACCAGATTTCCCCGTGACGGCCAGTGACGATCTGGATATCGCCTGGCAGGTACTGCTTCAGGGAATTCCACAAACCACTCCACAACCGACCAATCTACCTGAAACACCCACTCCGGCAGCAACCCTGGAAGTATTGGCCAGCGCGACACCAGGCCAGACCCCTACAATCACCGGAACACCAGCACCCTAAAATAACCGATGCCCCAAAAAACGCCCAAACCCAGCCTGGCTGCACCGTTTGCCTTTTCACAATCATCCCTGCAAGATTATGACGATTGCAACCGGCGCTTCCAGTTACGCTACATTGAGCAGTTGCAATGGCCCGCTGTCGAAACTGCCCCGGTCTTGGAAAACGAACGCCGCCAGATCGAAGGCCAACAGTTTCACCGCATGGTACAGCAATATCTTCTCGGTTTACCGGTTGAAAAACTAACTCACATTGCCAATAATTCCGGAAGCCAGAACCTGGCACGCTGGTGGCTGAACTTCATCACTGCCAGGGAGACCAGCCTGGCAAACCTATCAGGACAAGCTTTTTACCCGGAACTAAGCCTGTCTGCACCGATTGGCATGCATCGTGCAATCGCAAAATATGATCTGATCGCCGTAAAAGATAACCGGGCAACGATTTACGATTGGAAAACTTATCACAAACGCCCGCAGGATGCAGTCATGAAAGGGCGTTTGCAAACCACAGTCTACATGAATTTGCTCATCAAAGCAGGTTCGCACTTAAACGGGGGCCAGGCTTTTGCCCCAGAAAGTGTCGAGATGGTGTATTGGTACGCAGATTTTCCATCCGAACCAGCCAAATTTGCATATGATGTAAGCCGCTATGAGCTTGAATGGGAAGGGCTGTCTGCCCTGATCGGTGAAGTTTCTGCCAAGCAGAGTTTTCCTTTAACGGAAGATGAAAAGAAATGCGGCTTTTGCTTGTATCGCTCCTATTGCGAACGCGGAGTGATTGCCATCGATGGGGAAGCTGAGAGTGAAACCAGCGCAAACACAAACTGGGATGTGAATCTGGAACAGATCCAGGAAATTGAGTTCTAAAACCTATGACGCGTTGGATTGAGCCCAGCTACAATCAAAACCCGGATCCCCTGCCTGATCTGCATCTGCTGGTCAGACATGCTCTTAATAAAATGGGTTTTTTCGATTCCGCAGCGGCGCGAGCATTTTTGGACCCTAACGCTTATACCCCTGCGCCAGCAAGTGAATTGCCAGGGCTCTCCAGTGCTGTCGATCGAATAATCCGAAGCATACAGAACCGTGATCCAATTTGCGTGTGGGGCGATTTCGATGTAGATGGTCAAACTTCGACCACTGTCCTGGTCCAAAGCTTGCAGGCTGCCGGCGCGAATGTCAGTTACCATATTCCCGTGCGTCAAAATGAATCGCATGGCGTCAATATCGAAAATCTGGCCCGTGTCATTGCCCAGGGAGCAAAGCTGGTCATCACCTGCGATACAGGTATCAGCGCTGTAAAAGAAGTGGAATATGCCGCATCACGCGGTGTTGAAATGATCATTAGCGATCATCACGATCTGCCGCCAGAACTGCCCGCCGCTGCCGCGCTGGTCAACCCAAAAATGCTACCTGAAAGCCACCCACTGGCTACATTGGCGGGAGTGGGCGTGGCTTTCAAATTGGCAGAAGAATTGATTGCCCGTCTGCAACCAGTAAATTTTCAGGCCGGGAGCCTGCTCGATCTGGTTGCAATGGGACTGGTCGCAGACCTGGCAGTTTTACGAGGCGATACCCGCTACCTTGTTCAAAAAGGGTTGGAGCAGCTTCGAAAGACAGAACGACTCGGACTAAGGACGATCATGGAACTGGCTGAGATCTCAGCCCCCAATCTTTCAGAAGAACATATCGGCTTCGCGCTCGGGCCGAGGTTAAATGCAATCGGCCGGCTCGGCGATGCCAACCCGGTCGTAGAGCTACTGACGACATCTGACCCGATCCGGGCCAGAGTACTGGCAGCCCAGCTGGAAGGATTGAATGTTGAACGCAAATTGCGTTCTGACCAAGTTTACCAGGCAGCCGAAGCACAGCTACACGCAAACCCAGAACTACTAACTCAGCCAGTTATCATCCTGGCACACCCACAGTGGCCGGGCGGCATTGTTGGAATTGTGGCCAGCCGGATTGTGGAACGTTACCGTAAGCCAGCAATCCTGTTGACCGCTGCTCCGGGCCAACCTGTGCGAGGCTCGGCGCGTTCAATTGAAGGGCTAAATATTACCGCAGCCATCGCTGCGCAAAAAGATCTCCTGATTAACTTCGGTGGCCATCCCATGGCAGCTGGGCTGTCGTTGGAAGCCGAACGGTTACCCGAATTTCGCCGGAAACTTGCAAAAACAGTCGAAGAAATGCTAGGCAAAACGGGCGAGCAGGAAGCGGTACTGGAGATTGACGGTTGGGTTGACCTGGAAAACGCCGACTTGAACCTGGCGGAACACATCGAAAGTCTTTCACCTTTTGGACCCGGAAACCCCAAGTTGACACTGGCAAGCCGCAATCTGACCATCAAATCAGCGCTCAAATTGGGAAAGAACAAAGAACATCTCAAGCTGACCGTCGTTGACGAACAGGGTCTAACCAGGCAGGTTTTGTGGTGGAATGGCGGCAGCGAAGAAACTCCAACTGGCAAATTCGACCTGGCTTACTCACTTCGATCCAGCGACTGGCAGGGTTCACGGCAGGCACAATTAGAATTTATCGACTTTCGCATCCTGGAAACAGAACGCGTGGAGGTCAAAAGCAAAAAGCTGGAAGTGCTGGATTTTCGTACTAAAGAAGACCCACTTCAAATCTTGAAGCTAGAAATGCAAACCGCAGATGCGATTTGCTGGGCCGAAGCAGATGCGAAAAAACAAATCAGCGGGTTGGACAGGTTTGGTCTTCGGCCAGCAAAAACGCTGATCATTTGGACAACACCCGCATCACGGCAGGAATTATTACTGGCGCTGGAAATCGTACAGCCTGAACAGGTCATTGTCTTTGCAATTAACCCGGCCTTCGATGAGCCCAAGGATTTGTTGGAAAGAGTGGCAGGCCTGGTCAAATTTACAATCAATAAAAAAGGTGGAAAAACCAGCCTGACCGACCTGGCGGCTGCAACAGCCCATCAGGTAATCAGTGTGCGCCTGGCGTTGGAATGTTTATCAAGGCAGGGGCAGGTTAGCTTTGAACAGCAAGGTCCGGAAGAACTGATCTTTACCAGTGGCGGCAAGCTAGACTTGTTAGCCGCCGAAGCCGCAGCAGCCCAGCTTGCCAAAAACCTGGAAGAAACCAGGGCCTATCGCAAATTTTTTAGGGAACAGACAATAATAAACCTGGGATAATGAATCAACCGGCGCTGAAGGGAAAACACGCCGGGCTGAGTGGTAGGCCAATAAATAAATTTCCTGAAATGTTCGTAAATATTACCAGGGACACCCAGAGAATACCCATCAAGGATGCAAAGATAATATGGAGAAAATTCCAGAACATGGTTCTTGTTTCGTGTGTGGAACACAAAACCCGCAAAGTGTGGGTGTCACCTGGTATAAAAATGAGGATGGCACGATCCATGCTGAAATGATTTTCACGACTGCCCACCAGGGCCCCCCGGCTCACGCGCACGGAGGCGCATCGGCTGCAGTACTGGATGAAGCCATGGGGGCGGCTGTCTGGCAGGCAGGCTACAGTGTTGTAGCAGTAAATCTGGAAATTAATTATAAAAAACCAATTCCACTGGGACAAAATATCGCAATCGACGCGCGGATTGATGAAGTCCGTCCGCACAAGATATTAACGAGCAGCGAAATGCGCCTGCCAGACGGAAGCGTGGCGGTCACCGGGCGAGGTATTTATGTGGAAGCACCACATTTATTCAATAACCTGGAGTTTGATAAATAAACCGAAAGTAGAGTAAGGCAACGGTTTGCAGACCTATCCACAATTGATCGGGATCAGATTTGATCAAGTGGTGCGTCCCAGGGGGTAGAAATTTTCGCGAAACGAGCCCGGGTAAGCTCCACAAGCGCATCTGGTGATAGGGCAACATTCAAACCACGCTGACCTCCTGAAACATTGATCTCAGCGAATTTCTGAGCAGATATGTCGATCAGCACCTGAAAGCCTTTGTTCACCAGCGCCAACGGCGAGATGCCACCCGCTTGCAAGCCTGTCAATTTTTCAGCTTCTTTCTCAGTAGGTAGATAAACTTTTTTTTCGCCCAGTGCGGCAGCCACCAGCTTGAGATCCACCTGTCCAGGGCCAGGAATGACAGCAAGGATCGGTTTCCCAGGTTTTAGACGAACCACAACAATTGTTTTGAAAACCTGTTCAGGCGCGACATGAATAATACGCGCAGTTTCCAAGGCCCCAAGCTTTTCAGTTGGGGTCTCGTAAGCAGTATATTTGACCTTTTTTGCATCCAAAAATCGGGTAACGTTGTTAATGACCGGCATATATTGATTATAAAACATCACAAACCGGCGGGCAATCTTCTGGTACACGTTTGAGAATCTTGCAGCGACTGTTCCGGCATTTTATAACTTGGTTTTTTGAAAACATAATGATGTGCCGACTGGGGAAAACCTGCAAGTTATTTTTTCGATGTGTAATGACCAGTAAAAGTGAATTGCCGTCCGGGTTGTGACAGGCTGGGAAACTTATCATCTCCCAGCCTGTTTTTCCATCCACACGGAGCCATCAGAACAGAATACATTCAACCGAGTACACCGAAAACAGGACCAGCATAGCCTAAACTGTCCGCCATAGTCAGCTAGGCCGCCTTGAGCGTGATCAACGGCAGGCTCGCGATGCATCCTATTATGGGACAGGAAAAGTAATTGCGCTTTGCAGTAGAAGTATTCAGATTAAGGATTTATGAGATAAAACTGCCATTAAAACAGAAATGATATAATGGCCCACCCTTGAAAGGAAGGGCAGTGTATGAAAACAATGACATGCAAACAAATGGGTGGACCATGTGATCTCCAATTCCATGGGAATACGGCTGATGACGTAATAAAAGCGGAAGATAAGCATTTAAAAGAAATGGTCGCAAATGGTGATGAAGCGCATAAAACCGCATTGAAGATGATGCAGGATCGATGGAAAAATCCCCTGGCAGGAATGGGGTGGTATATGAAAACAAATAAGACTTTTGCCGCTCTCCCGGAAGATAAGTAACTGAAAACAAAATAATCAACTTCCTATTTTATTCTGATAACGTAGAAGCTGATTTTTATTTGTAAAACGGTTGTCTCAAGAATAAAACAGCTTTGAATCCTTTATAAACGTCAATAGTGCTGCGCTAACCTCGCAAGTGAAAAAATTTTACGGGGCAAACCATCGATTTTCAATCGCCCGAGCAGCAGAACCAGGATGGCTAAGTGCCGAAATGAAGAGCTCGTGAGCAAATATCGAAAATTAATAGTAACTGGAACCGATGGGTTTTACAGGTAGCAATTATTTATGCCCTTCATAAAATAACGTATCCGCAGAAAACGACAACTACACTGGGTGGATAAAAATAAAAAAGACGGCAAAGAGTGAAGTTGCACTCTTTGCCGTCTTTTTATACGTTCAAATCTATTTTTTAGACCAGATCGCCAATTCAAGAGTAACGCGGTCAAAGAAGCTGCCATCAGGCAAGCTGCCCTTCCCAAACTGCATATCAGAAACTGTGGCAATCATTTGCAAAGTCTGAGTTTCAAGCACGATCTGCTTCTGGGGCTCAACGGCAATCAACTCACCTTTGGCTTCCAGTTTTGAGCGGAATCCGACATCATTAAAAGCATGTGGGCTCATCATAACTTTGGTGACAGTTTGGATATCATTTTTATCAAACATCCAGACTTCAAAAGCAGTTACCTTTTTGGGATCACCAACGCCAATGGTTTCGGAAATACCGACACCACATTCACCCAAGAATTCACCGGAAGGCGAATCAATGCTAAATGAGTCATCGAATAAATCATCACCGATCACATAGGTTGTAACATAATGGGCAACCGGTGGAGCCTCACCCTTGGCAACATAATCTGTCCTCTCGGTAGCTCGCGCGAAATCCGCAGCTTGCTGAGCAGGTGTGATCTGCCCGCTGCGCCGCCCGCCTCGTAAAAGGAAGAAAGCGGCAGCCCCAACACCCGCAACGGCCAATAGCCCGCCCAGGATGATTGCAATACTCACAATTAAGGAAGAACCGCCAGCAGCAGTAGTAGGAGTAGTACCTGCAGATGGTTTTTCGGCTGTTGAATTTAATGCTTTCTTACGAGTGAGCATCTGCTCGTATGTAACCACAAAGTTCGGGTCCAGTTTTCCAGGATTGGCTTTGATCTTCTGAAGTAGATCCGGCGCATTTTCTCCCAGGTCTGTAAAACGTTTGATGGCCAGATTCTCGTCAGCATTTACGCGAAAAGAATCTATCGACATACGCAGATATTCATCCTGCAAGTCTGAACGCAGGAGATTAACCGGCGCATCATACCATTCCACCGGAGAAATACCCCAGCCCCAAACCAATCCAAGTACCAAACCCAGGACAAGGGCAAAAACACCAACAACTACAGGTCGTTTTAATATGTCTTGGAAATTCATCTTGCGCTCCTATCACAGAACGAACGTTTTACCTATTATACAAGAATTTTACTACACGCGTTATTATTTTTGTACCCAAAAACCTATTCTACCGCTTCTGGCATGATTTTTTCGAGCAAGAAGGTTTCAGAACAGCTTATACAGGTTACTTCGCGCTTGTTGGCAATGACCAACAACCCATTGCAATTCGGGCAGGGCTGAGACAATGGGCGCTTCCAGGATGTAAATTCGCAGGCTGGATAGTTGCCACAGCCAAAAAAGACGCGACCTTTGCGGGTCTTGCGCTCAACAATATCACCATGATCTTTGGGGCATTCAACGCCAATTTTTTCCAGCCAGGGTTCAGTGTGGCGACAATCTGGGAAACCGGCGCAAGATATGAATTTACCGTACCGGCCAAATCGTATCACTAAATCTTTGCCACATTCCGGACAAACTCGGCCAATCGGCTCGGGGCCAGATTTTGTAACAGGCATCTCGGCCTGGGCTTTTTGAACCTGGATGGCAAATGGTTGATAAAAAGCTTCTATCACCTTGACCCAATCCGCCTGCCCGTCTGCAATCTTATCGAGATTGTCTTCCATACTTACCGTGAAATTCATATCTACAATTTCAGAAAAGTATTGAACCATCATCTCATTAACCAACACACCTGTTTCAGTCGGTTCCAGGCGCTTGTCCACGCGGACAACATAGCCGCGTTCCTGTATCGTCGACATGATAGGTGCATAGGTAGATGGGCGACCAATGCCGTGCGCTTCGAGGGCTTGCACCAGTGACGCTTCTGAAAACCGGGGTGGCGGCTGGGTATAGTGCTGCTCAGGGATCAGGCGAATCAACTCCTGCAACTGGCCTTCAGCAATATCCACCGGGATACGCACATTTTCTTCGCCTTCACCCTCAACAGGTTTGGCATCCTCGTCGCGGGTCTCTTCGTAAACGACCAGAAAGCCAGGGAATTTCACCGCTGAGCCAGCCGCGCGGAAGACATATTCGTGCTGGGCAGTGCCGGTTACCTCAACCGAGAGAGTGTCATAAACAGCTGATTCCATTTGTGAAGAAACAAATCTCTGCCAGATGAGCTGGTAAAGTTTGAACATGGCAGGTTCAAGATACGCCTTAACTTTTTCAGGGTCGCGCAAAACAGAGGTAGGCCGAATGGCCTCATGCGCTTCCTGCGCACCTACTGCGCGAGTCTTGTATTCGGGCGCCTGGGCAGGTAAATAATCATTTCCATAGCGACCAGTAATATACTGGCGAGCTTCATCCCGAGCAATATCCGAAATATTGGTCGAATCAGTACGCATATAGGTAATCAAACCCGTCGCCCCACCATCGCCGACGTCAATACCTTCGTAAAGGCCCTGGGCCAAGGCCATGGTGCGCTTTGCCGTAAAACCTAACCGCCGGGAGGCTTCCTGCTGGAGTGTGGATGTAATAAAAGGAGCCGCAGGTTTGCGCCGGCGCTCGCCTCTTTTTACCTTACTTACGCTGTAAGAAATTTTCTCGAGATCCGCCAGGATTGGCAATACATCTTCTTCGATATCCAACTCAAAATCTTTGTCATCAATCCGGGCGAGTTTGGCAATAAATGCAGATTTAGCTTTGGCACCCTGAGGTTTAAACTCCGCTGCAATTGTCCAATATTCCTGGGCAATAAATTCATTGATCTCAGCCTCACGCTCCACAATGATACGAAGCGCCACTGATTGAACTCGGCCAGCCGAAAGCCGTCCGCGAACTTTTTCCCACAGAATTGGGCTGATCGAATAGCCAACCAAACGATCAAGAACACGCCTGGCTTGCTGGGCATTGACCAGATTCATATCAATAGGGCGGGAATGGCTAAACGCCTCCTTGATGGCAGGAGCGGTAATTTCGTGGAAAGTAACCCGGTTGGTACGTTTGGGATCAATTTCCAGAGCTTCAGAGAGATGCCATGAAATTGCCTCACCTTCCCGGTCAGGATCGGTTGCCAGATAAATTTCTGAGTGCGATTTAGCCAGCAGTTTGAGTTCTTTTACAACCGGTTTTTTCTCGTTTGGAACCCTGTATTTCGGCAAAAAGCCATTGTCAACATCCACAGAAAGCTGGGAACGCAGCAAATCGCGAACGTGCCCAACAGATGCACGCACTGTATAACCTTTTCCCAAAAAGCGCCCGACAGTCTTGGCTTTTGCGGGTGATTCAACAATAACCAATTTCCCGACACGTTTGGGCTCGGCTTTTTCAACTTTGGGGGCTACCAGCCCAACATGCGCATCTGTACGTCCGGTGCGGTACAGGGCAGTACCACATTCAGGACAGATCCCGCGTGTAACCGGTGCGCCTGATTTATTAAATGTGGCCTGCGGCTCATTCATTTCGCGCTTCGTCTTGCATTTCATACAATAAGCTTCCATCAAACCTCCAAAGTGCTAAGCCCGCGCTCTTACCATCCGGACCATGCTATAAGTGACTAACTCTGCCAAATAAAAAAACTACAGGTAACGGTCCTGGTGGTGTTTTTTTAGATGCGCCACGACATCACGCACCTTCTGTGATTGCTCCGATTTGCATATAAGCAAAACCTCACCGGTATCGACAACAACCATGTCGTCCACACCTATCGTGACAACCAGACGATCATTTCCAAAGGCACCATAAACCAGTGTATTATTTGTTTCAAGTGCCAGGTGATGACTATTGACGCCAATATTTCCGTTCATGTCTGGTAATAATACTTCAAAAAGAGAATCCCATGAACCAACATCGCTCCAACCCAGCCCACCTGCCGGAAGGATAGCCACTTTTTCAGCCTTTTCCATGACGCCGTAATCAATTGTTTCGATTTTTAGATCCGGCCAGACAGATGCAATGGTTGCATCAGCCTGTGGAGAGCCGAGGGTTTCGACAATGTTTTCCAACGCTGCAGAAAGTTCAGGCATCTGAAGCTGGAACTCGCGCAGGATTCGTGCAACCGTCCAGACAAACATACCACTGTTCCATGAATGACCACCCATGCGCAACATTTGTTGGGCATTTGCGTCATCCGGTTTTTCCTTGAATCGGATCACATTATAGGTTGGGTATTTAAACCCTCCTGCCACCGGAGTTCCTTGTTGAATATACCCATAGGCGGTCGAAGGATACGTCGGGGTTATCCCCAAAGTAACCAGGTAACCTGATTGTGCTACATCCACAGCAGCCCGTAACAGGTATTCAAACAGATCGCGGTTTCGGATGTAATGATCAGATGGCAGGACCACCATGACTGCTTCAGGGTCACGTTTCTGGATGACCGCGGCAGCCAACCCAACCACGGAGGCGGTACCGCGCGGAGCTGGTTCAATCAGGAAATTTTCAACCGGTATTTGTGGAGCCTGCAGCTGCATTTCGGGAGCCTGGCCGGCTACCGTAACCACAAGGATGCGCTCCGGAGGAAAAATTCCTTCCAGGCGTTGGATTGTGCCCTGAAAGAGAGTCTCTTCTCCGATCAGAGGTAAGAGCTGCTTGGGCCGCTCAACACGAGATATCGGCCAAAGACGCGTACCTCCACCGCCCGCCATGATGACTGCATAAGTATGGTCCATAAATTTCCTGTATTTGAATCGTGGCCGGGTCGAAAACTAAAAATTTACCGTGCGCATAAATAAGATATTATCAGCGCCTGGGCTGATTTTGATCGTCGGTAATGAATAAGAAGATGGCGCAACAGAACAATTCATCCCGAATTATATTCCGCGGGATCATCTCTGACTGCCACATAATTCATACCACCCACCTGACGAACCATGCCTTTAAGTTCCATCATCGTCAGGGCGGCAGATATTTTTTCAATTGGTAAACTCAATTGGTTGCGAATTTCATCCACATGCACAGGCTGTGCGCCCAGATAACCCAGCAAGGCTGCTTCGGTGGCATCTGACGGCACAACACGGCGAACTTCGCGACGCTCAACGTTACGGGTCAAATCGAGTGCTTCAAGCATATCGGCCGGCTGAAGTAAAATCCGGGCTCCATTTGCGATTAATCGGTTGGTACCTTTGCTTTGCGGAGCGTACACCGGTCCTGGCACAGCAAAAACATCGCGTCCCTGATCAGCAGCAAATTGCGCCGTAATTAGTGCGCCACTGATTTCCCCCGCTTCTACTACTACAACAGCCATCGATAACCCGCTGATGATACGATTTCGAGGTGGGAAGTTTGCACTTTCGGGTGGTGTACCCGGGGGATAATCGCTGATGACAGCACCATGCTGAAAGATTTTCTCCGCCAGCTGACGATGCTCGGGAGGATAGATTTTATCCACCCCTGAGCCCAGGACAGCCAGGGTCCGGCCTCCGGCCTTCAAAGCGGCATGATGGGCAACCGCATCGACACCACGCGCCAACCCACTGACGATTGTGACACCATTTTGAGCAAGGACAGTTGCCAGTTCTTCGGTCACCTGCCGGCCATATGGTGTAACTGCGCGAGTGCCAACAATGCCAACAGCCCAGCTGTCTTCTTGGGTCACATCACCACGCATGTAAATTACAGGTGGGGGTTGGTCGATCTCTTTCAGATGAGCCGGGTATTCAGCATCATTCCAGGTGAGTATTTTGATTGAGTTATTTTCCGCCTGGGCCATGTACTCATCAAGGTTTACTTTATTTCGTACCTGGATGACGCGTTCGGCCAATTTTGGACCAATTCCAGCCGCAACCAGGTCAAAGGGCGATGCGTTCCAGGCAGTCCCAACATCACCGAAGTGATCTATGAGAGTCTGTAAACGCACTGCCCCAATGCCTTTGACCAACGTAAAACCAACCCAATAACGTTTATCTTCCATGTGGATTCAGATCAACAAATTAACTCTGTCTATTCATCGCTCTCATTATTGTCAACATCGTCAACCAGCCCCGGCAATAAATGAACACGCATGATCTTTGTTTCCAAATTAATATCCAAAAGAACTTGCTTGAGCGCCGGGATCAAAACCTCGCGGATCGGCCCGTCTGGATTGGTAACCACATACACATCGTTCGCACCGGTTTCGATGATCTCAGAAAGGAGACCCAGGACCTTGCCGGCTTCATCTACAACAGTCATTCCCAACACCTGGTGATGATAATATTCACCTTCCGGCAGTGGCGGGCGATCTTGGGCCGGGACGTAAACCGTCTGGGCGCGATATTTTGCTGTCTGTTCGGCATTATTTATACCTTCAAAACCAAGAATCAGCCCGTCATTATGAGAACGGCGGCGGGTAATTTTCATTGGCTGTTTTTTATCTCCCATATAGAGATAACTACCTGGTTTCAGCCGATCAGGAAAATCAGTCATCACATCCATCAGAATATCTCCGCGTATACCATGAGAGCGACGCAGAGTACCAACTGCCAGATAGACGACAGGCTCGCCAGCAGAGGGCGAGCCTGGGATGCCAGCATTGACTGGCGCATTCGAAGTGGACATCATGGCTCCATTACGTCGAGCGTAACCTGCTGTCCTTCGCGCTCTGCAGCAACCCGCAGGAGCACCCGAATAGCATTGGCTACACGTCCGCTTTTTCCGATCACGCGTCCCATGTCATCTTTCGACACCTTCAGCTCCAACCGCATGCGGTTGCCCTGACGAGATTGTAAAACTTCAACTTGATCAGGATTTTCTACTAGCGCCTTCGCAATAAACTCAGTGAGGGCTTTCATTTGCTCCTCTCGTGCTGGATATTATCCAGCACAAAAAACAAGCTCAAAGATCATATCGGTCCCGGGTACCCGACCTTGCCAGAAAGCAAGGCGGGCACTCGGGATCGTACGAATTACAGTTTGCTAGTATTGGCGGGAGCGGCACGTTTAAGTTCAGCCGCCTTGCCTTCTGCGATCAATGTTTCAACTGCCTCGCCCTTCTTCAAACGGGCAAAACGATCAGCAGTACCGGTGGTCCTGAACAACTGAGCCACAGACTCAGTCGGCTTGGCGCCATTGCTCATCCAGTCAAAGACACGAGCTTCATCAATGGTCAGGGTGCCGGGCTCAGTGCGGGGATTGTAGAAACCGACGATCTCAAGGAAACGCCCATCGCGGGGTTTTTCTGAGTCTTGAATAACAATACGATAGGATGGTTGGTTCTTAAGACCGACACGACGTAAACGAATGCGAACCATGGAATTTACTTACTCCTTAACTAATTAGATTTGATGAGTATGACTGAGACCACTGATTGTGGCCGAGGTACATACCCTCCGATGGTTGGCGTCAGCACGGAAGGGTGAGGTGGGCACGAAAGGAAGTGCTCCCCGCCAGGCTGAAATGCCCGAATAGCTATTCTACCTGAAAAACTACATTATATGAAGGGAATCTAGCCGAATAGTTTCGGCAAACCTTTCATCCCCGTTTTTTGCAGCGTTTTCATCAGTTTTTGGGTCTCACGGAACTGCTTCATCAGCCGGTTGACATCCTGAACTTCATGGCCAGAGCCTTTGGCAATCCGCCGGCGGCGCGAGGCATTCAGAATCTCAGGATCACGGCGCTCCTGGCGTGTCATTGAACTGATAATGGCCTCGATTTGTTTAAAGTTCTTATCCACATCACGTGGATCAATGGATTTGGCCGCCTGCCCCAACTGCCCGGGCAGCATTTCCAAAATCTGACTGATCGGTCCCATTTTGCGCATCTGACGCATCTGGTCGAGCCAATCTTCCAGATCAAGCTGGCCCTTCATCATTTTCTCGGCCTGCTTTTGAGCAGTCTTCGCATCAAATGCGGCTTCAGCCTTTTCGATCAGGCCAATCATGTCGCCCATCCCCAGGATACGCGAGGACATACGGGCGGGATCGTAGACTTCAAGGGCATCCAACTTTTCGCCGGTACCCAGGAACTTAATCGGCACGCCTGTGACAGACCGAATGGAGATCGCCGCGCCACCGCGCGCATCACCATCCATCTTGGTCAAGATCAGGCCAGTTATGGCAACAGTATCGCGGAAACCTTCGGCAACATGCAGCGCTTCCTGACCGATCATGGCATCCACAACCAGTAGAACTTCCACCGGCTGGATTTTCTTCTCGATGGCCTTCAATTCGGTCATCAGGGCATCGTCTAGCTGGGAACGGCCGGCAGTATCGACGATCATGACCGAGTAGCCACCTTTTTGAGCCTGATCCAACGCGTAGGCCGCCAATTCAGGTGGTTTTTTACTCGTATCCACAATCACGGGCACATCGACACGCTCGCCCAGTTGCTGCAACTGCTGGATGGCCGCCGGACGGTAAGGATCACCCGCCACAAGCATGACACGTTCGCCTTTGGAGCGTAGTAACTTGGCCAATTTACCGGTATGTGTAGTTTTACCGGATCCTTGCAAACCAACCATCAAAATAACGCGCGGTTTTCCGCCAGTCAGATTGAGTGGTGCAGGTTCGCCCAGAGTGGCGATTAGCTCTTCATTGACGATTTTGATGATTTGCTGACCAGGATTGAGAGCTTTGGAAACTTCCGCGCCAATGGCGCGCTCGCGAACTCTGGCAATAAAACTCTTGACCACAGTATAGTGGACATCGGCTTCTAGCAACGCCAAACGGACTTCACGCATGGCGACATCCACATCAGCTTCGGAAAGCTTGCCGCGCTTGCGTAAATTATCAAAAACCTGGGTAAGACGATTGGTTAGATTCTCAAACATAGCGGGAAGATTGTAGCGTGTTTACTGGTTGTGGTCAATGGATTCTGAAAATATTTCGAGAAATACCAAATGGCTCTCAAGCAGATCGGCTGAGACCTGATTGGACATGCTTCAGCTGTTCCAGCGTGCCAACCCGGCTGGTTGGTTGCGGCAAGCCATATTCCAGCTTTTACAAAGCGTCCAGAGATGCCTATCATGCCATCAGATTATTCCCAGAACAGGCAGGTGAGCCCGGCAGGCCGGGGTTTTCTTATGATATGATTGCCTTTACCTTTGTCGTGTGAGGCCGCATGCAAGCCCTGACCTTCATCATACTAAACGAGTCCTTCAACCTTCATCACTTGAAACCTGGCGTCGCCATCCCGAAGACGGTCTTTGACTGCGCATTTTACAGTATCACGAGCACACACGATGAAATTTCCATCCTTGTGCCAGAGAATGTCAAAATCGATGCGAATAAAACTGAACATGGTTGGCGCGCGCTCAAAGTTGCTGGACAGCTAGACTTTTCACTGACCGGCATCCTGGCTGGCATCGCTGCCACGCTATCAGAAGCAGGCATCAGTATTTTCGCCTTATCCACTTATGATACTGATTACATTCTTGTAAAAAATGAGCGGCTGTTATCGGCCTGCGCAGCTCTGATCGCCGCCGGACATCATTTCAGCCCAACCACTCTCAATCCCGAATAGAAGCCATGAAACGCATCTCTGTAATATTTATTTTGTGGGCTCTGCAGGGACTCGCCGGGCTTACCTGGCTGATAATTTTGCCAACGAATACTGAGAACGGCCTTCTGCTGGGCTACTCAGCTTCAAGATTGGCGTTAATGGCGATCATGTTTGCTCTGACTGGCCTTTCTGCTGGTTTATATTGGCTTGAATTCCACTCCGCCTTTTTTGAAAAAATTCATTTTCCCAAGTTGCTTTACGCAATTGCAATCATAATTAGCCTGGCTGCCCCTGTAGCAATTTTCGTACTAAGAGCACTCGGGAATACATCCGATTACATTTATAGCGCCTATGCCGGGCGCCTGGCACCGCTGGCCGCCTGGCTGACACTTTCCGCACTTGAATTGGTTATTTTTCTGGCTGCAGAAAACCAGGGTTTCCGCACTTCCAGGACCGAAACAAGGGAATTTTTACGTCTGTCAATCCTGGCGCTCTTCGGCCTGGCAGCGGTGGTGACCTTTATTATCACCACAAAACTGGGTATTAGCCGCTACAACGACGGATCCTGGGGCGAACCCGGCACACCACTGCTCGAATGGCAAATCATCCTGGCTTTATTCGCCAGCCTGATCTTCTTGAGTATGGAAAAACGCTGGGGGTGGTTTAAAAAAGATCGCTTCACAAGTCTGAGTATCTATATTTTTACTTGCATTCTGTGGATATCTCAACCTGTCAATCCTGGCTTTTTCGCTACCCCACCCCGCGCGCCTAACTTTGAGATTTATCCTTTCTCAGATGCGTTGATCTACGCTCAGTATGCCCAATCTGCCCTTGTTGGTAATGGTTTCATGTGGCCGGATGTGCCCACGCGCCCATTGTATATCAGTTTTATCACCTGGCTGCATGCCCTAGCCGGGCAAGATTACACCCAGGTAATTCTGCTTCAGACCCTGGTATTGGCAGCTTTTCCAGTGGTGCTTTATCTGCTCGGCAAGGAGCTGGCCGGGCGCCCGTTTGGATTAGGGCTGGCCTTGCTGGCAACCTTCCGCGACCTGACCACAAACTTCGCTGCGCCATTCGCGTTAAATTACACCTACACGAAGCTTTTCTTTTCAGAGATCCCGGCTGCCTTGTTGATCTGTATTTTTACACTGCTGGTCATTCGTTGGATGCGCCAACCCAAACCGCTCTGGCACGCTTTGCTGGCAGGCGGGCTGATAGGGCTGAGCTCGCTAATCAGACTGCAAAGCGCTGTCTTACTGGCAGTTGTCATTCCGATCGGTTTTTTCGTGGTCAGGAGCCGCAAAAAGTGGCTGGCGGGGTCCGCACTAATGCTGCTGGGTGTGGCGCTGGCTTTATTTCCATGGTTGGCACGGAATTACCGAGCCACAGGTGGAATCGTGTTAGACAACCCAATTTCGCAAACCATGGTGCTTGCCCGGCGCTGGGGCGGCGATAATGGCAACAGCCTGATTCCACGCCTACCCGCTGAGGGCGACGCTCAATATTCCAGCCGTATGGGCGGTTTAGCCCTGGCCAGCTTGCGCGCGGACCCTGGCCGGATCCTTGGTTCAGCGGTTAATCATTTTTTTAATAATGAAATTGGAAATCTGCTGGTCTTTCCGCTGCGCGACCAGCTAGATAGCCCCACAGAGCTGATCTGGCCCAGCCGCGCTTTCTGGCAGACCTGGAACAGCCAACCAACTTCGGCTCAAATTCCCATCATTGGCCTGTATCTCCTGCTTTTCGGGACTGGCCTGGCAGCTGCAGTCCAAAAAAACGGACTGCTCGGTTTGTTACCACTTGCGCTCAGTTTGGTCTACAATGCCTGGACAGCGCTCTTCCTCAGCTCGGGTGATCGTTTTCTGGTACCCGTGGATTGGGCAATCTATCTTTATCATTTCCTCGGGCTGCTGACGCTCAGCAGCCTGGTATTAAATGGAAATATTTCGAGTGAAAAATCTTCCACCCAGGGTTTGGAAACATTTGGGATAGACCATCTTCCAACTCCCTGGAGAAAACTTGGATTGACGGCCATCCTGATCCTGCTGAGCGCCTCAAGCATCCCACTGACAGAATTATTATTTCCGAAAATGTATCCAAGCACCAACCTGCAGACCCTGGTCCAAACAGGTCAAACTGCGACGGGCGAAACCATTCTGCGCGGACGCGCGATCTACCCTCGTTGGTATGACGCAAATGATGGCGAACCCGGCACTGCAAAGCTTGGTTATGGCAAGATGGAACAGGCCCGGCTGGTATTTTTCCTGGTGGGTGAAAAAAACACCCTGGTAATCATGCCAGGTGAGACCGCCCCAAAGTTTTTCCCCAATGCATCCGATGTCACCATCAGCGGCACTCTGCAGAATGGTTACATGCGGGCTAAGAAAATAGTCGTCCAAAAAAATGGCAATTCGGCAGAATACCCCCCGTAATGACAACCGGGCCAGGTATATCAAGGAGAAAATATGGCTGACGAGACGAAACCAGATTCAAAGACTGAGACCAAACCCGAAAAACCGGTCGCAAGCGATCACCTTGTGGAAAGCAAGCACACGATCAGCATAGATGGTAATACGATTGAATATACGGTCACCACCGGAACGATCGTACTGCGAGAAGAGACTCCCGACCGCGAAAAAGATTTTGAAGCCGGACAACCCAAAGCCGAATTTTTCTTTGTGGCCTATTCAAAAGACGGTATTGAAGATCCGGCCAGGCGCCCTCTGACTTTTTCTTTTAACGGAGGCCCCGGGTCATCTTCGGTTTGGCTGCACCTGGGCGTACTTGGGCCACGCCGCGTCCTGATGGAATTCGACGGCAACTTACCCAAACCACCCTACCAACTGGCTGATAATGAATTCTCTTTGCTCGATCAGACCGACCTGGTATTTATCGATCCGGTCAGCACTGGTTACAGTCGTCCGGTTGAAGGCCAAAAAGCCAAGGATTTCCACGGCTTCAAAAAAGATATTGAGAGTGTTGGCGATTTTATCCGGCTCTACACTACCCGGTACAATCGCTGGCTCTCTCCCAAATTTCTAATCGGTGAAAGTTACGGTACCACCCGCGCCAGCGGGTTATCGGGTTATCTGCAAGAAAGGCATGGTCTGTATCTGAATGGGATTATGCTTATCTCGGCGGTACTTAACTTCCAGACGATTGATTTTGCTCCCGGGAATGAACTGCCGTATGTATTGTTTCTGCCAAGCTATGCCGCCACAGCCTGGTATCATGATGCTTTGCGCATCCGCCGGCCTTTGCAAAAGCTGCTGACCGAAGTGGAGAATTTTGCAATCAACGAATATGCGCCAGCGTTGATGAAAGGCACAGCCCTGCCGCGCAGCGAACGTCTAAATATTGTTGAAAAACTGGCGCGCTATACCGGGCTTGCCCCAGCATACATCGAACGCTCCAACCTGAGAGTCCCAGATTTTCGTTTTTTCAAAGAATTGCTTCGCACACGCTCACGGGTTATAGGCCGTTTGGACAGCCGCTTTTTGGGGATTGATCCTGACACCCTGGCAGATGGTACCCAGAATGATCCGTCTTATACCAATATCATCGGGCCCTACACTGCCGCATTTTATGACTACATCCGGCGCGAATTAAATTTTGAAAAAGATATTCCATACGAAATTTTGAACGGAAAGGTCTGGCCCTGGTCGTACGCTGAGCATGAAAATCAATTTGTTTACGTTGCCGAAACGTTACGCCAGGCCATGAGTACGAATCCACACCTTAAGATATTCCTGGCCAGTGGCTATTACGACCTGGCAACCCCTTATTTCGCCAGTGAATACACATTCAACCACCTTGGGCTGGATGAAAGCCTGCGCAATAACATCACAATGACTTACTACGAAGCCGGGCACATGATGTATATCCACACACCTGCCCTTGAACAACTAAAAAAAGACCTGGCAGAATTTATCCAAAAAGCAGGCTGACCGATCAAAACAGAGCTGGGCATGCAAGCAAGATCCAATCCAGCGAGACCCTTATCCATGCTTCAGGTTTAATAAAAATACAGACCGCCAGTTTTTCTTGCGGTCTGTATTTTTAAACCAAGCCCTTCCTATTTGCCTGGCATCTGTTTTGGCTAGAAAAATATCGATGCCACCGTAAATATGGAAGCGATCACAATGATGATTGAACAGATAATGGCAAACCACTTCTGAAAAGTATTATTTACATATTCGCCCATCAGACCTGGGTCACTGGTGAGTCTGATCAGAAAAAAGAATACCAATGGTAATGCCACTGCATTGATGATTTGGGTGATGACTGCGATTTGGAAGAGTGACACTTTGGAAAAAATCGCGATCAGCATAGCTACCAAAAGCTGGACCCCGTAAAGAATATAAAAGGTTTTGCTCTGTTTGAAAGAATCATCAAGGCTGCCAGAAACACCAAAAAACTCGGCGAAAGCATAAGCGGTAGAGAGCGACACAACCACCAACCCCATAAAGCCTGCATTCAAAATACCAAATGCAAACAGCATCCCGGCTAATTTACCTGCGAAGGGCTGGATAGCCATGGCCGCCTGTTCACCAGATACGAGCGTGATCTTGTTAACGTAGAGGGTTGCGGCAGTCGCAACGATCATGAAGAATGAAAAAAAATCAGTCAGAAACGCGCCCCAATAAGTTTCAATTTGGGAAAGACCCACTTTTCCTTTTTCGATTTTCTTGTCAGACGCAAAGCTGCTGATAAAAAATTGGCCCCATGGTGTAATCGTTGTCCCAAGCACACCCATGCCAATAATTAGAAAATCACGCATGTAGCTTTGCGTAAAATCAACACCATGCGGAAAAATCAGGTTGCTGGTAGCCAAACCCCAATCCGGCTTGGCCTTAAAAGCCGAAAATATATAAGCCAAAAAGAACAAACAAGCCACGAGCATGATGTTCTGGGTAAGCTTGTAATTGCCACGTGTGATCACCACAAAAGAGACCAGCACAATTGCGATCACGGCTGGAACTGGCGAAATATTGAACATGGCACTGGTCGTCTTGACGGCGGAAAGTTCTGTCACCAGTGTGCCGATATTGGCAATCAGCAAAGCACCGAACATAAACAAGGCAGCGCGCACACCATATTTTTCGCGGATCAAGTCCGCCAGACCCCGGCGGGTAATAATAGTAAGGCGCATTCCCATTTCCTGGGTGATGGCCAGCAAAAGTGTGATGATGGGCAGCAGGAACAGGATCGGGTAACCAAGTTTTGCACCGGCTATCGAATACGTCGCCACGCCACCAGCGTCATTATCAGCCATGGCAGTGATCGTTGCCGGGCCGAATACAGACAGGAACAACAAAACCTTTTTCCACAAACCAGAAAAAAAGTTCCGGTTGTTGTTCACAAAGAGTTCAGTTTTCATTTTTAGCCTCCCATCATCTTAACGGTAGAAACGCGGGAGACGCTTCTTCCAGGCAGTTGGAATGATCTTGTCAAGTGCATCATCAGCAGTAACAATTCCTTGAATTACATTCTGCTGATCCACCACCGGGACAGCCAATAAATCATATTTCGTAATAATCTGGGCGACTTCATCCTGGTCATCAAGCGCCAAAACCTTTTTGACACGATCATCCATAAAATCACTTACCAGAGTACTGGGCTCAGCAAAGATCAAATCAGTCAGTGAAAACACACCGATCAAGTGATTTTCCGGGTCAGTTACATAAACATAAAGAACCGTGTCAATATCCGAGGCAGTTTCGCGCAGCAGTTTGATGGCCTGTTCGGCAGTTACATTCGGGGGAACCACTGCATAATCGGTGGTCATGATGCCACCAGCGGAATCTTCTGGAAAAGTCAGCAAGTGACGCACATCATCTGCTTCTTCTTTTTCCATTAATGAGACCAGCCGGCGGCTGCGTTCTAGTGGAATTTCGGCCAGCAAGTCCGCAGCTTCATCCGGTTCCATTTCTTCCAAAACGTCTGCCGCGCGCTCATCGTCCATATCTTCAAGCAGACTTGCCTGAAACTCAGTCTCGACCTGCTCAAGCGCATCAGCCACTTGCTCAACATTCATCGATTCGAGGAATTGGCCAGATTCCAGTTTGTTCAAGTCGCTGAGAATTTCCGCCAGATCAGCAGGATGCAAATCTGCGAGACTCCCCGCCGGGACTCGCAAGCGCATAAACTGATCGTGATGCAACAGTTCCACGTTATCCCAGGAAATAAAGTTATCGCGTAGTGGAATACGCAACCCGGATGCAATCGATTGGGTGGCGCGTTCGAGTCCCACCCGACGCAAAATACCCATCAAACCAACATCCACATTGCTTACATACAACGTGTTACTCACTCGAACTAATTCCAGATCATTCACCCGCACCACCCGGGCGCCATCTGTGTCAATAATTTGCTTATCAAGCACATCTCGTGAAAGATAAACGTCGTCCTCATTCATTCCGTAAATAGGTATATCTTCCACGTGACACTTAAGTGGAATTGCCGGAGCGAAAAGCGACATAACCGTCGAATAAGGAACGGACAACTTTTCGCCGCGACGATTAATGATCACCAACGCTTCAATAACCGGATGCGGAAAGGCAGAACTTTCACGCGCGATCAGATCATCCAACTTTCCGACATAATTGCCGTCAAGATCTGTGATCGTACGATCAAGAATTTCACTTAGAAAGGCCATAACTACCTCCTATGCGTGGGAAAATCTCCCAATGACAACCGGGTAACGACCCCGGTGCTGACTGTTTTGTTCACACGGCCATCAGACTGCCGCCAACCAAACATTTTTTAGACAAACTCATCACGATGGCAATCAAAAAACCGCCTGCGCGTTGGCGGTGAGGCGGTCTTTACGAGGTTTACAATCACTACCCTCATTTTTGCTGAAAATGGCGTCTAAGTTACGCCAATACAAATCGAAGGATAGTACGAATGTAAGCCTGAGCAAAGGTCGAACCACTTCGCCAGAACAACATTGGGCTGGGACTAGAACTATCAGCGTCCATGCGCACACCTCCTTCTCATCCGCGCGGCAAATTTGGGGAAACCAAGCGCGGCGGCAAAATAAAACCTCCCGTCAATCTAACAGGAGGAAGAAATTACACGCATACAAAAACGCGCATTTCCGCCTCCTGGTTTAGCTTTGGCACTGCGCGTCGTAAGGAAGTAACTCTTCCCAGCCACTTTGAGCGAAGCCTTAATCCGACTTCACCTGGTCTACCCTTTAGCGTCTTTGGACGTTTCAGGGCAATGGCTTGTGTACCTTGCAGCCGCCTGGCCTAACGAGGGTTTAATTTGCTCAGTGAATATACTCCCATGTTAAAGAAACGTCAAGAAAAACCCGAATTGATCTTTTGGATTGTTGTGGATTTGTAAGGACTCTATTATTGTCACAATTTTCCAGCACAAGTTCAGGGAAAACCAATTTTAAACCCTTTATCACCCGGCTTTCAGACCAATAGATATTTTCCTGCCCTTGCGCTTTCTTCCAATAGGAATTATCTTTGCCGAAATTAGTGTACCCTGGAGAGCTGACCATGGATGTTTTTTACTCCGATTCTCATTTACAACACGACCCACCCTTCGAAATCTTTGAGGGTGGTGAAAAAGTCGCCAATTTTGAAGTGCCAGAACGTGCAGTGCGGATCTTGGCCGCACTGCAGCAAACCAGCTGGGCCAAGATTCAGGCCCCGCATGATTTCGGGCTGGAACCCATTCTGGCAGTTCATGACACCGGTTATATCGAATTCCTGCAAACTGCATACACTGAATGGCTGGAAGTTGAAACAGAAACCCAACAAGAAAAATCAGCCCTGCTTCCAGCCATTTTCCCGTCCGGAAATTGGCGCCACAAACCGGAATCGCTGCTAGGGCGGGCAGGCTACTATATGAATGACCTATCCGCGCCGATCACAGCTGGCACTTATAAAGCGGCCCTGGATTCGGCCAACTGCGCCATCAGCGGGGCAAGAGCGATTCTATCTGGCCAAAAAACCAGTTTTGCGCTCTGCCGCCCGCCCGGGCATCACGCCGGCAAAAGCAGCTGCGCCGGCTACTGTTACATTAATAACGCCGCCGTGGCTGCCAACTGGCTGTCGAAACAGGGACGGACAGCCATCCTGGATATCGATTATCACGCCGGAAATGGTACACAGGATATTTTCTACGAGCGCCCCGACGTGCTGACCATCTCGATCCATGCCGATCCGGATCAAGAATATCCCTATTTTTGTGGCTATGTGGATGAATCCGGGGCCGGAGCGGGGCTTGGATTTCACCGCAATTATCCACTGCCAAAAGGAACGGATAGCATCAGTTACCTTGATACGCTCCGCGAAGCCCTAAGCATGATAAGCGTTTATGGCGCTGAGTTTCTGGTCATATCGGCAGGCATGGATATTTTTGATGGCGATCCATTGGGTAAGTTCACCGTCACAAAATCCGGGATCCACCAAATTGGGCAGGAAATTGCAAAACTTAATTTAAACAATCTGGTTATCATGGAAGGTGGATATAATAACGCTGCGCTCGGAGAAAATATAGTCACCTTCCTGGAAGCGTTTTAATGATCTGGTAACTGGAGAATATGAAAAAACGTCCTGCAAGAATTTTGATGAGTGTTTTGGTCCCTGTGGCAGTTGCACTGATTTTAGGGATCCTTTTTTCTAATCCGGCAGAAGAACGTCCCTTCTATAAAAAGCCAACAGCCGCGGTCATGGTTTATGCGCACATGGGCGGTGATGGAATCTGGCCAGGGGATACGCTGTATGCCTATGACCAGGCTGTGACCCTCGGCGTGGATGCTTTTGACATGGACGCACACATCACCAAAGATGGTCAGATTGTGCTTATCCATGATGAAAACATCGATAGGACTACCAATGGTTCCGGTCAGGTTGATGAGTTATCCCTGGCCGAACTAAAAAAGCTGGATGCGGCTTACTGGTGGTCAAATGATGGCGGCAAAACCTATCCATATCGCGACAAGAGAATTAGCATACCCGGGCTTGAAGAAGTTTTTCAAAAATATCCCCAGATGCGCTACTTGATTGAAATCAAATTGACCAGAACCCCGATTGCCAGGCCGTTATGCGACTTGATCCACCGCTACCAGCTGCAAGATAAGGTCATTATTGCATCTTTCCATGATGATGCCATGAAAACTTTCCGCGAAACCTGCCCAGATGTTGCCACTTCAGCAGCCAAGAACGAGGTGCTCGCCTTTGTCTTGTTGAGTAAAATCGGTCTGAGCGGGTTGATCTCACCGCAATATCAAGCCTTGCAGGTGCCATTTGAAACTTCTGAATCATATGGCATCCCGATCATCACCCCAAACTTTATTAAAGCCGCGCATGCCAAAAACATCAGGGTCGAAACCTGGACTCTTGATGACCCGGAATTATTTAAGACTTACATGGATTGGGGTCTCGATGGGGTAGACACGGACCGCCCAGACCTGATCTTGCAAGGGCTTTCAGGCAGGCATTAAACGCAGGCCAAGTTGGAACAGCCCAGCAAAAGCCAGGCGCTGTTGCTGCAAAAAAGCTTCCCGCACAGGAATATGTGCGGGAAGCTTTTACCTATTCCATCCAAACCGTTCGGTCGTCGAAGGTTGGTCTCTCTGGAAAAACTGTGGGAGGACCATCCAGGTAACCAATATACAGGAAACCTAGCAAGTGCTGTTCTGGCGAAAAACCAAGGAATTTTTTAATCTCAGGATCACGGGCGTTATCGCCGGTCCGCCAGATGGAGCCCAATCCCAACCCGGTCGCTGCCAGCAGAAGATTTTGACAAGCTGCCGCAGCCGCCGCAATGTTTTCGGTTTCATTTATTTTTGGTTCTGATGGCTGGTCTACTGCCACAACAATCACCAAGGGCGCGCGCAATGCCTTCTGGCGTTCCTTTTCAATAGCCTCGGCCGGCGCATCTGGAAATTTGGCTTTAAAAGCTGCGGCCAAACTATCTCCAAAACGTTCCCGGCCAGCACCCGTCAAAACCACAAAACGCCACGGCCGTACCCGGAAGTGATTGGGCGCCTGCACGGCAGCCTGTAAAAGCTTTTCGATCAATTCACGCGGCAATGGGTCAGGCCTGACTTTTCCCTGTGAATGTCGGGAATGAATAGCAGAAATAATATCCATAGAATCTCATCCTTTTGAAGAATGAAGAATAATAGCATTGCAAGGTGGAGTCAATAGAATATACAAGCTATCATACAAAATATTTACGGATCAACAAAACCGCCGAATAAATTGTAAAATGAGAGTATGAAAAAAATATTATTAACCTACCTAATTTTGAGTATTAGCATATTGGCTTGTAGTTTACCTGCTTTGGTTTCATCACAAACAGATATTAACATCGAACCAACACTCGAAACTCAAGCGGTCTTGTCGACCGAGACCCCCTCGCCACTGCCGATCCCAACCGAAACAACTCTACCCAGCCAGACCCCAACCCCAACCGCCAGCCAGACCCCCACCATTACCTTTACCCCCACCATTACTGAGACAAGCACACCCAGCGCCACACCGACTTTTGCCTTTCCATCCGTGACCGTAAACAAACAGGCACACTGCCGGTATGGGCCCAATATCGCTTACCTGCATGCCGCAGACTTATATGCGGGTGATGTTGGAAGCGTTCAGGGGCGCTTCGGTCTTAGCAAATGGCTGTACATCAAATTTGATAAGCTTAAATACTACTGTTGGGTGGCCCCATCGGTGGTGGATGTAGTGGGCGATATCAACACCATCCGGGTTATGGAGTTTACAGACAGGTTTCTACCCGGACCAAGTGTATTGTACACAGCTCCACACGGTGTCAGCGTAACCCGGGATGGTGGGAAAGTCCGCATCAGTTGGGAAGTTCTTCCGATGACAGACGATGATGATCGCGGATATTTTCTGGATATATTCGTATGCCAGGCAGGAGCTTACTTGTGGTACCCAGTGGCATTGGATAATCGCGATAAAACATCCTATACCATCAAAGACGAAGCTGGCTGCCCGGAACCTTCAGGCGGAAAACTTTACGGAGTGGAAAAGCACGGCTATACAAAGCCAGTCATCCTCAACTGGCCTCAGCAAGAAAAGTAACCAAGGGTCATCTCCCCTACAAATAAACCCTGGCGCTCGACTGAGCGCCAGGGTTTGTGTTTTCCTTCAAACTGCGATGTTACTTGTCTTCAGCGATGGTTTTGCCACTGAATTTAAGTGCAACCTGTCCGGCAGCCAGGCGAGCGATCGGAACGCGGAAGGGCGAGCAGGAAACATAATTATTGCCGATGATGTGACACCATTCGATCGATTCGGGATCTCCACCATGTTCACCGCAGATACCAACTTCAAGATCGGGACGAGTCATGCGCCCATCGTTGATTGCAATCTGCATCAGGCGACCGACGCCATCGCGATCAAGAGTCTGGAATGGATTCTTCGGTAAAATGCCCTGTTCCACGTATGTAACCAGGAAGTTACGCTCAGCATCGTCACGCGAGTAGCCAAAGGTCATTTGGGTCAGGTCATTGGTACCGAAGGAGAAGAATTCGGCCAGCTTGGCAATTTCGCCAGCAGTCACTGCTGCGCGCGGAATCTCGATCATCGTGCCGAACTTGTAGTCAAGTTTGGCAACTTTCTTTTCAGCCAGAACTGTGGCGGCGATGCGGATCAGACGCGGCTGGATCCATTCAAGTTCCTTAACAGTGCCAGTCAGGGGGATCATCACTTCGGGCTTGACCACAATACCGCGCAAAGCGCAGTCAGCGGCAGCTTCAAAAATGGCGCGCACCTGCATTTCAACGATTTCAGGCATAGCGATGGAGAGGCGTACACCACGAAGACCCATCATTGGATTGGATTCATGCAAGCCTTTGATGGCGTTCAGAAGGTGTTCCTTCTCGGCCAGGCCAGCAGTCTCACCTTTAACGCGCATGGTGATAACTTCTTCGAGCAGTTTCTCTTCATCAGGCATAAATTCATGCAGCGGAGGATCGATCAGGCGGATGATGACGGGCAGACCGTCCATGGCTTCAAACAGGCCATCAAAATCCTTGCGCTGGGAGGGCAGAAGTAAATCAAGCTGCTTGGTACGTTCTTCGCTGGTATCGGCCAGGATCATCTTCTGAACGATCGGCAGACGTTCCGGTTCGAAGAACATATGTTCGGTTCGGCATAAGCCAATCCCGAGAGCACCATAAGAACGAGCACGCCTGGCATCTTTCGGATAATCGGCGTTGGCCCAAACCTGCAGACCACGGCTCTTGCGGCCATCGGGTAATACCCGAATGCCATCGCGGGCAGCGATTTCATCAGACCAGGTCAGCAGGGTCAAAAGTTCAGTCTGTTCTTCAAGTGTGGGAGTGCTGGTTGGGATCTTGCCAAGGAATACCTGGCCAGTCGTACCATCCACCGAGATCCACTCACCTTCCTTGATAACCACGTCACCGACAACCATGACACGTTTTTCAAGGTCAATCTTGATGGAATTCGCGCCGACCACGCACGGGATACCAAACTGTCGGGCAACAACTGCGGCATGCGAGGTGGCACCACCTTCACTGGTGAGCACGCCCTTGGACGCAATCATGCCGTGGACATCATCCGGCTTGGTAAACGGGCGCACCATAATGGTGTCCTGCTTTTCTTCCTTGGCCATCTTTTCGGCCTTATCAGCATCGAAATAAGCCTGACCAACAGCCGCGCCTGGGGAGGCATTCACGCCCTTGGCAAGGTACTTGCCAGCCTTCTCAGCGTCTTTTTTGGCGCTGCTGTCAAATTGCGGGTGCAACAATGCATCCACATCGTCAGGAGTAACCCGCAGGACAGCATCATCCTTGCTGATCAATCCCTCAATGGCCATATCAACCGCAATTTTAACGATGGCTTTTGCGGTACGCTTGCCGTTACGGGTCTGAAGCATCCACAGTTTGCCACGCTCGATGGTGAATTCAACATCCTGCATGTCTTTGTAGTGCTGCTCCAACTTGGCGGTGATATCCATGAACTGGTTGTAGACTTCCGGCATGGAATTGACCAGGTTTTCGATCTGTTCGGTGTTGCGGATACCCGCAACCACATCTTCGCCCTGGGCATTGAGCAGGTATTCGCCCATCATCTTCTTATCGCCAGTGGATGGGTTACGAGTAAAGGCAACACCAGTGCCAGAATCATCGCCCATATTACCGAAGACCATGGTCACAATATTGACAGCAGTTCCGAGGTCGTCAGAGATATTCGTAGCGCGGCGATAATCCACGGCGCGCTTGCCATTCCAGCTTTTGAAGACAGCTTCGGTGGAGAGCTCGAGCTGACGGTTGGCATCCTGGGGGAAATCGCCACCAGTTTTCTTTTTGAAAACTTCTTTGAAGATGGAAACAATCGCTTTCCAGTCTTCCGCTTTCATTTCGGTATCGAGTTTGTAACCTTTTTCTGCCTTGTAAGCTGCCATCGGGTGTTCAAAAGCTTCATCATCGATGTCCATGACCACAGTGCCAAACATTTCAACCAGGCGACGATAGGAATCCCACACGAAGCGCGGGTTTCCAGTCAGCTTGATCATGCCTTCGGCCGACTTGTCAGTCAACCCAATGTTCAGGATGGTATTCATCATGCCCGGCATCGAAAATTTCGCGCCAGACCGGCATGAAACCAATAACGGGTCGGAGGAATCGCCGAATTTTTTTCCAGTCAGCTTTTCAACTTCCACCAAAGCAGCCAATTCCTGATCCCACATACCTTCGGGGAATGTTCCGGCTTTGCGATAGGCATTGCATGCTTCGGTCGTCACGGTAAAACCTGGGGGCACAGGAACTCCTGCGCGTGTCATGTCAGCCAGACCAGAACCTTTACCGCCCAAGAGCGACCGCACTCCGTCCCATGAACCGGTATATTTTTCCGCATCTGCGACTTCTTCAAATAGATAAACCCATTTCTTCGTCATTTTAGCCTCCTAAAGAGATAGATATGATTGCGATAAGCGCGTAACATTGCAAGTTTACCACAAACAGCTTTGCCTTTGACGCATTTTTAGGCCACATGTATTTATTACATTTTCGGATTTGAAACCTTGCGATCGTCAATTTTTTCTTATACGCCCAAAGCCGTGCCATAAAACCTGAAATAATTCTACGCTAGTCACCCAAGGCAACTTGTTCAGACAAGTCTGTCCAGTTTGTTATTAACGTGTAAAGTCTGCGTAAAACAAAATCTGGGATAATCTTTCATGAGGATACAACATGACCCTAAAAGTACTGACAATTGACGACGACCCTTCCATGACTGAGCTCCTGGGTACATTGCTGCGCAACCATGGTATGGAAGTTCTTTCCTGCAAAAGCGGACCTCAATGTATAGAAATGGCACGCAACGAGAACCCTAACATCATTATTCTCGATCTATTAATCCCGGGAACCAGTGGCTGGGAAATTTGCAAAACCTTGCGCTCGTTCACGACAGCCCCCATTGCTATTCTATCTGCACTCGATGACCCAGGCACGATCTCCAAAGCTCTGGATGCAGGCGCAGATGATTTCATGACCAAACCAGTCCACAATAAGGTTTTGATCGCTCACATCAAAAACCTTGCCCGCCGGCATATGGTTGAAAACGGTTCAACCATCATGATCAGGGAGACTGGTTTGACCAATATCGCCATAAACTGCATTGATTCCCAGTAAAAACCTTTGCAGGCCTAACTGCCCAGAGTACAATAGTTAAAAATTCAGGAGTTCGGCCGTGCAAACATGCTCACGCTGCAATGCGTCTTCCCCCGATACAGCCACAAATTGTCCAAACTGTAATATTAAATTAAGCGAATTTTCCACCAGTGCGGTTGCTCTCAAGAAATTTCGGACCAACTCACGGGTGACAGCTGTGCGAATCACAGTTGCAAATGATGCTTGCCCGCTCTGTTATGAATCACGCGGGACCTTTCCAAAAGACGCCATTGCCACCCTACCGCACGAAGGTTGCTCCCACAATCACGGCTGCCGTTGCGCTTACGAACCAATTCTGAGTGAGGTCTACCCCTAGACTCAACCTACAAACCGGGGATGATAAAGTTTATCCCGGCTGCCATTTTATTAATGGACTTTTGAAGTCCAAGGTTTAGTATTCCGGTGAGCTGAACCAAAAACGGTACTGTCCGCAAATAATGGACAGTACCGTTTTTATTAAAAGCCGAATATCTTTTTACGATCGAGCCCGAGTGTAACGATCCGGAGGTATTTGACATCAATAATGGAAAAAGCATCGGGCGAAAAATAACTGATCCATCCGCGACCTACCATAATGATGCAGGTTATTTGCGTTTAGGGAATGCCGGTAGTTTGAAAGAACATTTCCGTAGGTGCAGAGTTGTAACTATCCAACCCTATCTGGCAAGCAGCTGCAGCAAAGCGAGCGCCGTCTGATCTGGAGCTTCCAGCATCGGGGAATGCCCGACTGCCTGCAACTCAGTCAAGAATGCTTGCGGAAGCAGGGTTTTCAATTCAGATGCGCGCGCAGGTGGAATTAGCGCATCCGCCAGACCATGCACCAGCACAATCGGAAAGTTGAATAAAGCCACAAATTGTGTGGCGTCCGGGCGGATTGCCAGCGCTTTGAGTGCGCCTATCACGCCAGCCGGTCGTTGTTGCAGGATAATAGCGCGGAAAATTGGCGCAAATTGTGGGCTCGCAGAGAGATTATCGGCCATACCAGCCACAACCTGGACCCCATTCTCGGCAACCTGCTCTACCTGGGCAAACCGGATCGCCTTACGCTCTGACGAATCTGGCAGCGCCTGGGAACCGAGCAGACCAAGCCCTAATACACGATCCGGGTAAGCATGCGCAAATGCCAGGGCAACATATCCGCCCATGGAGTGACCAGCGATGTAAGTTTTTTGAATTTTCAAGACATCCAGCAGCTGGGCAAGATCAGAAGCCATTTGCTCAATCGTATACTCGCCAGCCGGTATATCAGACAAACCAAAACCGCGTAGATCTGGCATGATCACATCAAAATTGTCGACAAGGCGAACCGCCAGAGGCTCCCAGATCGTGTGGTCAAGAGGAAAACCATGGATAAGCAGCAAAGGCTCGCCCCTGCCCCGCCGGTTATACGCCAGCGTCATACCATTCACCCAAGCCTTTTGCATGTACATTGATCCTTGAAGGGGCTATTTGTTCGGTTTAGCGCGGTTTGTTCTCAGCTGCGCGCCCAATTTCTCTCAGCTTTTCCAACCAACCGCGGGAAAATGCCAGCGCTTCTTCGCGGGTGGCTAAGTTGCCAGCCGCCTGGGTCTCGCGGATGGCTTCCAGAAGCTTGCCAATCTCTGGACCCGGTTTCAACTTCAGTTCGGTGATCAGATCATCGCCATTGACCAACACTTTTGGCCGGATGATTTCTTCGGCTTTCTCGTACCATGCTTCGAGCAATTGGCGACATACATCCAGACAGGCTGCCCAATGCGCCTGAGTCAGGGTATGGTCATAGGTTGCCCGGGTATCAGCCAGTGCCAACAAGATCAAATCAATCCCGGCCTCGCCTGTATCCCGAAAAAACCGATATATGGCTTTACGGCTGATAGCCTGCCCGGCCTCTTGGCGACTGGTATGTGCATGCACGCGCATATGATGCTTGATAATCAGCTTAAGGCGTTCGAGTTCATCGTTGCTCAAATGCAGGGCTACTGCGCGACTGGCAACCGTTTCAGCGCCAAGAACATCATGACCGAGAAATCGGATCCGGCCATTATCTTCAATGGTCCTGGTCTGCGGTTTGTTAATATCGTGAAATAAAGCCGCAAAAAACAATAATGACCGTGTTGAACGACCGGTAGTCAACGATGAACCAATATGATCCCCAATCTGTTGGCGATAACGCCCCAGTCGTAAAACCAGCAACCCATTCATCAAATCCGCGTTGGTTTTTTGCTCATTGTAACGAGGCGAGAGCAGAGCCAGGATATTTTCGAGATGACGCAATACAGCCAGAGTGTGTGACCAGACATCGTGGACATGCGGTGCCGATTGTTCAACACCTTTCAATGCAGCCAGTTCTGGTAATATCTGCGGGAAAACCCCCAATAATTCCAAGGCGCGTATGGCCGCATCCGGACTGGGGCCTTCAAGTATTTTAAATAATTCATCCCGGATCCGTTCCGTCGAAATTTTCGGCAGCAGCTCAACGGCTGCTTTCATCAAACGGCGAGTCTCGGGATCAATGGAGAACTTATAAGCCGCCGCCTGGCGCACTGCGCGCAAGATCCGGATCGGATCATTACTTAACGCAGTCTCTGAGCAGGCACAGATACGTTTTGCGCGGATATCTTTGACCCCACCCAGGGGGTCAATAATTTCGCCGCTGTGAATGTCCATGGCAACAGCATTAATCGTAAAATCACGCCCGCGCAGATCTGCATCCAGTGAATCGCCACGATAACCGGCAAAATCAAGAACATCCCGGCTGCCATCCGGCTGCTGAAAGATGACCCGGGCCGTGTCAAAAGCTTCATCAAGGGGGAAAAAAGCTGCCGAAAGACCGTCAGCCACTTTACGGGCCAACTTAATCCCATGTGGACAGGCAAAATCGAGATCGTGGACGGCACGCCCAAGAACAGCATCACGTACAGCACCACCAACCAGGTAGATGGGCTCATCCAACGGGAGCAGTACACGCACCTCATCCAATAGTGGCGAAGATACAGGCGTTAACGGGATAAAACGAATTTCCGCTTCTTCCTTTCTACGAGACTGCCGGGCAGCATAAAAAACCTGGTCACGGGTTTCTCCTTGCGCAATGATCTTTCCGCGCAGCAGTGCAACCCAGCGTCCGGCATACGCAGTCGATTCGGAAGATAGACCATCATCCATCAGTATTATTTTCCTGGCTTTTTATATTTATCGAGATCGGCACTGGCAATGAACGGTAGATGTCTAAAATGCTCATCGATATCGATACCATAGCCGAAAATATATTTATCGGGCACATCAAACCCGACATAATCGGCATAGACTGGCACTTCTCTGCGCATTTTTTTATCGAGCAGTACACATACTTTTACACTCTTCGGATCACGTGTTTTTAACATCATCAATACATGCGCCAGGGTACGACCGCTATCAACAATATCTTCAACCAGCAAGACATTTCGACCTTCGATATTGGTCATGAGGTCCAAGTTTACGCGCACGTTCCCACTGGAAGCATAATGTCCGGTTCCATATGAAGAAAGCGACATGCAATCCAATTCGTGTGAAAGGGTAATAAAACGGGTCAGATCAGCAGTAAAGGTCAGACCACCGCGCAGCAAACAAACAACCAGGAGATCCTGTCCGGCATAATCACGGCTGATCTGCTCGCCAAGTTCACGAACACGCTTCTCAATAGCTGGCTGGTCGACAAGCACTTCATCAATAAATTCCTGGTACTCTTGCATTTGAATCCATCCTTACAGGCAGGAGAATTGCCTTACCCGTTGCTAACGTAACGATCAAGGTCAACGACACCAATAAAAGGCAGGTTACGATAGAATTCGTCGAGATCCAAGCCATAACCAAATACGAATTTATTCGCAATGGTAAACCCTTTATAGTCGATCGGCACATCAACCTCACGGCGGGAGCTTTTATCCAACAAAGCGCATACTTTAAGGGTTTTTGGTTTGCGGGTACGCAGCAACTCAATCACATGGGCGATTGTATGACCGCTATCAACGATATCTTCAACCAGGATGACATGCTTACCCAAAATATTGGTCTGTAGATCCAGAGTCATACGAACGTTGCCTGAAGAAGCCCGGGCGCCTTCGCCATAAGACGAAACCGCCATGCAATCAATCGCGTTTAGGACGCTCAGGTGGCGCATCAGGTCAACCATGAAAGGCAGAGCACCGCGCAAAACACAGATCAGCAAAATTTGCTCACCCGCATAATCCCGGTTAATCTCATCTGCCAGTTCTTTGACACGCTTTTGGAGGGTATTTTCGTCAATAAGAACTTCTGCCAAAATATCGAGATAATCTTGCATTTATGCTCCTATCAGTTTTCCAGACACAGTAAAAAGACAAAAGATCAGTTTCGTTATTTTCGAGGAACTTCATGATGCCGGCGACAACGCGCTTCATACATTTCAGAAGCGCCAACGATGACGACCGGGTCATCATAACGTGCTGGTTTGCCATTTACCAGCCTTTGGGTCCGGCTGGCGGGTTCTCCGCAGACCATGCAAATCGCCTGCAGCTTATCCACATGCTCGGCCTTGGACATCAGCATTGGCATGGGACCAAATGGGTCGCCGCGAAAATCCTGGTCCAGGCCAGCCACGAGTACACGAATACCCTGATCAGCCATCTTGGTTGTCACATCGAGAATACCATTATCAAAAAACTGTGCTTCATCCACCCCAACTACAGTCGTATCACGCTCCAGCCTGTCAAAAATATTAATCGCCTTTTCGACCGGAATGGCATCAAAATCTGCTCCGGCGTGCGAAGTAACTTTCTCAACAGCATAACGCACATCAATCGCGGGTTTGAACACCTGCACCTTCTGGCGTGCGATCACTGCGCGGCGCAGGCGACGGATAAGTTCATCTGTCTTTCCGCTGAACATGGACCCGCAAACAACTTCAATAGAACCATGCAAATGCTTCATAACCACTCCCAAATAAAATAATAACAGGCAGATGCCGGGCATCTGCCTGTTAAGTTTACCTGATATTTCGGTTTGTAGGGTCTGCTTTCCCTGACGGAAAATGCTCAGGCAGCAGCTTCGTTGGCGGCCTCGGGCAAATCATAGCCCAGGGCGCGAATTTTCTTCTTGCTGTCAATCAAAGCCTTTCGGCCAAAGCCTTCAACTGCCAGGGCAGCTTCGTCGCCTTCGCCAAGCTTCTGCATCAACTGGGCAATCGTTGTAATCCCAGCTTTTTCCAAAGCGCCAGTTACACGGATCCCGAGTTCGAGTTCAGTGACAGGCTTCGGAGGAGCCTTGCGGGCTTCTTCCTTGGCTTTCTGGGATTCAACGTAATCCTGGCGAACCTGGAGCTTCTTATAGAAGCGGTCCACCTGACCTTCCACGTCCAGAATGCGGGCCTGCTCACCAGAAAAGAACGGGTGGCATTTGGAGCAAACTTCGACGTGGATGCTTTTGCGAGTGGAACCGGTCGTCCACTTGCTGCCGCATGAAGCGCAGACAACTTGGGCGTCCGTATAATAGGTTGGATGAATTTTTTCTCTCATATCAATAGACCTCTGGTCTACTCAGCCACCGCGAAAGCCTCTTGCGGGAGGACATTCACACGCTTACGACCATGCACAACATCAAAAACGACCACGCCATCAATCGTGGCGAAGAGGGTGTCGTCTGTACCGGCGCCCACGTTCATACCAGGTTTGATATGCGTTCCACGCTGGCGAATGAGAATGTTGCCCGAAAGCACAAACTCACCAGCATACTTCTTCACGCCCAAACGCTGGGCATTACTATCACGACCGTTGCGGCTGGAACCGCCACCTTTTTTATGAGCCATAGTGAACCTCTCTTACTTCTCTTCAATCTTCTCGACAGAAAGGCGGGTGTAGGACTGACGGTGACCAGTCTTCTGACGAATGCGCTTCTTGGGCTTATAGTGGAAGTTGTATGTTTTCTCGCCCTTGAAATGTTCGACAACTGTGGCTATGACAGACGCGCCCGCTACCACCGGCGCACCAACGGTGATTACATCACCATTGACCAGCAAAAGCACTTCGTTTATTTCAATGCTTGTGCCCGGTAAAATATGCAACAGATCAACTTCGATCGTGCTGCCTTCGACGGCTTTATATTGTTTGCCGCCGCTTTCTAAAATAACGTATTTCATAAATCCTTTCTCCTGGTCTTCGCTTCACCACAGTCACCGCGTTTCGTTCAGGTTGCCGCCGTGCTGCGGGGAAGCCGGGAATACGACACGCAAACACCCCTAACCGGGGTATTGGCGAAAGAGCATTATACCCGCCCACCCAAAAACCGTCAACCATGAATTCAGAGCATAAATTTTAATAAAGGGTCTGGGCCAGCAGCGGCAGTATTTTCAACACATTGAATTCTCATTCTACCAGATCAACCTGCCCCAATCTCTAAATCCTAGATGAAATGCAGGTGAAAAAAGAAATTCATATTAAAATCATTGTCCGGCAGATCTTTTCCTGACAAATTTCTGGAGTGTAACCCTTGTGCATGATATGATCGAGGAATTAACTTGAGCATTTTTTCGCGCAAGAAACGGGTGGCTCACAAGGCAAAGGCACTCTAAAATGGTGATACGAAAGGAAAACAGCCATGTCCAGCCAAACAATGAATTACCAGCAACTCAGCGATGACTACCAGCGCATCGAAAAAGCCATTTATTATTTGGATGATAATTATCTACGCCAACCCGAACTTAAAGAAATTGCCGAAAGCATCGGCTTGAGTGAATATCACTTTCAGCGTATATTTACCCGTTGGGCAGGTATCAGCCCCAAACGATTTCTGCAGTTCATCACCAAAGAAAACGCC
>CAINXK010000351.1 GCA_903854805.1 uncultured Anaerolineae bacterium
GTTGAAGAAAACGCCCGGCAGATTGATCCTGGCTTCGGCATGATGTCACCTGCGCAGCAGAATGATATCAAAGGCGAAGTTGAAGAAGCGCTCAAACTGTGGGATACCCACGGCGACGGCAAGTGGAAATCTCTGTTGATGATCAAAGACTCGATTGCGGATGTCAGCTTGCAGTTCACGATTATTCGACCACGGGATTATGATGTGATCGCCACCCTGAACCTGAACGGCGATTACCTGTCTGATGCGTTGGCGGCACAAGTGGGCGGAATTGGAATTGCCCCAGGTGCCAATATTAACTATGTAACCGGTCATGCCATCTTTGAAGCCACCCATGGCACGGCTCCTAAATATGCGGATCTGGACAAGGTTAATCCTGGTTCGGTCATTCTCTCTGGCGAAATGATGTTCCGTTATATGGGTTGGACCGAAGTTGCTGATTTGATCGTCAAGGGTATGGAAGGCGCAATTGCTCAGAAGGTTGTTACATACGACTTTGCGCGTTTGATGGATGGCGCCAATGAAGTCAAATGTTCTGAATTCGGCGATGCGATCATCCAGAATATGTAGGTGATAGCAAGCAGCATAAATTTCTATTCCGCGGTTTGAAAACTGAAGCTTCATCGAAGATCAGCCAGCCGCGGAACCGGCAAAAGTAAATAAAAACAGGTGCCTCCCGGTAAATTTGGGAGACACCTGTTTTTGAATTTATGTTAGGGTCAGCAAGGCCTTTTGTAGTTATTTTTGCGCTATTTTGTGCGAAGATAACCACCTGCAAGAGACGCAAGCGAGCACAATCCAAGCCAACTGCGACCATCATCCGTGTTCAAATTTTCGGATTATGGTTTGGGTGTTGCTGTTGGCGCAGGCGCAGATGTGGGCAGAGCGGCAGCGTCAGCGGCAGTTTTAGGCATACCTGCCATGACCCAGCGCTTGAGCACATCGATGATATCTGCTTTGATGGCCTTATTGGGCGGCATCTTCCCTACCAGGTTTTTGGTTGGGTCATCCGGATCTGGGATGGGTGTGCCCTGGATGACAACCAGCAGCTGACTGTTGGCGTCGCCAGCTACCACGCTTGGGGCGTTGTCGCCGGTTTTTAGGATTTCATCAAAAGAGCCCATCAAGAATGAGTTGCTGTTCTTGCCGGCGCGGTGGCAGGAAACGCAGTAGCGCTGAACAATCGGGGCGATATGCGTATCATAGGATGGAATTTCGCCTTCGGCCAGCGGCGGATAAAGCGGCTTCAACTGTGGTTTTTCAAAACGGTCATCCCACATGTAGCGCATAAACGTCACAACGTAGTCAATTTCGCTTTTGGAGAGGCCTTCGGCATTATAGGCTTTGCCGAAGGGGTTCATACCTGCATTGGGCCGGCCGTAGGCGATCACCTCGCCCATGGTGGCGTCATTGAGGGTGTAGAGCACATCTTTCCCATTAATAGGTGGGATTTCCTTGCCTTCGAGCCCCTTGACGCCCTCGATTTTGGTGACTTTTCCATCATCGCCGTGGCATTCCACGCAGTTAATGGCGTAGAGATCTTGGCCAGCCTGGATTTGTTCTTCCAGCGTGTTTGCAATTGCAACTTCGGTGCTGGCGGGAGCCTGGTATAACGCGAGTACGGTTCCCGTAAAAGCCACCATCAGCACAACCGTAAGACTGGCTGTCAGGATCATGGTTGTGGTGGATGTTTTCTTAAAGACAAACGCCATCAAGACCAGGACGAGATAGGCGAGCCCCGGGATAATCAATCCGCCAATGGTTTGCAGGCTGCCAACCAGGGTTGGCCCAGTGGGTACATCTGATACCATGGTCAGAGTGATCATGCTGACGACCAAGATACCCATGATGGAAATTGGTAATACCCGTTTGCTATAGTGGCGTTCTGGTTTCTTCTCGATAAACGGAAGCACCACGAGCAGGCCAACTGCGATACTTGGAATAATTACCGTGGCGAACCACTCGATTTTTCCAAGCAGAGGGATTTGGCCATAAAGCGCCAGAAATTTAAATAGAAACAGAAAGTACCATTCTGGCCTGGGAATGTACGAAGTATCGCTCGGATCGGCCTTGGGTTCGGCTGGAATGCCGACGAAAGTTGCCAACAGGATCAGTACAAGAAAGATTGCCAGAGCCACGATCGCATCTTTGAAGATGCTATCGGGCCAGAAGCGTTCGCCTTTATGCAATTCTTGCTGGTAGCGCTGATTAATTTTTTTCTTGGTTTCGTTGCTCATGGCGTGCTCCTTAGTCTTCCTGCGTTGGGAAGTGGGATTCGCCGTGCTTGATGATCAAGTACAGATGAATGCCGATTAAACCGAGCAGGACCGCGGGCAGTATCCAGATATGGGCGGCAAAAAACCGCTGCAATGTCAGAGCGCTCAAGTCTGGGCCTCCGCGCAAGGATTTAAGGATGAAATCTCCCAGGATGGGCACGGAGCCTGCGATTTGTGTTGCCACGGTGGTTGCCCAGTAAGCCTTCTGGTTCCAGGGCAGAAGATAGCCTGTAAATCCCATACCAAGGGTAAGGATCAGCAATCCAACGCCGAACAACCAGGTCAGCTCACGTGGATATTTGAAGGAGGCAGTCACGAATACACGCAGCATGTGAATGAAAACAACCACCACCATGAGAGTAGCGCCCCAGTGGTGGATACCACGAACCAGCCACCCAAAAGCGACGCCCGTCATAATATATTGGATACTGTCGTAGGCATGGTCGGGTGAAGGCGTATAGTAAACAGTCAGGAAAATACCGGTTGCAGCTTGCAAAATGAATAAGAACAGGCTGGCAGAGCCAAGCGTGTTCCACCAGTTGCCCGTGGGCTCAGGGCGGTCAAGGAGATTAGTGTACATCTCGCCCAGGCCCAGTCGTTCATCCAGCCATTGGTAGATATTCTGCCACATGGTTAGCCTTCCTTAATGAATATCAGTAGATTGCCATCGTTATCTACTTTGAATTCGTTGTACTGGTTGAGGGGTTTTGGGGGCGGGCCATCCAGAACCAGGCCTTCCCGACTAAATTTCGCATCATGGCAGGGGCAGATGAATTCCTTGGCATCCTCCTGCCAATTTACACTGCAGCCGAGGTGGGTGCAACGGCTTGAAAGGATCAAAATATCCTTTGGGTCTGCTGATTTGCGGATGACGAAACCACCGTAACTTGTGCCAGTTCGTTCCCATCCATTAACCTGGGTACGGGTAAATGCAAAGGGGGTTGGAACATCTACGGGGATTTTATCGAGCTTTCCGATTGGGATCCAGGCTTCTTTTGCACCGGCGCGCAGGGCAGGGTCGATTAGATACCCAATGACTGGCGCGCCAATAGCAGCGGTAATGATCCCTCCGATCGCGCCGGTGACGACTTTCATGAAGTCTCGGCGACTAAGGCGGTTGGAACCTGACATGCATGCCTCCTCTGGCAATAATTTACTGAAAGGTGTGCATACTATACGCACATCCATCGGCAATTGTAATCGTGTCTTCAAAAATCGATTAGAATTACGAATACTAACACGTAGATTGCATTGGATTATAAAGGCCATTGGCTATTTTATTAGAGGATGTGTGGACTGAAATCAAGATGATGATTGTCACATTCTTGATGTAATTCGTCTGACAAATGATATAGAAGTCTTTTTGAGAGAATATTTTGACAAAACATTCTCTTTTTCAAGGTGGATAGGTCTGGGTGCTGTGCGGCGAGCATCTCGCAACGAAAAAATCCTGACCCCGGGAATCGTTATTGTTTGGAACTATATAAAATATCACCCGATTTGGGTTGTATTGATGAGTAAGCCATAGA
>CAINXK010000352.1 GCA_903854805.1 uncultured Anaerolineae bacterium
ATGCTGGGCCTGGGCCGGCAAAACTTGCAGCAAGTGACCACCCTTCCAAACCGCGAGGCGGTGGATGTCGACGCGCTAAGACAGGCCATCCAGAGGCTGAATGAACAGCCTTGCATCGTTGTTGCCAATGCCGGGGTGGTCAACACGGTGGATTTTGATGAGATTACCGCCATCGTCGCGTTGAAGCGCGATTTTAATTTCTATTTACATGTCGATGCGGCTTTCGGTGGTTTTGCGGCCTGCTCACCCCGCTACCAACAACTAGTTTCTGGCTGGGAGCAAGCTGATTCGATCGCCGTGGATGCGCATAAATGGCTGAATGTGCCCTACGACAGCGCCGTTCAATTTTCCCGGCACACCGAACTGCAAGCCGAAGTTTTTCAGAATGTGGGCGCTGCTTATCTGGGCGAACCAAATACCACCGATTCTTTTCACCTTACTCCAGAAAATTCGCGCCGCCTACGTGCTCTACCGGCCTGGTTCAGCCTGGTGGCTTATGGAAAAGAAGGTTTCCGCGAGATTGTTGAAACATGCTGTGACTGCGCCGCCCAACTGGGGAAACGGATAGAAGCCTCCACGGAATTCCGGCTGCTGGCGCCGGTGCGCATGAATGTTGTGCCCTTCACCTTCCACCAGCCATCCGCCTCTAGCGCACAAGTGGCAGCATTTTTGAACCGCCTGGGTGAGAATGGAAAAACCTTCATCACCGCCACCACTTATAATAAAACTCCAGGGTTCCGGGCGGCCTTCAGCAACTGGCGCACTACTCGCGAAGATGTTGATATTATCTGGCAGGCTGCACTGGATGCGGTGAGTGAGCAAATCAGGCCACGATAATCCTGTTTTGACCTGAGAGGGAGCGATTAGCTCTCCTTTTTAGCGTGTTTCTTAGATCGCTTTGAAATTGGCTTCAGAATCAAGTGGATCGCTCTCATTTGGGAAAAATACATTTCAGGAAATCATGACGATAGAGGTTATTGTGAAACAATCAATCGTACATATTGCATTAGTTGTCAGAGATTACGATGAAGCCATTGCTTTTTATACGGAGAAACTTCATTTTACGCTAATAGAAGATACATATCAGCCAGAACCAGGTAAACGCTGGGTTATTGTTTCTCCCCCTGGTTCTATTGGAACCACAGTGCTTCTGGCAAAAGCATCCAAGCCAGAACAACAACCTTTTGTAGGAAATCAAGCAGGTGGCAGAGTATTCCTGTTTCTCAATACGGATGATTTCTGGAGAGATTACAACCAGATGGTTTCTGAAGGCATCAAGTTTGTTAGAAAGCCAAAGGAAGAAACTTATGGATTGGTGGCTGTTTTTGAGGACCTGTATGGAAACTTATGGGATTTACTAGAGCTTAAAGCCAAAGAGTCAGGCACCCTTAAATGACCTGAGCTTCTTTACCAGAAGGAGAAAGTATGTTGCCCGAAGTAAAAGCCCTGATTGAAAAATACAATCTCAAACCATTACCTGTTGAAGGAACGCTATTTTCAAGTACATATCGCTCAAAGCAAGAATTTAAAGGTCACAAGCCTTACGGTACGGCAATTATTGCGCTTCATTGCAATGAACCCCGGAGTGTCACTCTTTTTCATAAATTACCTGCCGATGAAATCTGGCATTTTTATGCAGGAGATCCGCTTCGGTTGATCTTGTTGTATCCAGACGGCTCAAGCAAAGATGTAATTATGGGAAATGACCCCCTCAACGATCATTCTGTGCAATTTGTAGTGCCAGCAGGCGTTTGGCAAGCGGGCCACATGCTCGACGGTGGA
>CAINXK010000353.1 GCA_903854805.1 uncultured Anaerolineae bacterium
TCCACAAAATCGATTGCGATGCAGCCTGGGCTGGTCTCAAAAACATGCACATCGTAAAACCCTTCCGTCTGCACAGCCTGGGAGTGAAATTCCACAGCCTGGATGCGCAGCTCACCCCGTGCCACCCTGGCACACAGCTCCACAAATTCAGGTGTCGCCAGCTCAGGCACTACCTGCTCAAGTGTTTGCCCCAATAAATCCATACATTGAATCCCAAACATCCTTTCGGCGGCCGGGTTGGCGCCGGTCAGCGTCAGGCTGCCAGCCTCTTGCAGTTTATAGAGCTGCATGGCGGTTGGCGCAGAATCCACAATGCTGCGAAATTCCTGGGACGATTCAAGCAAGGCCAGCTCGATGCGCCGGCTTTCAGTGATATCTTCCACAAAACCTTCCAGATAGGCCAGGCTGCCATCCTCCGCATGCACCTTGCGCACGCTCAATTGACCAATCATCAGGCTGCCGTCTTTACGACGGTAACGGTTGATGGCCTGCGTCCAGCCCGGCTGCAGAATCGTCTTCTTGAAGGTGCCTTCATAATCCAACGAATCTACATACAGCTGTGTGGGAATATTGGTGACTTCTGCCAGCAGTTCTTCCGGCGAGCCGTAACCCAGCATGTTCGCCAGACTGGGATTGACCTTCAAAAAACCAGCCCCAGGCTCTGAATGAAAAATCCCGATCGAAGCATTCTCAAACAGGTTGCGGTAGCCCGCTTCGCTCGCCGCCAGCCTTTCCCTGCTCTGGCTGAGCTGTATAAAAATGGCGCCCAGCGCGAGCAATGTAAAATTGAGCACGCCCAGGTATATCTGCACCCCCAAAAGGCTGCTCTCCAGGCGCATTCCTTGACCGGCAAATTGTCCCAGCCCGTTTAAACTGCCATAGATAGCGATCACACTGGTCAGCAGCAGCAGCCCGCTGACGTAGCGCCAGGTGAAGCGCAGGCTGCCCCAAATGAAAAACGGGAACAGCAGGTATGTGCGCAGTATGATATCCCCCGGCTGCGGGTCTCTGTGCAGAAAAAGATAAGCAGCAGCGCAAATCACACAACCTGCGATTAGCAATTTTTCCAACCAGCGCGCGATCAGCCGCCGCCCGCTGAGAGTTGGCTTGCGCTTGCCGCGCTCGTCCTGCCGCGAAGCCGGAATCCAGGCCAGGATCAAGGGCAGTACCAACCCGATCCCCAGGCCATTCGTAAGCCACCATCCGAACCAGGCCTGCCAGAAATTTACCCCGAGGGCCAGTGCCGCCGTGCCAGCGCCCAGCAAGGCTGAAAGCGCATCGCCGCTGCTGGCAATTAAAAAGAAACCAAATACCTGTCCAATCCGCTGAAAATTGAGTGGGATTTCCAGCCAGCGCACCAGCATGCTGGCGATCAGGATAGTTTCGGCGCTGTTTGCGAAGGCAAAGCCCAGGCTAACCGGCAGGCTGTTTTTTGCGAGCAGGTTTGCGCACAGATTGGCGACAAAAAATACGGAGATAATCACAGGCCAGCGGCTGATCCGGTTCGAGAGCACCACCGCCAGCGCCAGTCCGCTTACCGGCCAAATTAATGCGATCCCCACGACCGGGTAAATCCAAATTAAACTGGCGCTTGCGGCTGCCAGGTACAACAGACCGAACGCCAGAATAACAACCAACTCGCCCAAACGCATAGGCGCTTTTGATGGCAACGATGCCGAATGATCCACAAAATCAAACAAAACCACACCCCATTCTGATCTCATACCCGATGAGATAACTTCATTTTATCCGATCGCATAAATTTAACAAATTAATTTTACGTAAATAACCCTTATCA
>CAINXK010000354.1 GCA_903854805.1 uncultured Anaerolineae bacterium
ATTGTTGGCCAGGATGGCAAGGTAAAAACTTCTTTGAAGGCCACCGGTACACCAGTGGGAATGATGCCTGATGCGGTCTACACGATCGGTGAAGCCCAACTCGAACCTGGCGACATCCTGTTTGGCTATTCGGATGGCGTTACTGATGCGCGTAACCCGGCCGGGAAGATGTTTACTGAAAAACGTATGTTGGAACTTTTGCAGAGTAAACCAGCTGCTTCGGCTGATGAATTGTTGAAGCGTTTTAAAACCAACCTGACCGAGCATATTTCGACGGCTGACCAGTACGACGATATCACGATGATTGCCGTCAGGCGCCAGCCGTAGCAGCCAGCTGGCCAGGCGAAGATTTCCGCGTCCCGCGGGCTGAGGTTTGCAGATTTTACTGGCAAGCCCTGGTCCGCGGGATGTTTTTAATTTAACCATGAATAATGGCTCAGGGCCGTGGTGAGGTTGGCGGGGGCAAACCATCGATTTGTAATCGACTGAGCAGCAGAACCGTTAAGTGCCAAAACGAAGAGCGCGTGAGTAAATCCCTATTTATCTGCCATTTCAAGGTCGATACCAACAAAGTTAAACTATTGTTTAGATATAAATAAACGCGTGTGTAGATGGTTTTGGCACTTATGATGTTATTATTTTATTGAAACAGTTGCATATCAATTCATTCTGTTTCACCCGGGTGTCAAGGCTTCGTCAAAGTTTCCCAGAAAAATTTGTTCCAGAAGAGCACAAAAAACCATCCATCCAATCAGTCATATCATAGGAGTTAAAATGAAAAAGTTCACCGTAATCAGCGTTGTTATCATGTTAGCGATCCTTTTTTCCATGCTGCCCATGGGTAGTGCGTTGGCACTGAAGGGCCGCGAACCGAGTAACATCAATGTTCGTAACCGGTCTGGCGGCGTGGTCACCATGACCTTGACAAGCGCAGCTGGCGCGAAGGTCTACACACTGCCGACTGGCACATTTGATCTTAGTGTTGCTCCAGGTGTTTACACCTATGTTGCCACCAGCCCTTGCGCTCAGAAATCGGGCACCTTGAACATGACCCGCAAAGCTAGATTATATTTCTCCTGCGCAGCCGATGAAACTGTCAAATTATCACCGATTGCTGCACCAGTCCCAGCCCATCTCCCCCGATAATTCTTCTGTTTCTGCTAATAAATTATTTTTGGCTTAGCCGCACAAACAAACAGCCAGTCTCGTGAGAGGCGGGCTGTTTGTTTATATGCAGCCAATTAACGTTGGATTCGGGCAGAACTGCCTTTCGCAAATGCTTTGACCTGTTCTAATGTGGCCATGGTTGTATCCCCTGGGAAGGTAGTTATCAGTGCGCCATGCGCCCAGCCCAGATTGACGGATTCCTGTTCAGTTTCTCCGGCCAATAAGCCATAGAAAAAGCCGGATGCAAAACCATCGCCGCCACCGACCCGGTCGTAAATGTTTAACTCACAAGTTGGCGAAACAAAAGTGTTGCCATTAATCCAGGCCACTGCACCCCAGGAATGATGATTGGTTGAATGGACTTCACGCAGGGTGGTGGCAACGATTTTGATGCTGGGGAATTTTTCCACAACCTGGTCAATCATGCCAAAGAATTTGCTCGGATCGAGTTTTGATTTGGCTGCGACTTCGGGGCCAGGGATACCGAGACCGAGCTGCAAATCTTCCTCGTTACCAACCAGCACATCCACGTTTTCCACAATGCGACGGACAACCGCTTGAGCCCGTTCTGCACCGCCCCAGATATTCCATAACTTGGCACGATAGTTCAAATCAAAAGAAGTGATCGCCCCGGCAGCTTTGGCAGCCTGCATGCCTTCGATGATGACTTCGCCAGTGGTTTCGGAGAGCGATGCGAAAATTCCACCGCTGTGAAACCAGCGCACACCGTTTGCAAATATTGCATTCCAATTGAAGTCGCCGGGTTTGAGCTGGGCGGCTGCCTCATTGGCACGATTGTAAAAGACGACCGGGGCGCGCAGGCCATAGCCACGATCGCTGTAGATGGTGGCCATATTGGGCCCGTTGACGCCGTTATGTTTGAAATTCTTATAGAAGGGGGTAATGCCCATCTGGCGCACCCGTTCTGAAATCAGGTCGCCAATTGGGTAATCTACCATGGCCGAGACCATGCCAGTCTTCAGGCGGAAGCAATTCGCCAAATTGGCTGCCACGTTGTACTCGCCACCGCTGGGATGCACCTGCCATTCAGTGGCTTTGCTAAAGGGGATAATACCCGAATCGACACGGTGATTTAGAGCGCCAAGTGATACAAGGTCAAGGGCGCCTTCTGTTTTGATATTAAGTCCGTATTTCATGATTATTCTCCAGAGCTATTCTTGCCATTCGGTATGGAAAACGCCCTCACGGTCAATTCGGCGATAGGTGTGCGCGCCAAAATAATCTCGCTGGGCTTGCGTCAGATTGGCAGGTAAGCGTTCACTTCGATAAGCATCGTAATACGCCAGGGCGGAGCTGAATGCCAGGGCTGGGATGCCGCTTTCGGCTGCAAGCGCAACAACTTTTCGCAGGGCTGTCTGGCGGGCATTCATCGACAG
>CAINXK010000355.1 GCA_903854805.1 uncultured Anaerolineae bacterium
ATCTTCAATAATGCCGCTGTTGATAAACTCAATCCATATACATCCACATAATATTTCGGGAGCCACACAGAAAGAGCAACATACGCACCAAACATCACAACATAGTACATACTAAACCGCCAAACCCGTATAAATTTCAACGGTTTTAGCATGTCCTTGAGCGAGCGACTGGCTCCAGGCTTATGATCGTACATTGGAGTAAAAGCCCACATCGCTATCGCCATAATTCCTAAAAGTACACAATACAAAAACGGAATGAATCGCCATCCTCCAGGAATGAATCCCCCGGCCAACCCCACTGCCGGTATTATTGCAATTAAAACAGGACCAATCAATTTCGTCACCGAAGCGCCTACGTTTCCTGCGCCAAAAACTCCCAACGCAAATCCCTGCTGCTCGCGAGGGTACCACGCTGAGTTCCATGCAATTCCAACAGAAAAAGAATTGCCTGCAATCCCGACAAAAAACGCCCCTATCATTAACTCAGTAAAAGTTGAAGCCTGACTAACCATATACGCCGGTACAATCGTAGCCAAAATCAATAGCAAGAAAACCTTGCGTCCGCCAAAGCGGTCTGTGAGTATTCCAAAAACCAGTCTCCAGATTGAACCGTTTAAGATGGCGATCGCCGCCAGCCAACTCAATTGCACATCTGTCAATCCAAATTCCTTGCGAATCGGAATACCCAGTACTCCAAACATCAGCCATACGGCAAACATCAACGTAAAACCAATTGAAGAAAGTATCAAGACGCTGGTCTTGCCTTTTTCCGCTGTTTTTTCTGCCATTTCAGTATTCATATTTTCATTCTTTCCTTTTCCTAGCGTATCTTCTCAAAAGATGAACCTTGTTATTTTAAGACGGCTTTTCACAACCTTTACGAGTGTAATACCACCAGTTTATAGCAGTGGCAATACTATAAAAAACAACAGTCCCATAAAAGAACACCACAGGCGATCCCGTATTCGCAATTGAAGAGCTGATCATTATGGAAAAGATAAAAGGTCCATAAGCCGCAATTGCCGCCGTCCAGCCGATCACCCCTGCGCCTTGTCTCGGCGATTGAGAAAAAATAATCGGATACTGCCTGAACGTGGCCGCATTTCCAACTCCTGTAAAGAAAAATAGTATCAACATGACGATTACGAAAGCCGGGAATTGGTTCAGGGATGTCGGGGTCAATAAACCCATCCACGCCATCGCCAAAGTGCCAATGATCAGTACAATCCCCGTAACGTGCGTAAATATGGCTCCACCCCATTTATCTGCAAGCGGACCAAATAATATCCGCGCCAGCGAACCAACTAACGGTCCCAAAAACGCATATTTTAACGGGTCAGGCGCATCATCAAATGAACCATATAATGTTTTGATCAAAAGTGGAAATACCGCCGACAATCCCGAAAACGAGCCGAAAGTCATAACATAGGTCATGGTGCAGAACCATGTATGCTTCATCCCAAAAATATCCATTTGCTCTTTAAAAGAGGCTTTGATTGGAACGCTTCTTAAGTAAATCCATGCAATCACACCCATGATCACTAAAAACGGCGCATACAAGAGGGCTGCGTTCTGAAGCCAAACAGGCTTTGTTATTTCCTTGACGGTCATAGTCTGCGAACTGCCTGCCAGCGTGCCAAATACCGCAAACCCAATGATCCACGGCGTTAAAAATTGTGTTAAACTCACGCCGAAATTTCCAATTCCCGCTTGAATACCAAGCGCGGTGCCTTGCATTTTTTTGGGAAAGAAAAATCTTGTGCTCGGCATGTAGGACGAGAAATCGCCGCCGCCAAAACCTGCCGAAAACGCCAGCACAATAAACAACCAGAACGGCGTATTAGGATTCATCACTGCCAAACCAATCCCGATACACGGGATCAATTTTAAAAACGTCGTTATGGTAATAACATGGCGGGATCCATAAATCGGGATCAAAAAAGTGTGCAGAATCCGAAACGTTCCACCGGCTAACCCTGGCATTGCCGCCAGCCAAAACAACTGCGTTGTGCTAAACTTGAATCCAATTTGCGGCATCCTCACCACAATCGCGCTCATCATAAACCACGACGCAAATGACAATGTTAACGCAATCGTGGTGATCGTCAACGTGCGCCATGCAATCCTGCTTCCGGTCTTCTTCCAAAATTCGGGGTCATCCGGTTCCCATTTTGTCAACCAAGTTTCCATAAGGGTCAAGCTCCTTGTCTGTCAGGCTTGCTAGATAACGGTTTCAGAATTCAAAATCTTAAACGTAAGCCGATTTATTACCATCGTAGGGGCAGGTCTGAGACCTATCCTAATTCTCCGAACGCGCTTTCCTCAACGCAATCACGATCTGCCAGGGACGTAGAAGATAACCCAACGGCCAGGTAATGATATGAACCAGACG
>CAINXK010000356.1 GCA_903854805.1 uncultured Anaerolineae bacterium
AGGCTGACTGGTAAGGTTTTTACTCGCTCAAGCCCATACTCCAGTGCCCGAACATAGTTGTACACTTCGCGCACATCGTTACCGGGTTCCAGGAACGATAATTGTGCCGATTCATAGGCGTACAAGTCTGTCAACGTTGCACGAGTTCCTTCAATCCGCGAGGAAAGGACCGCTTCGCGTCGGACAAAAGGTTGGATTAGCAAGCGAGGAAAAGGAAATGAACCTGCCATCGTGGTCAGTTTGCTCAGATCGCGCTCTGCATCAGCCAGGGCAGATACGAGGGGAAGCGACCAGGTAATGACCGGGGGCAACGGCGCGGGCAAAAAAGCCCAATAGCCTGTTTGAGTCAGAATCGGTGTGCCCGATAAAGGGGATGAGAAGTTTTTTGGGTCCATTTTATTATAGTTTATAAACCAAAACAGTAATAAAGTAAATTCATATTATCATTTTGCCTGTCAAAAGTAAATAGCGTTTCCATTATTCGCCTTTCACCTGAAAAAAGGTAAAATCGGCTTATGCAAACGCTGGTTATTGGCGATATTCACGGTTGTTATATCGAGCTACTGGCCTTACTGGAAAAGGCAGGGCTGAGTGACGGCGATTCAATCATCGCAGTTGGTGATATTGTCGATCGTGGGCCGGAAACTCCGCAAGTCTTGGACTTTTTTCAACAGACGCCCAATGCGCGCACCTTGATGGGCAATCATGAACGCAAGCATGTTCGCGCGGCCAGGCATGAAGTCAAGCTTTCCATCTCGCAGCAGATCAGCAGTCAGCAGTTTGGAGAAACGTATGCAGATGCGATTGCCTGGATGGGCACTCTACCACTCTATATCGAATTCGCGGAAGCCGTGATTGTGCATGGTTACCTGGAACCGGGTATTCCGCTTGTTCAGCAAAATCCATCCGTAGTGTGTGGCACGATGGGTGGAGACAAAATCCTGCGTGAGCGCTATGAGCGCCCCTGGTATGAGTACCATACCGACGACAAACCGGTGATTGTTGGGCACAACAACTACAATGGCACCGACCAGCCTTTTGTCTACAACGACAAAGTTTTCGGTCTGGATACCGATTGCGTTCACGGAAAACCTTTGACCGGGTTGCTGCTGCCGGCCTTTCGATTCATCTCCGTTCCAAGCCGGGGCAACCTGTGGGCGCAGGTACGCCGTACATATCAGAAACCACCTGTTGTTATTCAGGAATCTGTCATTTCCTGGTCAATTCAGGATGATGTGGCACTGATGCAGTTGATTGAAAAGATTAGAAAGGCCAATCATGACCTTCTGGCACGATTGCAGTCCATTCCTGGTTATTCTGAACTTACTTCTCGATGGCAAGCAAAGTCCTATGCAGCCGAAACAGGTAGAGGAAAGTTCGCCAATCTGATGCAACTTGAACGGCTGAACAAGCTGGATTTGGAAACTGGGAAGAAAATCCTGAAAGATCCGGGTGAAGTTCAAAAATTGCTGACAACCAAGATCGATTAACCACAAAACGCTGCTCCGGGAAATTTACAGATTTTCTGGAGCAGCGTTTCTTGTAGATCGCAGTTTTCTTTACTGACTGAGCAACCACTCTCCCACCGAGCGAACTTCAACCCGAACGCCGCCCAATTCAAAGCTGTTCTCATTCGTATCCGACAAGATCAAAGCACTTTCGACTTTTACACCAGTCAGGGCGTCGCTTAGCGCACGGACTTCACGTTCGCGGGTTACCGTGCGCGAAGCGTCCGAATTATGGGCGACCTGGATCAATTGGCG
>CAINXK010000357.1 GCA_903854805.1 uncultured Anaerolineae bacterium
GAGCTCCTGATCGGTTTCCCAACGATCATAACCAACGGTGTGACGGACAACGGACCAATTCTTTTGCTCGACATGTGCCTGGTCGTTTTTCTTGTAAGGGCGAGAACGAGTAAAAGTGATTTCTTCATTCATACAGTAACGGTATAACAAATCGTTGATGAATTCACTGCCATTATCTGAATCTATGCCAAGTAAAGGAAAAGGCAGCCTTTGACGCAGGGTATTAATTGCATCACAAACTGTCTGTTGTGATTTGCGCAATAACGCTGTTATGTCAGTCCAGCCGGTACAAATGTCAGTACAGGTCAAAGTATTCAAATATTGGCCTTCTGTAGTGTGTCCACAGTGTGCTACGAGGTCGATTTCCATGAAACCAGGTTGTTCTTCGTTCCATTCTGTAAAAGTACGAACCGGAATTAGATTTTTTAGAAGGCTACCGGGCTTGGTGGTACTCAAACCGTGTTGTGACTTGTGTCTTATGGGATGCAAACAGCGATCAATGCTAGCGGAACTAATTTTCAGAAGCAGATCTTTTGTTTCTTGGGAAAGTGTAATTTCTTGACACCGTTCCAATACTTTGATGGCTTCAGGTAAAAATGGTTGTAGCCGTTTTGAGCATATCCGTCCGTAGATCTCCCAGATCTGCTCAAGTGCCTGGACTACTTCGCCGCGATAAATGGCTTTATAGCCCTTGGTCTTTTTATTATGGTGTTTTTGAACTTGGTTTTTCAGCAAACGGATGGCGTATTTCCGATGATATTCAGTGGATGCAGTAAATTCATCCAACATCTTTTGCTTTTCAATTTTATTTGCTTTCAAGTAACGAGGTCGTAAAACTTCTAATAATTCACTTTTGCTTCTGGGACTCATCATAATGCTCCTCCGATAGGCTTTCACCTATCGGAAGGTAACATCTTTCTTGATGCAACGTTAGTTCGCAAAGTAACTTTTTACGTGATGCAATTCGGGTTTGTTCTAAAAAGTAATCCGAGAGCTATATTCAAAATGACTCGTGATCAGTGGGGGGTTGTTTACAACGCATGAGATTATTGCTTGAATAATCGGGTAAGGTTATTCACTTACAAAACTTCTATTTTTATTGATTTGCGATTTTTCGTGTCTGCTATCCGTTGGCCTGGAAGGATGATTTTGATGTCTGAGACGATCAGTGTCGAAGCAACGCGTTGGAGTGTACTCGTCTTCCTGGTCGTGAATTGCGCCGAAACCCTCGGAGTAGGGGTTGTGGTTTTCATGACCGGCGCGCCGCGCGGCGCGCGACAGCATCGGTTGATCCACGTTAAATAACCTGGCATATACAATCCATGTCCAATAAAAAAATACCTTCGATGACCCCAGCCAACACTCGCAAGATCCTGGTCTTTATCCTGCTGGCTTTTGGCCTTAGCTGGGGCTGGTGGCTGGCTCGCTTTTCGCTGTTTTAAATGCCGAGGGGGTCATAACCCGAACAACCCTGGGCCCGCTGGATACCCCCCTTGGCATGCTGGGTCCAATGCTTGCCGCCATTGCCACGCGCTTGCTTTTCAAGGAAAGCTTCAAAGGATCGATCAACTGGAAAAGACCATGGCACAGCTATGCTGTGGCATTTTTCTTTCCAACAGTTCTGGGGCTCATCGCCATCTTAATCAATCACCTCAGCGGGCTGGCACACTTCACCCTGGCTGGTGATTCTCCCTTGGGGTTGATTTCCCAGCTAATTTTGATCGGATTCACTGCTTCCATCACAGCCGTTGGTGAGGAATATGGCTGGCGCGGTTATCTACTTCCTAAACTTCGTCCACTGGGGGCGGCCCGTGCCTCCATGCTCAGCGGATTGGTCTGGGGTGCCTGGCATCTGCCGTTGGTGCTTACTGGCCTGATTTACCCTGGACAACCTGCCACGCTGGCGGTTCCTGTATTTCTCTGCTCTGTGCTCCTGATTTCCTTTTTAATGACCTGGGTTTATAAGGCTACCTCCGGTAGCGTGCTCGCGGCGGCCTTGGTACACGGCTCATTAAATATGCTCTCTGAATTGACTTCTCAGCGTCACATGCCAGTTGGAAACCCCATGTTCACCGCCCCGTTCGGCATCACGACTGCTGTCGTCGTTTTCGTTGGTGTAATGGTGCTCTGGTCCAGGCAGAAAATTAAAGAGACACAACAATCCCCTCGAAATTAACTGTTAGCGCGTCCCTGCGCTTTGATGCGCGCATTTGTCAGGTTTACCCGACTTTGCAGAAATCGCGCAATGCTTCAGCACAGCACGATAACGAGGCGAGAATAAAATTCA
>CAINXK010000358.1 GCA_903854805.1 uncultured Anaerolineae bacterium
CAATCCTGGCATGCGTATTATTGCTCTTGTCAATGTTGACTAGGCTTCAGCAGCAATTCTCAATATAAAACGGGAAAACGAGGGACAGGGATATGCAGGAGGAGGTAAGCAGCCAATATGATCAGGTGTGGTGCGCGACCTGGGTTTTACAGCCTGAGGTCACCCCAATGAGCAGGTGTTGGAGTGCAATTTTGGCGGGTTGCGTAACAATTATTCGGCATCGAGGGCCCAGCCAGGCAAGATTTTAAGGCAAAAAGCACGAAAGTCGCGTACCTTCCGTGTAGGGGTGTGAAAGCGAGAGGGATCCTGCGCTTATCCGCTGTCTGGCGGCGGAGTGAGTCTGAGTTGGGCGATCATGAAGTCCAACAAATGTTCCCAACTCTCAAAGAAAAGGTAGTGGGTCAGGGCGCGCAAATCATCAAAGAAGGTTTTACGCACGCGGAGCTTCGTGCGCAGCAGCTTGTATTTAGCATCCGCAAGATCCAATACAGTGTGGAAGAGGAAAGCCAGTAGATTGAGGGTCAGCAGAAACGCTGCCAAATGCTGGTTTCCGTGTCCAAAATTATGCTCGAAGTGGTAACCTTTGGTTTTGAGCACATTGTTGTTCTCGTTCTCCACTTTCCAGCGGGTTCGTCCAGCCAGTACAATGGCTTTGACCGTGGTAAGACTGATTTCATGCGAAGTGGCCCAGGCGTTGCGGTAGATGACTTTGCCTGTGGTTTCGTGGCGGGTGGTCAATTCGCACCAGTTCACCTTCAATGCATCGAGGCCAGCTCGCAAGGGAACTTCATTGACGAAACGATAGGTGTGGATTTCGCCGTTCTTACCCTTCCATATCCGCTCGCTGAATTGCTGCACCTGCCCATTGGCTTCCAGAAACTCGACCATCTGGTACAGCTCGGTATGCGAATCGGGTTTGCAGGTGAAGATGAAATGGAACTTCTTGTCCAGAACTTTCTCACACAGCGGCTGATTACAGTACAAATCATCCCCCAACAGCGTTGCTTTCAGGGCTGCATAGCGTGTTCCGTACTGCTCCAGCCAGCGTTTGGCGGCTGCTCGCTCACAATCCTGCTTCTCATGCCCATCTTGAGGCACGATGAACTCCGGCTCCAGTGCAATTACCCGTGAATTGCCAGGCGCCGCGATCACCGGTGTAATCAGCGTATGAAAATAGGTCGTTTCTCCCCGCTGCGTTCGCTCAGAACAGTTGGCGCAGTGGATTTCCTTCGACGAGAAGTATTGGGTCCCATCCAAAACGATCAGCAGATTGTCGCGATAACTTCGAAATGCCTGCAACTCCCCGTTTTCTTCTAAAAGACTGCACACTTTGGCGAACACCGGAAATAGACGGCTCGGCTCCAGTGGATCCAGTAAATTGCGGATTTGGTTATCACTGGGGATTGTCTTCAATCCAAACAAACTGCTGGCATTATTGTGCCCGTCGCGGCTTTGCATTTCCTCCTGATGGGCCAGAAAGGATGCTGACTGCATGAAAAAGACAGAAAATGCCCCCAATACAGCATCTTGGAGGGTGTAGGTTACGTTTTTCCCCTTGCGATGCTCCGGTATAACTTCCAATGCGGCATTCAGGAAGTCTGTTAGGTTGGAAAATGATAAGCCTTTTGACATCTGCTTTCCTGGTTTTTCGATTTCCCCCAACTCTATCACTTTTTCCCTTTCCCCGGTTCCTTTTTCACCCTCTTGCCAGCCTCCTCATTATTCCGATCCTTCTTGTCTTTTTCATATTGAGAATTGCTGAGGCTTCAGAGCATTTATTAGCATATTAGCATTATTTTCTTCGCTTAGCTTAGCAATTTATATAATGCAAATATGAAAACTATTATCGACCCAGGACGAAGAGTGCGATGTTATGGGTGGATTAACTTGATAGCATTCACAAGAGGTTGAAGGTTAGCAACTACGACCAAAATTGTTATGCATCCAACGACAAACGATTGCTTTGGGTTGATGAAGAAAAAGGCATATCCGGCTGTAATGCCTGGTTATTTCGCATCGAATGCCACCAAAACGATAAAGTGGAGACATGTCTTCCGTCTCCACTTTATCGCTTCCAACAGCTTTATCCCGTCTTTAGTCTGTTTTTGTCCCGCTCACTTATCTAGGACTCGCTCAGAACAAATCATACTCATTTGGATTACTGCATTTTACTTTTTCACAGTTAGTGGCAGGAACATTTGGTAGCCACTCGTTTTTCCCACCACCTGCAAGGAAACCGGTGTCAGGACGGGATTGAGGCTGAATCCGCTCAACAGCAGGTTGCTGCTTCGCGCGCCATTGCTGGAGAACTGCACGCTCGTGTTTGACGCAGGAGTCAGCGCCTTGACATATATGGTTGCGACATGGAAACTGCCACTTAGATAAGGCTGGCTAAAACGAGCTGCCGAGAGGTTTACCTGACCGTTAACCCGATCAACCTTGTTATAAACTACCTCAACATTTGTTGCAAGTTCACCTACGCTATCGACTGGCTGCCCGCTAGCATTCACAATCTGTAAGACTTTAGGATCGAAGTCCAGGAACAAATCGATAAAGTCTGCCGATTGCCCAGTAATCTCCGCCCACACCTCCACAGCAATCGTCTGGTTCACGTTCAGCCTGCTTGTCTGGGGCACCAGCCGGATGCTGGACGAGGAAAGTGATATCGAGGTTAGGTTGCCAGGCACACCAGACTGCGCCATTACCACCCCTTCCTGTAAGTAGTTGGGGATCAAGAATGACACATCGGCGCCATTGACATTATTGTCGCGATTGACATCGGCGCAGCGGCGGAAATTCGCCTGTCCAGTCTGCAACAGATAGGATACGATCATATATGAGACGTCACCGCCATTGATCCGATTATCCCCGTTCGTATCACCAGTTTTGAGAGTGCCAAAATCAAGCTGGGCTTGAGTCGGCAGGCTGACATTACTCCGCTTGACCGCTAGGTGAGTTTCACCCTTGACGACAATGTCATAGCTGCCGGGTGTAATGCTATTCATCTGCACACTAAAGGTCCCACTCGCATCGGTCATAGCGCTGCCACTGTAAATTAACTCGGTCGTGCCAGCGCGGTAGACAAAGATTCCATCTTTGGTCGCATCGCATGAGCGGCCGAGGCGGATGGGCCAACGAGAGTCCCCGGCAGAGCCAAGCCGTTCGATCGCAACTTTACCATTCAGAGTAACGCCCCCAGTAATGGTGAGCGAAGTGTTCTCGAGCGTCGGCCGTAGGCTGGAACCATAGCGGATGACATCGCTGATCCGCGAGCCGCTTTTAACCAGTTCCATGACAGCTGTCTGCGCAGGGACCTTGGCCTTGAATCGCAGGGTAGCCACGGTTTGTTTACCTGTAAAGGTGGTCGTCATATTGGAAGCCGAGACAGACACTTGACCAGCGGCAGGATCGATGCTGTTAACCACGACAACTGGCAGCAGAGAAGTGTTAATCTCAACGGATGTAGCTGGAGCGCCGCTGGTGGTCACCAGTTCAAACACGCTGGTTGGATAATTGAGATAAATATCGACAGTATCCCCCAATTGTGAACAAATATCCACTTCAACAAGTACCACTACAGTTTGCCCGGTTGTTATGGTGGTCAAGGCTGGTTTAAGCGACATGCGTGGGCATGTCACGGCGGTTGACCCGCGTGTGCCAGTATCTGGCGCGCTTGCTACACTGGTAGACGTTGAATTCGCGGCTTTCACCCAGTATGTATAGGTTACACCGGGCAGTGCGCTTGTGTCATCGTAGCTGGTTGCCGCAGTTTCAGCCAGTGGGCTTGAAGGCATTGTGCCGTTGATGTTACGATATATTTGATACTTGGATGCCTCGGCAACACTATTCCAGGTAAGTTTTACCAACGAGGTGCTGGTACCATCACTGGCAGACAGGCCCGTAGGTGCTGGCACCGGAATAAGCGTGAAGCTGGCGCTGACGGTTTTATCTGCGCTCATTGAGAGTGTGGCCGGATTTTTAGTGCCAGATAGGGCATTCCCCCAACTAGAAAAATTGTAACCTGTGGCGGGAATAGCGGTGAGGGTAACATTGGTACCTGATAGGTATTTACCCCCGGTACAGTTCGGCTGCGTGTTGGCTGATACTGTACCGCCCGTACCGGTGGTGATATTCAGACCATAGCAGGTGCTGGGTTGCTCTTCCAATTGGGTAAAGCGAACCCCGCTGAAGGTCACATAACGACTGTAGAGCGCCTCACCGGTATTATCATTCAAAGAGACGCGGGCCAGCTCGCCGGCCGAGTAAGATACATCCGCCAGCGTAACCCATTCGTCCGAATAATTCTGCTGGTTTACAATATATGGACTGGACGTATTGTTATAACTCAACCAATAGGTCGCGTGGAGGGTATCTTCTACAGCTCCAGCCTGACTGCACACCTGGAAATGATTATGCCGGGGGATAAACACCTCAACGCGGTATTTGCCAGCCGTTGGAATGGTCGTGCGCCATTCAGCGCTGTTACTCGAATTGGCTGCATCCGGAGAAGTCAGCGTACCGAAAGCAGGCGCGCCCAGAGCGCTTGTAAACTGGACCCAGTAGTCTGAGCATGAGTCGCCTGTATAGGCTGGGGTGAGGCTGGTTGGCGAATTAAGCACAATTTGGGTTGTACCAGAGGTTTTGAATGACCAGACTACGCTGTATGCCCCGTTGACCAAGTCATTACTCTTGGGGCTAACACGCCAGTAATACAACGTCCCAGGCAAAAGTTTACCGGCCGGAATAGTATAGTCACCGATAATGTGGTCTGCAGCGGTCTGAAAGGTCATCACGTTGCTTGCAAAGGTAGCGCTCGTCGACACCTGGACATCATACCCGCCACCGGAAGAGTATACCGGCGACCAGCTCAAGGTAGGCGTCAGGCTGGTAACCACTGCACCGTTTACTGGTGACTTTAACTCCGCCTTGTTGATCTGCCAAGTACAGGTAGCGTTACTGAAAACCATGTAATATGAGACACTTTTATTCATCGTAGCGCCGCTGATATCATACTTCAGCGTGGAGAGATCATCAGCCGTCTGCGTCAGGCATTTGCGCCCGCCGCCTGCTGTAGTGGGGCCATGCTCAAATACCATAATCGATCGACCGGGCTGTACATAGATCGATGAGGTCTTATCATTCCAACTCGCGTCTAACGGAGATGCGATGTAATCAGTAATGGTGAGCGGTTTACTGTTAGCACCGTTGCAGCCAACCCCATCATTGAGAGCTGCCGGCGCCGAAGTGGAACTAAAGCGACTGCAGGTTGAGGGCTGCGACTGTGGCGGAACTAGTGTAGTGAAAAACAGGGTGCCGTACCAGTCTGCATCAAAGTTCACCTGCTGGTCGCCAACCGAGGAAAGGTTGGTGTGCAGCAACATAAAGCGACCGCCGTTTGTGTTATAGCCATAGCCCGTATTTGAATGGCCATTTTTGAAGGAAGAACCATCGCCGTCGAAGTTCACCACCACAGGGCGGCTGTTGTCAATTTCTGCCGCAAAAGCATCAAACGATGCGGCAATTTGGGGTGAGGTGAAGCCTGGGTAGCCGCGCTCATGCATGATGGTGGTCAGGGCCGAGCCAAGTTTTGAGAACCACGTGCAGCCGTAATAATTATTAGTACCACAGCACCAGGTTTCAGCCAACTGACTTAAACGTATGGCTGTACCCGAAACGCTATTCCAGTCCCCGTAATTCATCACATTTGGGTAATTATTCTGCGCCCAATAGCCGACTAAAGTAGTCCCAGCCATGGGAGTGCAGCCCACCAGGCAAGCCCCATTTTGGAACTGGAACCATGCGTGGGGCACCTGCAGCGTCTTGGTACTGCTTGCAAGCGTCACTTGTGATTTGGATTCGATCTGCTCTGTCGCCACTGTTGTACTTAGTTGCTTGCCTAGCTTCAGCAGCCCAAGCCAGTCTACTTGCGACAGTTGCGTGCCATCCGAGAAGGAAGGTAGCAAATCATAATTATGGTCAAACACACCACTGCGTAGGTTCATGGCATTCACGAGCACGAATTCATTCCGTGGTAGCGTTGATTGTTCATCAGGTACATACAGTGTAGCTGGTGCCTGATTCGGGCGCAGCACGAAATTTATATCCAAAGGGCTCGTGTAAATCATAGTACTGCGATCCCATACTAGGTTCCACTGCTGTGCCAATTGCTCGATCGAGCTCGCCAGCGCCACTTGGGGAGGCAGGCCCTGAGTATAAGACGCAATCACACAGTTGCGTGCCTGGATGACCACGTAGCCGTGGATAAGTTCACCTGTTTTCACTGTCAACTGATAAGCTTTCACAGTGCCGTCTGTACCCAATAACATAAACGGTACACCAGCAGTAGCCTGTTCCCAGTCCGGCATATCGCCTGCCTGAACCTTCAACTCGATAAAATTGTTGGCTGCCTGCCGCGCGAAATCTGCAGTGGTGCAGTTGAGAGGGGCTGCGGGGCTGGCCAAGACTGTTTTTTGCAACGGTAAGGGCGCAAAGACAGCCAGCAAGATGCTAAGAATGGTTGAAATAACAATCCAAAGTTTCATATTTGTCTCCTTATTATTCCTTATCAATTAACAAGCCAATTCTTCACCGGGCGAAAAGGAAAGTTTCCCAAGACTAATGCTCCGTAGAGCGAGACTACACATATTATTAGTGAAATCGTAATGAAAGAAAATGAAACCTTGACTAAAAAATGACTAAAAAATGACAGATTATATTAGGAGAGAATACCAATGAACAAGCCGTAGACTGG
>CAINXK010000359.1 GCA_903854805.1 uncultured Anaerolineae bacterium
ACAACGATACAGATTCCACAAGTTGCATCAATCGGCCGACCAAACCATGTATCAGGGCAAAGTCAGCGGCAAAAACTGCGTGATGGTCGCGGAGTAAGCTCGGCCCGGCTGAGTGTTATATCATCTCTTTCTCCATGATATGTGCGCAAAGTCCGCTGGGTAAATTGGCCATATCATCTGGGGTGAAAAGTGATAATATTAATCATACTGGCACAAGTTACTGACACGGGATTCAACCCGAAAATATGAAAAATTCTTGATTCGCTATTTCGTGTATGGAACCGGAAGCGAATCGCCGGTGTTACAAAATATAGGAGGCTACAAGCTGGAAATTGGTTGAAACCGATAATAGCATCCGGATTGGATAATTCGTGGAGCAAACTGTGAAAAACTGCAACTGCACCCTTCCAAAATTTCCGCACTCAAAACCCGGGGGCTTTTGTTCAAAACTTTTCCACACTACAAGAGCTGGTATTTTCCTGCTCTTGCTGATGATTGTCGGCCTGCTCACTTTCCCCTCACTTTCACCTGTTTATGCGCTGCAACCAGCTGCCTCGGCAGGGATTGGTTCATTTGCCAATGAGCCAATCTTAAAGACCATCATCATCGATAATTATGCCCCCTATACCTTCGTGAACAAAGATGGCCTGCCAGATGGGTTCAGTGTGGACTTGATGAGAGCCGTGGCGCAGGTGATGGGGGTCAAGCTCGAGATCAAGGTCGACACCTGGGACAATGCGCGTCATGCGCTGGAAAACGGCCAGATCGATTTTCTGCCGATGATGGCCTATTCCGCGGAGCGGGACAAACTGTATGATTTCTCTCCGCCGCATACGATTGCCTACGATGCCTTTTTTACGCGCAAAGACGCCAGCCCGATTTTATCCATGGATGATTTGCAGGGAAAAAAGATCGTCGTGATGCAAAGTGATCAGGCCAATGACTATCTAAAGTCACTGGCCTCCATCAAAGCTGAGCAATTGATCCTGGTAAATAGTTTACCTGAAGCGCTGCGATTGCTGGCGTCAGGCTCAGGTGATACGGCGCTCATGCCCAAACTGGTCGGGTTGGCGCTGATCCGGGATTTGAACCTTACCAATCTCGGGCTCTCGCCGGTGCTGGTGGAAGCCTATCAGCGTCCATTCAGTTTTGCTGTCAGGGGTGGAAATCAGGCGGTGCTGGAACGTTTGAACCAGGGCATGAGCATTGTCAATGCCACCGGGCAGTATGACGAAATTTATAAAAAATGGTTTGGGACCCTGGAACCGGTTGTACTAACTAACGAAATATTTTTGAAATATTTGGGCGGGATTGTTCTTGCATTTTTGCTGATTGGCGCTGTCCTGCTGCTCTGGTTGTTTACGCTCAGGAGACAGGTGGCTGCGCGCACCAGGTCTTTGGAGACCGAGATTCAAGAGCGCAAGCAGGCAGAAGAAGCATTGCAAGAAAACGCCTCACTTCTCCGCACAGTGGCTGAGAATTATCCAAATTCCTACGTTTCCATCATCGAAAAAGACCTGACGATCGGTTTTACTTCCGGGCAGGAATTCAAGAAGCAGAACCTGGATCCAGTCCAGTTTGTGGGTCTGACTTTGGAGCAGATCTTTGGCGAACATGCGCCTCTTGTCAGAGATCATTATCTCAAAACATTTGATGGCGCTGAAACGCAATTTGAACTATTGATCAACAATCAATACCAATACTATCGAACTGTGCCTTTGATGAATCAGAGTGGCGAGATCAATAAAATCATGGCAGTAGTGGAAAACATCACCGAGCGCAAGCAGGCCGAAGATGCGCTGCGTAAGAGCGAGGCGCGCTTCCGCCAAATGTTTGAAAAACATGATGCCATCATGCTGCTCATCGAGCCGCAAACCGGCTTGATCATGGATGTCAACCAGTC
>CAINXK010000360.1 GCA_903854805.1 uncultured Anaerolineae bacterium
ACGACGGTCTGGTACAACCCTGACCTGGTCTCGGCTTACTTCATGATCCCAGGCGTGATCGGTATGATTTTATTTGCCATCACTGCAATACTGACAGCCACGGCCGTGGTACGTGAACGCGAGCGTGGCACAATTGAGCAGCTGATCGTCACGCCCATCCGTTCGTGGGAGTTGGTACTGGGCAAGATCCTGCCTTATACCTTGTTGGCGCTTTTCGATACGCTCGAGGTTTTGCTGGTGGGGCATTGGTGGTTCGGTGTTCCCATTCGCGGTTCTTTGCTTTTGATTGTCCTGGTATCCGCGCTTTTCCTGCTCTCGGGTCTTGGCATTGGGTTATTTGCATCAACCATCGCCAATACACAACAGGAGGCTATGCTCTCGGTCTGGATGACCCTGCTGCCGAGCATATTTCTTTCCGGATTTTTCTTTCCCCTGGATGCGATGCCGGCGCTTTTGCAAATCGTTTCTTATGCCATGCCTTTGCGCTATTATCTGAGCATCATTCGTGTGCTGCTGCTTAAGGGTGTAGGGATTGAGATGATCACGAATGATGTCATTGCCTTAGCGTTGTTTGGCGTATTGATCATGGGCGCCGCCGCACTCCGCTTTAGAAAACGACTTGACTGACCTATTCATAACGTACCCAATACGTGTACGGTAAATGTAAAACTAAACCTAAGGAGAAAACCATGCAGCGCAGACCCCCTCTTCCAGCGATTATCGTGCTTATCCTGCTGATCACCTCGGCAGCTGTCTATTACTTTTATTTTGCCAACCGTCCGGTTGTCAGCACAGATCTAACTGCATCTGGCAGTGTTGAGGCAACTAATGTATCGATTGCCCCCGAATTATCGGGGAAGGTTGCTCTTGTTAATGTGAACACCGGGCAGGCTGTCAAAGCCGGAGATGTTTTGTTCCAATTGGACGACTCCTTGCTCAAGGCTCAGCGCGAGGCAGCCTCGGCTAGCCTGGAAACTGCCCGGGCGGCGGCCAGTACGGCAGATGCCTCGGTTGCAGTGGCGCAAGCCCAGGTTGATTCGACCCTGGCTGCTGCTTTGAGCGAAGATCAGACCAATCGCATCGCCAATTGGGACCAATCCAAGCCATCTGATTTCAACCAGAGCAGCTGGTATTTTACACGCGCTGAGCAGTATGCAGCGCTTGAGTCTGAAACCAGTGTTGCCCAGGCTGGTCTGACCAGTGCCGAAGACAACCTGAAATTCGTACAGGACAAATCCACCAGCGGCGATTTTCTGAATGCCGAAAAACGTTTATCACTGGCGCGTGTTTCCTATGAGATAGCCCAGACTTTGCTCGATCGCACCAATGGCGCCAGCGATGGGCAGGATCTGAAAGATGAAGCTCAGAATATTTTCGATGATGCTAAATCTGAACTGGATGATGCCCAGAAAGCTTACGATGACTCGTTGACAACCGAGGGCGCAATCGATGTGCTCCAGGCGCGTGCCAAGCTTCAAGTGGCCCAGGAACGTAGTGATACCATCGCAGATCGTATGCGTGCCATGCAGACCGGGGTGCTTTCGCCCAAGGTTACCTCAGCCCAAAAAAGCTTGGACCAGGTTACAGCTGCTGCTGCGCAGGCTAAAATTGCCATCAACCAGGCTGAAGCCAATCTCAAACTGATCGACGCTCAAATGGCGAAACTGATTGTCGCGGCTCCTGCGGATGGGGTCATCCTCTCCAGAAATGTTGAACCGGGCGAAGTGGTCAATCCTGGGTCGATTGTTTTCACTCTTGGCCGGCTCACAGATTTGACCCTGACTGTTTACGTTGCTGAGGACCGCTATGGTGAAATCAGCCTTGGTCAATCGGTGGATGTAACTGTCGACTCTTTCTCTGGCGAAATATTCAAAGCCAGTGTCATCGAAATTTCTGACAAAGCTGAATTTACTCCGCGGAATGTGCAGACGGCTGAAGGACGCAAGAGTACAGTGTTTGCCATCAAGCTGGGAGTTGAAGACCCGAAAGGCCAGCTTAAGCCTGGCATGCCGGCAGATGTGACTTTTAAATAATTTGTCCGTACAGTTAGAATATTTCACCGGTCTTGTTCCGCGTTTTTTAACGGCAGTGAGTTTGCGGAAATGGACCTGAGTATCAAAGATGGTGTCAACAAATTACGCACCGGCGTTTCCGGGTCTGCCTGTCAGGACAATAAATAATGATACTAGCGAATGACCTTCATAAATCATTTGGTTCTGTAGCGGCTGTCAGAGGGCTAAACCTCAATATTCCAGCCGGAGAGATTTACGGCCTGGTTGGGGCGGATGGAGCCGGAAAAACCACCACTTTGCGGCTGCTGGTTGGCGCGCTCAGCCTCGATTCTGGGGAAGCCTCGATCTGTGGTTACGATGTTAAAAAACAGATCGAGCAGGTTCGCATGAACATCGGTTACCTCTCGCAGCGTTTTTCGCTGTACGAGGATCTGACCGTGCTGGAAAACATCCGCTTTTTTGCCGAGGTGCGTGGTCTTAAGTCACAAGAATGGCAGCCACGCTGTATGGAAATTCTTGATTTCGTCGGTCTGGCGGCGTTCAAGGATCGTTACGCCGGGCAGCTTTCGGGCGGTATGAAGCAGAAGCTGGGGCTGGCCTCGGCCCTGGTGACCCGCCCGCGAGTGCTGCTGCTCGATGAGCCGACCACGGGGGTTGATCCGGTGACACGCCAGGATTTCTGGCAGTTATTGATCAAGCTGGTTGTGGCAGATGGATCTGACGGTTTTGCAGTCATCATTTCCACCCCCTATATGGATGAAGCTGCTCGTTGTCATCGTGTGGGTTTTTTGAAACATGGTCAGCTTATTGCCGAGGGTACGCCTGGACAGCTGCGCAGCATGTTGGATGAACGTATCGTTGAATTGCGCGGCGCGCCGCTGCCGCTGCTCAAACAGATCACGGCTCGTGAAGCCGGGGTGGAGGATGTGCGCGCATTTGGAGATCGCCTCCATATTCGGGTCAAGCCTCTTCAGGCCAGCGCAGTGATCCAGGGTTTGAAGAAATCCATTCCGGCTGGTGGTGGCAAGTTTTTGGACGCGCGACCGGTGCCAGCTGTGCTGGAAGATGTATTCATTGCTTTATCCGAGCAGGATGATTGACGCTGATAAGGAGCCTGATATGATCGATTTTGAGATCGGCACATTAATTGACCGGCCTGTTGAGGCAGCCTTTGCGTTTCTTTCCAATCCTTTGAACCTGCCGCGCTGGCAATCCATGTTGGCTGAGATCAAACCTGTTGCGACCGGTCCGGTTGGGGTAGGTTCAAAATTCAGCACAAAAGGTGAGATGCTTGGGCGCAAGATAGATGGTCTGTTGGAAATTACAGAGTTCGAGCCCCCGGTGAAATTTGGTTATAAGGGCAGTGCTGGCCCCATGCAGGTGCATGGTTTGATCACGCTGAAACCTGCGGGCACCGGTGCCCGGGTGCTTCTGAAGGCCCATGCTGAACCGGGTGGTATGTTCAAACTGGCCGAAGGCTTGCTTGCAAACCAGGTTAAGAGCCAGATGGAAGCCAACCTTGACCGTTTGAAAGCTGTTTTGGAAGCCGGAGCCTGAAACAGGCTTTGAGCAAGTTCTGGAGAATGAAATGACTCTGCCAGTTGTGCTTGTGGAAAACCTTACCCGCCGTTTTGGCGATTTTGTAGCAGTGGACCATGTCTCATTTGAGATTAATCCCGGTGAGATTGTGGGCTACCTGGGTCCGAATGGATCGGGAAAAACGACTACCATCCGAATGTTGCTCGGGTTGCTATCGCCCAACGAGGGCAGCGCGACTGTCTTGGGCTATGATGCTTACCGCCAAACTGAACAGGTGCGGGCGCGGGTGGGCTACATGTCGCAAAAGTTTGCCATTTATGATGATCTTACCGTCTGGGAGAATCTCCAGTTTTACGGTGGTGTGTATGGCATCACTAAAAAAGCCAGTATTAATGCAACCCTGGCTCATGTAGGTTTGGATGGGCACGCAACCAAGCTGACCCGGGAGCTTTCTGCCGGTTGGCGCCAGCGACTGGCGTTAGGGATAGCTCTTGTGCACAGCCCGAGGCTCTTGTTTTTGGATGAGCCCACCAGTGGGGTTGATCCCACTGCCCGGCGTCTGTTTTGGGATTTGATCTATGACCTGGCAGCCGAAGGTGTAACCATCCTGGTCACCACGCATTATATGGATGAGGCTGAATACTGCGGCCGGGTGGGGGTCATGCGTGATGGGAAATTATTGGCCATGGATACGCCTATGGCCTTGAAGCAAAAGCTTGTTCAGGGAGATGTCTGGGAGATCTATACGAGTGCCCTGCTGGACGGGTTGAATGCGCTTGCTGGAGCCAAGGGTGTCCAGCGATATGGGCTGACAGGTGATCATTTACGTGTGATCGTTGAGCCTCAGGTGGGTGAGCGCGAAATCAAAAAGATGCTTGAGCTGGGCAATGTCAAAATCAGCTCTTTACAAAAGGGTGAGCCGACGTTGGAAGACGTTTTTCTCAACCTGGCTAAGGGATAACCCAGGTTTTCCAAGATGATTTGAACGAATAACCCTATTGCGGTTATTCGTTTTTTGTGCGCTCAGCATGGGCATTGACTAGAAATTGAAAGACTTTTGTGGAGGCTGATTGCGCCAACCATTAGCGGAAGGCAAGGGCGTTGCCGCGAGGCAGGTTCTGGATGAAGCCGAAAGCAAACCTGCGGCTTGAGGAACACGAACCACATCTGAGGCTGTATCAGCCGGGCGAGTTGGCAAATGACAACAAAGCCCAGAGCAATCAAGGGCTGGTGCAGTAAATGTGGCGAGCGTGCAGGGAAAGCCAATGTTCTTACCTGGGGAGACCTGTCGTCCGGCTTTCAAGTAATCCTGACAGTGATCCCAGGTTGAGACGGCAGGGGTCAGCCGAGGCCATAGTACCAGTGTGAGAAATAACTACTGGGAAGGGCTGAACACTGAAAGGAAGAGTAAGATGAGCAGTTCGTGGGATGAACAAGGAAGACCGAAAGTCTCAGATAGAGACACTGCTGTACAAGCGAAACGGGTGAAGCCTGTGGGAATTGTGCAGAGGGTCGAGCCGTCTCCGGTACGAGACATAAAAAAATCCAGCGTAAGAATTTCTGTGCCGATTTCAGTGAACCGCCGGATGGGGACCCGCATGTCCGGTGGTGTGAGAGGGAGCGGCGGCTAGCCGCCGCTCCCTACTCGATTTTGTTTTTCTCTTGTCTTGCTGTTCGGCTTACTTGTTGTTGACCTTGACTTCCATTACGTCGCCGGGTTTATCTCCCTGGCTGGCAACACGGATCTTGACTCCGTAACCGGGCAGCTGTACGCTGGCCCAGCCGAAGTTGCCAATCGAGGCATCCGGAGCCACCCAGTAGCTCTTGGTATCGTCAAAGAGCGGGTTGCCCTTCAGACCGCCGTAGCAGCTGACAAAGGTGGTGTTGACATGCAAGCAGATCTTATCGGTCTTTTGCAGGCCAAAAGTCGCGTCATATGACTGAACGCGCGGGCGCCAGACTTTGCCGTTATCCGGGCGGATCATCAGTGCGGGGTGGGCATCTACCGGCAGGAACAAACCACCGCAGCGGCCGGAGAAGCAGTTATCCCCAACGTTGTTATCGACGAATGAGTTGTCCAGGTACCAGACCAGCAGGCCGTCCTGGTAGGGGTAGTGCTCAACCCAATCAGGCTTGGTGTTGAGGAAGCCGAAATTGTACGGTCCGGTCTTGAGACTCACGTCATAGCCCGCGTACTGGCGGTATTCGGCCACATAGTAGTTCGAGAAGGATTGGACTACGCTGCCGGTGGTTTGGATGAATCCGGCAAAGGTCC
>CAINXK010000361.1 GCA_903854805.1 uncultured Anaerolineae bacterium
AGTTCCGGCCTGGACAGCCATGACATCCAAATATGTTGCTCAATGCGTGGTTGATCTGGCCAAGCGCCCGCGACGCTCTCTGATCATTCCCTGGTGGTTTCGGCCGGTGCTGTGGGCTGAAGCCAACTTCCCCGGTGGGGTGGATTGGATCGTGGAACAGTTTTTTGTGAAAAAATACCGTTGAGTGCATGCTTGTAAAATCGATATATCGGGAAGATAGGCACGCTTTTTTTGGTTCTCCACCCAGAGAGTTTGCTTTCATAACCCGGAACAACCACGATCTTTTTAATCCATCTCGCCCCACCATTTTACCAAACTGCCAAATTTTCTTTTCACCCTTGCCAGGAGACTCTCATGACCCACCCCCGCCTTGAAAAACTGTACAACGCTATGGCCGCATCCGGACTGGAAGCTGTCGCTATCAACCCAGGCCCAACCCTGGCGTATATCACCGGTCTCAGCTTCCACTTGATGGAACGCCCGGTGGTCATGTTTTTAACTCCTGGCAAAGACCCGGCAATTATCCTGCCTGAATTGGAATCTCCCAAACTCGGCCATCTGCCCTACCAGGCGCAGGCTTTCCCTTACCCCGAACTGCCCGGCGAATGGATCAAAGCCTTCCAAAAAGGCATCCAGGCCCTGGGAATTGGGAATAAAGCCATCGGCGTGGAACCGCGCGCTTTAAGGATCCTGGAATATCGTTTCATGCAACAGGCCGCGCCTGAAGCCAGCTTCCCCGATGCTTCGACTGCCCTGGCTGCCCTTCGCATCACCAAGGATGCGGCTGAAATCGCCAAAATGCGCCGGGCGGTTGTCATCGCCCAGGATGCACTCAAGGCCTGCATCCCCCAGATCAAGATTGGTATGCGTGAAAAAGAACTCGCAGCTGAATTGACCATTCAATTATTACGGAATGGATCATCACCCGAGATCCCCTTCTCGCCGATTGTCTCCAGTGGACCCAACAGCGCCAACCCGCACGCCGCGCCATCTGACCGAAAACTGCAAGCTGGCGACATGCTGGTGGTCGATTGGGGCGCTGCTTTTGAAGGTTATATCTCCGACCTGACCCGCACCTTTGCCATCGGAGAGGTGGATCCAGAATACAAGAAGATCCACCAAATTGTGCAGGAAGCCAACGCCGCCGGGCGAGCCGCCGGAAAACCGGGCGCAGCCTGCGCCGCAGTTGACAAAGCAGCGCGCGACGTTATTGAAAAATCCGGTTATGGAGTTTACTTTAACCATCGCACCGGGCACGGAATTGGCATGGAAGGTCACGAAGACCCCTACATGCGCGGTGATAACATGCAAATCCTTGAACCCGGCATGTGTTACACAGTGGAGCCAGGCATCTATCTGACAGAACGAAACGGTGTTCGGATTGAAGATAATATGGTTGTGACTGAAAATGGCACCGAAAGCATGAGCGATATGAAACGGGAATTTCAAACGGTCGGATAGCCAAATATTTTATGAGCACCTATTGCGAATACTGCAACACCCACCCAGAAGATACTTTCAACCGTGGTTACCACGATACTCAATATGGTTTTCCCATCGTTGATGATAACGGTTTGTTCGAGCGCTTGATCCTGGAGATCAACCAGGCCGGATTATCCTGGATCACCATCCTTAAAAAAGCCACTAATTTTCAACACGCCTACGATGGGTTTAACATTGAAAAAATAGCAGCTTATGATGAAACCGACCGCGCCAGGCTGCTGGCGGATGCCGGCATCATTCGCAACCGACTGAAGGTCAATGCTGCCATTGTCAATGCAAACCGCATCCTGGCGATCCGTAAGGAACATGGGTCTTTTAAAAACTGGCTGGATGCCCACCAAAAGAACAACCTGGATGAGTGGACCAGGTTATTTAAACAAACCTTCGTTTTTACCGGAGGAGAAATTGTAAAAGAATTCCTGATGTCAGCAGGCTACCTGCCCGGCGCACACGACAAAGACTGTCCTATTTTTCTTGAAGTTGAAAAACATAAACCTGTCTGGATGTCTTGAAGCAAGCGGGCGATTCTTTCAGAACCAACCTGTTCAAACAATCAACCCTTTCTTTCATTCAAGCAACCAGACTTCCATTCTCTACAAATAGAAGCGCAAAATTTAGCACGGTAATTGAGACAATGAATAAAATCATCGCAACGGCTGAACCATTCTTCTTTCCCGGCTCGAAAATTGGCGTGCTACTAGTACACGGATTCACCGGCACACCCAAGGAAATGCGCTGGATGGGTGAATACTTGCACACGCAACATCACTTCACGGTGCTGGGTATCCGCCTGGCTGGGCATGCCACCCAACCCGAAGATATGCTCAGAAACAGCTATCAAGATTGGTTGGCTTCAGTGGAAGACGGTTATGCGCAGCTCGCCGGATGTGTTGATGCCATCGTCATCATGGGGCTCTCAATGGGTGGGGTGCTCTCGCTGACGGTCGCCAGCTATTTACCAGTCAAGGGTGTCGTGACAATGTCGACCCCCTATAAACTGCCAGATGATCCTCGCTTGAGACACATCGAATGGCTCAGCAAACTGGCCCCTTTCATCCCCAAAACCAGCAGCAGCGAACCTGGCGCGGGTTGGTTCGATAAAGAAGCGTATCTGGAACATGTTTCCTACCCACAAAACCCGCTGCACGGCGTCGGAGAATTAAACAAACTGCTGGGCGTAATGCGCACTTCTCTTCCGCAGATACAGGTGCCTGTTCTGCTGATCCACTCGAAGGATGATGATTACGTGCTAAGCGACAGTATGCCGAATATTTACGACAACCTGCCCGCTCAGCACGACAAAGAAATGCTATGGATTGAAGGTTCGGGGCATGTGATCACACGTGATGCCCAGCGCCAGACTGTTTTCAAAGCCGCCGCTGATTTTGTCCATAGAATCTGTGTATGAATCCATCATTATTGTGGCTTGCGGCAGCCTTGTTCACCTGGGGTATTGGGGAAGGCATGTTTTACATGTTCCAACCCTTCTACCTTTCCCAACTGGGCGCAAACCCGGTCATGATCGGTTACATCCTGGGAGCAGCCGGTTTTGCCATGATGATCGCGCACATCCCAGCTGGTTACCTTTCTGACCGGATCGGCCGCCGCCCCATGCTTATCACAGCCTGGCTTTTTGGCATCAGCGCCACCGGGATCATGGCCCTGGCTCCCGGGCTGCCCACTTTCGTAGTTGGGCTTTTGCTATATGGCTTTACTGCTTTTGTAACATCACCCTTAAATAGTTACGTTACTGCCGCCCGTGGAAGCTGGTCGGTTGGACGCGCCATTACGCTCACATCAGCCACCTTTAACCTGGGCATGGTGCTCGGTCCCTTCACAGGCGGTTGGATCGGTGATCATTATGGACTGCGCAGCGTTTACTACGTTGCAGGTATTTTGTTCATTATTTCCACCTTCTTTCTGATCATGATCGCACCGCAGCCCCGTGAC
>CAINXK010000362.1 GCA_903854805.1 uncultured Anaerolineae bacterium
GCTCTCCCCTGGCACTGCACGCGCCAAAGCATGCAAAATGCGCTCACGCTGGAGCTTGCCATAACCAGGCAAGCTCCAGTTGATGAACTGCCCATAGATCAGCAGCCCGACCCGGTTGCCAGATGCCAGGAATGCATCGGAAAGCGAAGCGCTGGCCAGGATTGATCCATCAAAAATGGTCAGATTCTCGCCCAACTGGTTGACATGCCGGCGGGCATCCAGGATGATACCAACATCTGCCACACGCTCCTGCTCGTATTCATTAGAAAATAGAGTCTGCGAATCACGGCCGTCTCCAGAGCGCGAAGAGAAACGAGCCGATACGCGCCAGTTTACCGCGTGCAACGAATCGCCGGGTTGGTACTCACGCACACCAAAGAAATCCACGCCGGGGCCGCCCTGGTGGGCAGGGATCGTGCCCGAATACACCCGGGTAGCGCGCGTGCGGATGGCCAGGCGGCGTACCCGCGGGGCTGCCGGTAGAATCAGCACCTGGCCACTGGTCGGCAGACTCTGCCGGACGGTCAGCAGCCCAAACAGATCTGTGGCACTGGCCTCCAACATACTGAAAGCATGAAAACCCCGCTTGGATGTAAAGGTGTACTCCCAGTGTAGAGTTTCGCCTTTTTTAAGCGAGACCAGACGGCGGGATGAACCAATCGTGACAGTGCTATTTTCCGGCAAGGGATCAAGCAAGCTCAGTTCCCGGATGGAGGCAGCGTGGTTGGTAATCCGCAGAGAGACAGTCACGGGTTGCCCAGGGGCAACGCGTTCGTCAGAGATCAAGCGCTCAACAGACAAATCAAGCCGCGCTGACGCAAAAAGAAATCCCGCCAGCAGGTAAACCAGCAGCGGAATCGCCAACTCCAGCCAGCCTGGGTGAAACGAAGCCAGGCCACCCAGCAGCAAAACAAAAATCAGAAATCCGAGCAGGAGGATACGCGACATGGATGTGTAGGGGTCAGAAGCCCTTGATGACCGGCACGGGCACTTTATTTAAGACATCCGCGATGACTTCTTCGGCCACGCGGCGACCCATCCAGTATTCGGGCTGCATGATCATACGATGGCTGAGCACAGGCACGGCAAATTGCTTGATGTCATCCGGCAGGATGTATTCACGGGCTTGCAGGGCCGCACGGGCACGGGCCATTTTCAGGAATGCCAGCGAGGCGCGCGGAGAAGCTCCGACCGCCACGCGCCGATCTGCTCGCGTTTCGTGCACCAGCCTGGCTATATACAGCTCCAGGTCATCATCAACGTGGATGGTCTCAATGACCTTGCGCATTTCCAGCACTTCTGCGGCTGAAGCAACCGGCTGCAGCCTCACTTCATCCACCTGGCGGCTGCGGCGGCGCTGCAGGATCTCCTTTTCTTCTTCCAGGGTGGGGTAGCCAACGGTCAGCTTCACCATGAAACGGTCAAGTTGGGCTTCCGGTAACGGAAAGGTGCCCTCGTATTCGATCGGATTCTGGGTTGCCAGCACCTGAAAAGGCTCGGGCAGGGCCAACGTCTCGCCTTCTAGGGTAACCTGCGCTTCCTGCATGGCCTCCAACAGGGCGGATTGGGTTTTAGGCGAGGCACGGTTAATCTCGTCGGCCAGGATCAGGTTGGTAAAGATCGGCCCCTTGCGCAGTTCAAAGCGGTTTTCGTTACGGTTAAAGATATAGCCGCCAGTGATGTCGCCTGGCAGCAGGTCGGGGGTGAACTGAATTCGCTTGAAATCCAGCCCAAGAGCAGTCGCAAAACTGCGCGCGATCAGTGTCTTACCCAACCCGGGGAAATCCTCAAACAGGATATGCCCGGCTGCCAGAATGGAACAGGTCACCGTCTCAAGCAGTTCATGCTTGCCGACCACAGCCCGTTCCACCTCACCAATCACCTTCCGGCCAAGCGCAGCCACATCACGGACGTCTGAGATCATTGTCGTTCTCCATTTCAGATTCGAGATAGTCGATCACTGGACCAATATCACCATCAAAGGGGGTCTGATGTTCAGATTTTAGCCAGCCCGGCAGGCTAAATCCGGATGGCAGCGGATAATCCGAAAAGCTGGTATTCAAACCGGCTTCAAGATAGCGCCGCACCTGTGGAGTGAGGCCAGCGTGAGATCCGGTGCCATCCGGCCCGGCCTGATCGAAATCCAAAGTGCGGCGGCGGATATGCTGGCGTAGTTCCTGCATATCCAGAGCCAGCCGTCCTAACGCGCGCGCAATTTGCCACTTGAAGTAAACCCCACCTTCCTTGCGTTCAATCTGCATGGCTAACTCGGCCACCGGCCCCTGGACTGGGGCGGAACGCAGCGGTTTGGGTTCCGGAATCTCCAACCTGCTCGCCACGCTGCCGAGTATCTTGTAGATCATAACGACCACAAACAGCAGCCAGACAACCGGCTGGGGAATATACGGGTAGATGATGCCCAGCAACCAGGCCAGGTACGCCAATGGTCGAATAATTAGCTGCTCGACCACATCACGCAGCAAAAAGGCAATAACCAGGGCCGCCAGAAGTGCCAGGAATACCAAGCCCGCCATCTGAATTTTTCGGCTCATGAATTACGCCCACAGTAATGCAAAATTGCACTGAGAGCAGCTGCTGCCAGGTCGCGCTCGGCCGGGCTGGATGTCTTGCCGCCATAGCGTACTGCCTCAAACAGGCGTGTCAGGGTCCGGACGGCGTCGACCGGCAGGCCAATCCGCTCCATACGTCGGGAAAATTCGCTGGGCGTGTTGCCGGGCTGGCGCAATAAGCCGCGCTCAGCGACTACCACTTCATGCATGCGAATATAAGCCCGCACGATGGCATCATCCCAATCTGGGCCGGCTCGCAGCTCATTCAATGCATCCGCCGCAATGCCCGCCAGTTCATCCCTGGCCTGACTGGCGCGCGGTTTCAAGCGGCGAACATAGATGAACCAACCGAGCAGCACCAGGGCCAGCCCGATCACAAAGCTGACAGCAAACACCAGCCAGGGGCTGATCTGTGGCGGAGCGTATACCGGTGAAGCCGCCGGGGAGCTTGCTGACGGCGCACCACCACCCGCCGAAGCCGGCAAACGCAGCAGATCTCGAAAAACGCCGTTGTCAAAGGCGTAGGTTATAATCAGCCAAAAAAATGCCATGGCCAGCCCAAAACGCAGCAATCTGAGCAGAATGCGTTTGCGCAGTTCCGGGTCCAAAAAGAACATGATCACGGTCAGAATCAACAGCAGCAGACCGCCGAATAGGAAATATTTCCAAATCGGAATTTGCATACCTGGCCCGGAGCTGACCACTGTGGAAAATCCACCCAGGTTAAATGAAAACGGCTCAGGCGGGCGGAAAGAAATATCGCGCAGAGCCGCAGAAAGCAAGACCAGGGCGATCAACCCGGCAATCGCCAGGACCAAAACAGCTGTTTTTGATTCGATAAGCTTCTTCATAACAATGCATTTATTGTACCCGAAACCAACATTAGTGAACCGCGAGGCCAGCACACTTGCAAACACCCCAGCCCGATTGTTCCGCACCACTACACCCGGCAGCCAAACTTGGGCTGCTGCTTTTCAATAAGGGTGAATACTTTGAAGCGCACGAAGCACTGGAAGATGCCTGGCGCAATGAATCCGGCCCCATCCGCGAGTTGTACCAGGCGATCCTGCAATCTGCAGTGACCTATCTGCACATCCAACGCGGCAATTATGCCGGCGCGCTCAAGATTTCTGCGCGTGCCCACGAAAAGCTGGCCAGGTGGCCCAATAACTGCCGCGGCGTAGACGTTGCGACACTACGCACTGACCTGGCACAGGTTACGGCTCTGCTGACCCGCCTGGGTCCGCAGAGCATCCAATCATTTGACCAGAGCTTGTTCAAACCAGTAAAGTACGTGGGCTGAGTGCAAAACTCTGCAAATCGGCAGCCTTGATCACAAGCTTTTTATCTTTCAGATAGATTTGGCCTACAGCCTGCACCCGCGGCAGTCCACGCCTACCAACCCACTGCACGCAAAGCCCAAAAGATTCCTGGGAGCGAGCAGATGGACACAAACCCAACAACGGCAAGCAAAAGAACAAACCGGTTCCGTAAAAACACCTTCTTTACACAAAAAAGGCCCGCCATGCGCAAAACTCCACCGGCGGGGGCAAACCATCGATTTTTAATCACCCGAGCAGCAGAACCGGGATGGTTATGTGCCAAAACGAAGAACTCGTGGGTAATCTGACATTGTCAA
>CAINXK010000363.1 GCA_903854805.1 uncultured Anaerolineae bacterium
AGAGCAAACCAACTGCGGAATAACCCGCCCAAGAGCCACAACCGAGCAAAACCCAACCCGGTATAACCCTTAACCATTGTTCACATTTTCTTTATCGAACGGGATCAGGCCTTTTCAACCGTGAAAGCCTGCTTGCGAATACTATACTTTCCGGCTTTGGCGAGTACCTGACCGACAAACTGTTCCGGCACATCAACCAGGGTGTGCTGATCTTCGATGTAAATCTTGCCAATGGTGTTTCCAGGAATATCAGCATGATAAGCAATCGCGCCGACCACATCTGATGGACGGATCCCGTGCACTTTACCCATGCTCATCGTCAGGCGCACCATGCCAGGTTCATTGGATTTTACGCCAAACTTGGCACCGGGAAATCCTTCGTGGTTCTTGATGCGCGCCGGGCGTTCAGGATTATGTTTTTCAGTGGCAGTCACAGCATGCTTTTCAGCATAAGGCCGTTTCTCGGCAAAGTCACGGCGAACACCACCACCACGTACAGGACGGGCAGGTCGGATCTCGTTAAGCTCGGTAATGGGAGCAATCGGGCGCTGTTTCTCGTCCCCGCGGGCGATCTTGAGGGCCACAGCGGCGATATCGAGAGGGTCAACGCCATCCGCGACAAGTTTTTCAACGATTATGCGTTCTGTCTTGCAGCGCCCGCGTGCCAGCCAGACAGTGATCTGATTGGTCAATTCAGCTTCGCGACGAGCAACAATTTCTTCGGTAGTAGGCAGCGTTGCCTGGATCAGTTTCGAGCGCGTAAAACGTTCGATATCCTTTACACGACGCTTTTCAAAGACCGGCACAAGTGAAATGGCGATACCAGTCTTTCCGGCACGGCCAGTGCGGCCAATACGGTGAACGTAGATTTCAGCATCATCGGGCAAGTCATAGTTGAAGACATGTGAAATATCGTCAATATCAAGACCGCGCGCAGCAACATCCGTCGCTACCAGGACCTTGATCTGCCCGGCGCGGAAACGGTTGAGGGTGCGCTCGCGGGCATCCTGATTCAAATCACCATTAAGGACTTCGGATGGGAAACCGCGTGTGGAGAGCTCATTGGCCAATTCACCGGTCCCAGCCCGGGTACGCACAAAGATCAACGCGGATGAGATTTCTTCAACTTCAAACAAGCGGGTTAATGCAGCAGTTTTCTCGCGCTCATTAACCAGGTAATAGCGCTGTTCGGTGGCAGCCACCGTAACTTGCTCGCGGTCAATGGTCACCGACTGCGGGTTATGCATATATTTATCTGCCAGGCGGCGGATGGGTGTGGGCATAGTAGCAGAAAAGAGCGCAGTTTGGCGACCGGCCGGGGTGTCTGCCAGGATGGTTTCAATATCTTCGATGAAACCCATCGAAAGCATCTCGTCAGCTTCGTCAAGCACTACCGTGCGAATGGCGCTCAGATCAAGCACGCCACGGTTCAGCAAGTCGATCAGGCGGCCGGGAGTGCCAACCACCACATCCACACCACGGCGCAGCTCGTTGATTTGGCGAATATATGGCGCGCCACCATAAACGGCCAATACCTGCACTTTGCAGAACTGTCCAAAAGAAATCGTCGCATCAGCCACCTGCAAAGCGAGTTCGCGGGTTGGGGCCATGACGAGCGCCTGAGGAAGGCGTTTACCGGGTTGTAAATTGTTGAGGATGGGAAGAGCGAAAGCTGCGGTTTTGCCGGTGCCTGTTTGAGCCTGGCCAATTACATCAACGCCGGTCAACATAAGCGGGATCATACCAGCCTGGATAGGGGTAGGTTCCACATAACCAAGCGCAGTAATTGCCTGCACCAGCTCTGGGCGCAGGTTAAACGAAGAAAATTCGGTTGTCATCAAAACTCCTGTTAATAAATGGCGAGCAACCCGCGGGATGCGCGCCGAAAAGGGAACGTTCTGATGACTCCATCAAATTTCTTGCCTGCGAAGTAGTGCCGATTCTAGCACGGCAACCGGCTGGCCCTCACGGGCGAGCCGTCCCATAGACTTGCCAACAAAAATGCCCGATTATTGTAAAACCGGGCAATCATTCGGAATATCAAAACATTGTCCCAAGCGTGTGCCCCTTGTTCATAGGGCCAAACGAGTATATCACATTGTAGAACAATTAATACCACCACTTTTGGCGAGTTTTTTGGTTTTTGGCCGCTATCTGCACAAAAAACAATCGGATAGCCGGATAGATGGGCAAAAGCAGCATACCGAAAATTCTCTAATGCCTAAAAAAGTAACAGGCAGTGGAGCGAAAGACCGACCCTGGTCAAGCTGCGGGTCTCAGTGAAAGTGTTTTTTCACCTGATCAATTATCCCTTTTTTCGGCGATTTGCAACAAACAGCAGAGTTGCCCCAAGCGCAGTACTGATCGCCCCGTTGTAAGCCCATTTGATCTGCCCAGTCATGAAGCTGCCCGGGAGAATATTGACACCCTGTAATATCCAGATAATGCCCATTAATACTAGTAAAGTACCCAGAACGTTCAGTGCGATCTTCATAATTTCTCTCCTTTATCAATCCTGCAAAAAAACTTCAACCAGTCTGCTTGCTAGCACCATACCGACCCAAGCAGTCGCACGCACCAGCGTTTCGAAGAATTTTTGGATCTTAGCCGCGTAACTCGTTGACCGGTCTGTAAGCGGCCAGCCATTCGGCACGCCTGCGAAATAGGTCTGGCACGGCCAGGTTCGCAGCGTCAATCAATGAACGCAGATCGGCGGTGACAAGTTGACCGCCTTCAACAACAATCTGGCCCGCAACCATGGTCATATCAACATCACCACCCTGGACCGCATGCACCAGATTGTGGTGCAGGTTGCCATCGGGTCCGGTCAGGAAGGGGGTCATGCGCGGTGTATCTGTGCGAACCGCGATCAAATCAGCCTGTTTACCAATCTCAATTGACCCAACCTCAGAATCCAGCCCCAAGGCGCGCGCGCCACCGATGGTTGCCATCCGGCAAACAGACCAGGCATCCAGGGCAGCCGCGTTAAGCCCGGAGAGTTTCGCCAGCAGCGATGAGACCTTCATCTCCTCAAACATATCCAGGTTATTATTTTCCTTTTCTCCGTCAGTCCCCAGCCCAACAGCGATACCGCTAGCCAGCATATCTACGACACGCGCCGCACCGCTGGCGAGCTTCATATTGCTGATGGGATTATGGGCTACACCAACCCGGTGCTGCGCCAACAGCTCAATCTCGTGATCCGAGAGCCAAACACAATGAGCCAATAACACACGCGGCGCTTCTAGCAAACCGAAATTCTTGAGGGCTTCGATCGGTCGCTGTCCATAACGCCGCTGGGTTTCATCCACGTCAAAGCGGCTTTCGTTACTATGTGTATGAAAACCAACCTGGTAACGCTGACTCATTTCAATGGCACGCTTCCAAGCTTCAGGCGAGGCATAAAACATATGCTCAAGACCAACCCAGACCTGGATACGGCCGTCTGCGCCACCGTGCCATTGCTGGATCAGGGCTTCGTTGGTGTTAAGGGTTTCAAAATAATTGTGGTCTGGATGTTCGGCCACATAAGGCACCAGCACGGCACGAATACCCAATTTTTCGGCAGCCTGGGCACTGCCGTGCATGAACCGCCACATATCCACGATGGTAGTGGTACCTGAAAGCAGCGCTTCGGCATAGCACAGATAGGAAGCGATCTCTGCTTCATGGGCGGTAATGACACGATGCATCGGGTCGATAAACTGCTGCAGCCATTCCCAGACGGGCAGACCTTCGGCAGTGCCACGCAAGAGACCTGAATGGGCATGAGCATTGACCAAACCCGGCATCAACAATCGATCGACGAGGCGCTTCACTTCAACACCTGGGTTGGCAGCCAACAAATCCACGGCCGGGCCAACGGCATGGATGCGACCATCCGAGCCGACTAGGACAGCCCCATCCGGAATGATCGTATTTTCAGTAGTCATTGGTATTACAACGTCAGCATGCAGTATGATTGGTTTCATGGTTTTTAAGTATTTGAATGTGTTTCATGGGTAAGTGACAGCTTACAATCAGACTGTCCAAGGCAAAGACTGAAGCCATTATATCGCCACATGATCCCAGAAATCTGTACTTCACCAACGACATAACGGCTTTGCACATATCTGGTTTGAGATCATCGCCAAACGATACCAGCATCAGCGTTCTTTCACAAGGAACATAAAACTAGCAAATACAAAGATTTATGTGTGCAGCACAAGCTACAAGATTAATATTATATTTAGACTATTATGATATTCTTTCCCATATAAACATTTGGATAATTATAGTTTACTAGGAGTCCGATTATGACAGAAAAATACATATCTTCCGGGATCAAATCATCCGAAATCACCACAAAGCAGGCTTATCTATCGCGCCGCGACTTTATCAAGGCCACCGGGCTCATTGCCGGATCGATAGCCCTGGCGGCCTGCGCACCCCAGGCCACCGCGACCGCCAGTCCGGCACTGCCCACGCCAGCCAACCCAGCTCTCAGCAAAAAAACGGACGAGTTGGGAGACCTGGTAAACACATTTGATGACATCACTAATTACAACAACTATTACGAATTCACCACAGATAAGGGTGGTGTGGCATCCATGGCCGGCAAGTTCAAGACTACACCCTGGGATGTCGAAGTCTACGGCCTGGTGAATAAGCCTCAAAAGTATGCGCTCGAAGATCTGATCAAACAATTTCAACCCGAGGAACGTATTTATCGACTACGCTGCGTGGAAGCCTGGAGCATGGTCATCCCGTGGGTGGGCTTCCCAATC
>CAINXK010000364.1 GCA_903854805.1 uncultured Anaerolineae bacterium
GATTTGGTGGGCACCCTGGAAATGCCCATGGCAGTCGGGATCATCGGCGGGGCTACCAAGGTCCACCCGGCAGCACGCGCTGCATTAAAATTGATGGGCGTCAAAACGGCAGCCGAATTAGCAGAAATTATCGTCGCTGTGGGTCTGGCACAAAATATGGCAGCCCTGCGCGCGCTGGCAACCGAAGGCATTCAGCGTGGACACATGAGTCTGCACGCTCGCCAGGTGGCTATCGCTGCCGGAGCGTCCGGTGATATGATTGAGAAAATTGCATTAACAATGGTGGCTGAAAAAAAAGTCCGAATAGATAGAGCTGAAGAATTAATGAAGAATTTCAAATAAAAATACCATGTTGACCTGGCAGCCACCATCATGAAAATTGAATTGCTAAAATCAATTACTGGACGGGTTTTGGTCGAATCACACCGCGGAGCAGAAGGCCTGGCGCCCGAAAATTCATGGACTGCTCTCAAGCTGGGACGAGACTCTGGCGCGGACCTGCTCGAGGTTGATGTACAGCTCAGCCAGGATGGGGTTGCCTTCCTTAGGCACAACTATTCCTTACCAGATAGTTGCTGGTGTTCCGCAATACCCTGGAGCGAACTGAAAGACATTCGTATCGAACATGAGCCGCTACCTCGTCTAGACGATGTGTTGGCCTGGGCTTGCGAGAACAATGTTTATTTGTCACTGGACATTAAAGTTGGTTTTAAACCTGAAAAAAGCCTGACAACAGTCGTGTTATCTGCTCTGGAAGTTACCCAGGCTTGGGAACAGGTCATGCTAATTTCTTGGGATCACGTAGAACTACTTGATATAAAAAAAACATACCCAAAATTGACCACACGCGCTCTGATCAATGGCCGCCTGGCTGCATATTCAGAATTTTTAAAATATACTCAGGCCGATGCCATCAGTCTCAGCTATGGAATTGTTCGCCCTCGTGACGTTGAGGAAATCCATCGCGCCGGGGTGGCCGTAATTATGGGCGAAATGTGGCGCCCCGATTTTGAAATGATCAACGATTTGGATATCGACATGGTCAGTTGGAGTGATCCAAACGAAGCGCGCAGACTGCTCGGACAGATACCATGAAGATCATCACGCCCAAGCCACTCAACACCATTTACATCAAAAACAAGTCAGGAAGGTTTCGATGACAACTCCCAATTCTCAAACATCCAGCACCCTGCTGAAACCAAATAAGCCCGTTGGCATCGTTGGTTACGGCGCCTATGTCCCCCGTTATCGCCTGCCCGCTAAAGAAGTGGCGCGTGTATGGACAGGGGGCAAAGGTGGCCTGCCTATAAAAGAAAAAGCGGTTCCTGGCCTGGATGAAGACGTGATCACCATGTCCATTGAAGCGGCGCGCAACGCCATGGCTCGCGCCCAAATCGATCCAGTGGAATTGCGTGCCGTATGGGTCGGATCGGAATCGCATCCATACGCAGTCAAACCCACCTCCACGCTGGTCGCAGAGGCCATTGGAGCAGTGCCCAACACGCAGGCTGCTGATTGGGAATTTGCCTGTAAAGCCGGCACGGAAGCTCTGGTCGCCGCGATGGGACTGGTTGGTTCAGGCATGGCTCATTACGCCATGGCAGTTGGTATGGATACTGCCCAGGGAAAACCTGGCGATGCGCTCGAATATACAGCTGGGGCAGGCGGCGCGGCCTATATCATCGGCCCGGCAGAAGAATCACTCGCAATCATTAATGCATCTTATTCATATGTTACTGACACACCAGACTTCTGGCGGCGAGAATATCAAAAATATCCAGAACATGGCATGCGATTCACCGGCGAGCCAGCCTATTTCAAACATATCACCGAAGCTGCCACCGCGCTGATGCAAGCTGCTGGCACCCGCCCAGGCGATTACCAATGGGCAGTCTTCCACCAGCCGAATACCAAGTTTCCTCAGAAGGTAGCCAGCCAGTTAGGGTTTACGATGGACCAAATCGCCCCAGGTTTACTCGTGCCTGTCATCGGTAACACATACGCCGGGGCTGCCATGATTGGGCTCACTGGTGTTCTGGATGTAGCCAATCCGGGTGATCGAATTCTAATGGTCTCATTCGGATCCGGAGCCGGTTCAGATGCATTCGATATCGTCGTCACCGACAAACTGATGGAACGCCGCAACCGTGCAACCAGTACCCAGGCCTACATCGCCCGGCGTACTGAAATCGATTATGCCTCCTATGTACGCTTCCGCGGCAAACTGGCGATGAAGTAAGCACAACCGAAAAACGGAGTACACATGACAGATATCGTCATTGCAGGAATTGGCCAAACAGAGGTCGGCGAACACTGGGATATTTCCTTGCGCGAGCTGGCCTACAAAGCCATCAAGGCCGCCCTGGATGACAGCGGCAGCCTGAAACCACAGGCACTGTTTGTGGGGAACATGCTATCCTTAAATCTCTCCAACCAGGCCCACCTGGGTGCACTGCTGGCAGATTATGCCGGGCTGACTGGTATTGAAGCAGTCAGCGTAGAAGCAGCCGGGGCATCCGGTGCCGCAGCGCTGCGCCAGGCCTCAATCGCAATCGCCAGCGGAATGGTTGACGTAGCGCTTGTATTGGGGGTGGAAAAATTTACTGATAGAGTTGGTCCAGATGTGGAAGCAGCCGCTTCTACATCCACAGATGGCGACTATGAAGGCATGCAAGGCTTGACCACCACAGCCCAAGCAGCTTTAATCATGCGTCGATATATGTTTGAAAATAACCTACCAACCGATGGCTTCGCCGGTTTTGCTGTAACTGCGCACGCCAACGGTGCAGGCAACCCCTTTGCCATGTTTCGCAAAGCCATCAAACCGGAATCGTACGCCCGGGCAGAAATGGTTAGCGAGCCGGTCAACATGTTTGACGTGGCTCCAAATGCAGATGGCGCAGCAGCCATACTATTGACCCGCCGGGATCTGCTGCCCCAAATATTCTCTCATCCACTGGTCAGGATCGCAGGGACGGGCAGTTCATCAGACACACTGGCGCTACACGACCGGCAGGACATGCTCTGGTTTCAATCTGCACAAATCGCCACCGCCCTGGCCCTCAAAAAAGCAGGCATCACGCTCGAACAGGTGGATTTCTTTGAATACCACGATGCATTCAGCATCTATGCCGCTTTATCTCTGGAAGCTGCCGGTTTTGCCGAACGCGGACAGGGTTGGAAGCTGGCCGCAGATGGGTCAATCTCTCTCAAAGGAAAAATCCCATGTGCGACAATGGGTGGACTCAAAGCGCGGGGCTTTGCAGGTGGGGCTTCCGGGGTATATCAGGCTGTCGAAGCCACCCACCAACTGCGTGGCAGTGCCGGTCGGAACCAGCTAAACGGGGCACATTACGGGCTGATCCAGTCACTAGGTGGGCCGGCATCCACAGCCGTGTGCCATATCCTTGAAAAAATAAATTAGCGCAGCTTATACCTTTTCAAAAGGCAGACCATTGTCTGTCTTTTGATTTTTTAACAAGCAGTCAATCCAAATTTATGCGAGTCTCAACCGACATATATGAAAAGATAGCTCTTTGATAGTTCTTGATAGTGCTGCTGGATAAAATTAGGCCCAGAACAAATAACAAGGAGTAATATCATGGAAATTGCGCGCCACTGGCGATTGAAACAACAACGTTATGGTCTTGTCGGCGAGGTCTGCCCACACTGCGACTATAAGATCTTCCCGCCTCGCGATGTCTGCCCCAACTGCGGAGACGAGGCCAAAACCCTCTACGCATTCAGCGGCAAGGGCGAAGTATTCTCATACACCACTATCTACGAAGCCCCAACTGGCTTCGACGCCTATGCACCCTACACAGTTGCAATCGTCAAGCTGGATGAAGGCCCGATGGTAACCGCCCAGTTGACCGATTTCGGCGACCAACCGGTGGAAATTGGCATGCCTGTGGAAATGGTCACACGGAAAATGCGCAACGACGGCGACGAACGTGGGATTATAGTATACGGGTATAAATTCAGGCCGGTCCTGGCTCAACCGCAAGCGGCTTAATCTCTAAAATATCTTTTATACGCAAAACAAACTCCCCGTGCTAACAAAACACGGGGAGTTTTCTATATCGAGGAAAACGGACCTATTCCTGAATAATGCCCATAGCGCTAAAGACTTCATCAGCGCGGACAAGTTTCTCAACATGTCGGCGGGCCCAGGCTTCCCGTCAATTGCTTTGTGGAAAGAATGGGCCAGTCGCATCCAATGCTGAAACCGGCAGCGCGCAGGCGGCAAGATATATCGCTTAATAATTTCCTGCTATTTCCCACTTGTTAGGGCCCATATCCACCGAATTAAGTAACAATACTTTTCCCCACTTGCCATGATCGATAAAGAAAAAATGCGTATCACCACTGGGCATGCCGGATTGCACTGAATAGGTTTGGAATCTCCCTAAAAACTTACTTTGAGGTTCGTATGCCCATCCAAGGCGATTGCGAACATCTACATTTTCACGCCAAACTTTGCCAATACTATCAACAGGTTGATAACGCCCACTTGGAACTACAAGGCTTGGGTCATTGGCAGGTTGACTCGCATCCCAAACATCTGGAAAAGTAACCCACTCTCCGTCATTATAAATTATGTATACTGTTCCCCTTTGATCGGCTGTATAGGTTGGGTCGGGTGCATAACGATATGCCCGACCACCTTCAAAATCTTGTCCCACAGCTTCCAGAATTTTGACTGGCTCAGGGCAAAAAGAGCCAAGTGGAAGCTGTTTATTATCAAAAGTAAAAAACCAACTTGCAGAGCATGTTGTTGAAATATCGGTTGGCATGGGCGGGAACGTGCCTTCGGGGGCATACCAGTCTCCAGGGCTAACCACAACGGTTTGACCTACTGTGACGGTAATTGGGATGAGCGAGTGGTCGGTGCAAGCTGCTGTTAAACCGCAGAGAACAAATTGGGTATATCCGCCGGCTGCGCCGGCTATTGGGGAACCAGCCGGAGGTTTTCCCATTCCCGCACGATAAGGATATGCAATGACATGATAACTCCCTGCCGGCAGGTCCATAGAATATGTGCCTTGATTCATACCTGTATCGGTATAACTAACACTTCCATCTGTGAGACTAAAGAAGGCAATGCGCATGGCCGGAATAAACGAAGAAGGAAAGGATAGTTTTCCGGTAACCGTTCCCTGCAGTGGAATAAAATCGCGCGCAGAAAGTGACGCAGTAGGTTGAATAGGCGGCGCAACCTGAGTTGAGCCTGGCGCAAAGGTCGGTTGCAGCACAACCACATGTGGATTATTTTGAGCAACCGCGGTTAAAGTAGCATTAACGATGCTGCTCACATCCTGAGTTGGCGAAGGCTGTGCGCAGCAGGCGAGCATAATAATAAGTATAGGCAGCAAATATAGTATTTTTTTCATTTTTTCTCCATGTCAATTTCAACGTATAAAATATCCAAAAGTCGTGCAAACACTTCATCTGTTCACGGCACGCCGCACCTTGCAGCAGCAAATGTGTGAAGTGTTCGTTTTGCAGTTTCATCCCTACAAATTACAGGTGAAATTCCCAAGATCAGCGCTGTTCAATCCATCTCGAACTGCGCAAAGCTTTAGTTGAAAAAGATCATCATAGATGAATTCAAACCCGGTTTCAAATGAATTCATCACCAGTGTGACTGTATGGTCAGTATAGTTTTTCCCGTTCACGCCCCAGCCCTTTCCCCAATAGATCTGACCGGAAAGCTTGTCAAAAACGTTGCCTTTTCCATCGTAAAACCCACCCATCACATTGCCAGCCACTTGCTTCATAATGATTTTGCTTTCTCCAGGAAAAAAGTTATTGGCCGAGAGAACCCAGGTTCCACTAAAACCACAGCCCGGCGGAAGTTCATTTGATTCGCTGGCACGAATACCGCAGAAGGAAACTCGGCTGCCCTGCACAGTTTTGAATGTGTTTCCCGAAAATACCAGGTTCAAATCGCCCAACATCTGTGAATTCAAGCTGGCGGTATCGCCATTAGAGGTTCCCTGAAACAAATCCTGCCGCTTAAAATCGCCATATCCATCCATGCTGCCAGTGATCTCAGGGCCGCTTTGCTTGAGAGTTAACTTGCCAAGATTGGTGATCCAAACTCCTGTCTTGCCGACAGGCGCAGCTAGCTCAGTCGTTGGCGGCACCAGTGTAGACGTTGCGGACTGTCCCACCAGCAAGGATTGAACCAATGTATCCAGAGATGCGAGTGATGGCGCGTATGGGTTTGTTCCTTCGCCTTCCGGCTGATTGAGTTTCTCAACCATGA
>CAINXK010000365.1 GCA_903854805.1 uncultured Anaerolineae bacterium
TCCATAAAGATACAGATACATGGCCCCAGGGCCGTACCGGCAGCTGACCTTATCAGGAATGACAACCCCGCGCAAGATGGCAGATGTTGGAATCGGGCTGGCGGTTGGCTGCGGGGTGATGGTGGCACTGGGAAGTGCTGTGGGTGTGGGGGTTAGGGGTTCAGCCAGGGTAGGGCTCGGATCGGGTGTTCGGGTTGCAGTGGGCGCCGGGCTGGCTGGCAGTGTTTGGGTATTTTGTTCAGTGGCCTCAGGTGGAGCAACTGTCAGGCGGGATTCGATTTCTGTTGTGGCACAGGCATGCAGCCAAAAACCTGTACTGACCAGCAATAGGACTATTCTTTTACTATTCATCAAACCTCAATCAAATGACATACCATTAAAAAATACGCTTTTACTCACTGCTAGCCAGGTTTTTGCTTTTCGCCATGCTGATTTTTGCTGCGCGGTAAGTGGATACTTGGAGCGGAAATCACGCTCCAAGTATCCACAAAAAGCCTCTTTATCCCTGTACACTCACAAGGCACCCTGTACGGGGGGAGCCAACGCTATTAAGCATAGAAGGCATGCTTGAGCAAATCCGGCAGATGGAACACTTCCAGATAGAGGGGAATAATTTTTAGTGGGTACGCTGGTTAATATCCGCATCTGGATGCCGGCGAGTAGAACCAAAAAACAAGTTTCTGACTCTATTTCGCTTTGTTAGGGTCCACAGTCAGCGGAAACCAGGCTGGTTTCATGGCAGTCACCCAGGCAGTTTCATCCTGTCCATAGTCTTCACCACCTGGTTTTCGATGAACGCTGCCATTCGTTAATAGAAAGCGTTCAAAGTCATTCTTTGGAATTGGCATGGCCGCGCTGACTGGCGGCTGCGCTGAATACAATAGTTGCAGATAACTTTGCGAGCCAAACTGCCTGGAAAGGATGCTCTCGGCACGATGGCCAAAATCATGCACCATCTCTTTGACACTGCGTTCATAGTTGTAACCCATGATCACGAAACGGCGGCAGTTGGCTTCAATCCCCGGGCCATTGCACCAGAAGGCTGATTCCCCGACCATGCGGCTTTCGTAAAAGCCGAAATACGGGCCGCCAAACATCCAGACTTCGTCGATTTCATGGTCAATCACCTGCTGGACAAGATTGAAATCCTGAATAATGCGCTGATAATCTGCCAGCATATAATTCCCATGCGGGTCACGGAAGGCCTTGGTATCATCGGACCTGGCCTGGGCCCAGGTCAAATTATTATATTGGCGGCCATCCAACAGCAGCGGGTATTTCGCCACATGCAGCGTGTTTACCAGCTGGTAAACCAGCGTATTTTTACTTGCCTGCCGCATGGCAGCGATGTATTGCTCGATCAGGATCTGGCAGCGAAACCAGGCATCTGGTACGGCAGATGGGCGGAAATCAATTGCCAACACCTTCGGAGCCATTATTAACTTTGGGGCACGTCTAAAATCCGGCATAACAGCCTCCCTGTTTTATATAATAAATAGCGGCAAATTACTACAATATATTCTAGCACGCCAACCCACCCAAGGAAATAGTACTGTCAGTGTGAAACTTTGAAAAGCCAACCAATTCTTCAACTTTGTCTTTTGATCAGCGAGGCCAGGCTCTGGCAAATCTTTTCCACGACTGTGTCAGGAACACCATCCATAGCCTTGGATTGGAGCCGCATATCAATCTGATCATTAACATAATCGATGACCACCCACTGCTGCTCGGAACTAAAAGCAATTTCGGTCGAGAAAAAACCCAAACGGCACAAAACCGCGATGCGCGCAGTGATGTCGCGAAGCATGTCCAGCCCAAAATCGGTTTCATCTTGAGTGCTTATGCACTGATAGATATGCGTATTGGTATCCCACCAACATGGGTAAAGTTGGCCATCACAGTAGATGACCCGGAACCACGCGTCGCGCCCATTCAGTTTCTGTGGGGTGATGGTTTTTTGCAACAAATACTTCAAGTGAGGGAATTCTGTGCGCTGGGCCATGACCTGTTCGAAAGAGGTGGCTGCCATAACAACACCCTGGCCGCCGCCACCGTAACTTGGTTTGATCACGAAGTCACCACCTAAATTACTGAGATCGATGGCCGGAAGATAAGGTTGTTCACTGCAAGGAGGCAGAATGATCGTAAAGGGAGTAAACAGCCCGGCGCTGATCAACTCAACGTGCATGGTGGCCTTGTCTTCAGCCCAATCGGCCACGTCTTTTGGATTGATCTGATAAGCCATATTTTCTTTTGCCCATTTTTGAACCGGTCCGTAGGGTGCTTCATGCTCGGTCCGATCAAGAAAGGCAGAGAACCTGAGCCGCCCGGCTTCCAACTCGGAAAGCACTGCGCTCAGAGATTCTGGGGTAACTTGCAGAACAGACATGCCCAGCGCCTGACAGGCAGATTCAAGCAGGCGCACAAAATCAGCGTCAAATTCCCAACACCAGGTAACACAAAAGTCATAATGATTCATTTTGGAGATTTTATCACCAGGTTTTCTATACCCAACCTTGATATTTGCGATTATCCGAATTTATAATAACACACGAGACAAGCCACACTACAAAGTTGGCTCCCTGGCACAGGGAAAAAGAGGTTTTTGTGGGTGCTAAAGCGAAAATCGCGCTTCAACAATCCCGATGCCGGGCAAACCATTGGTTAGCACTCGCCGCGCAGCAAAAATCAGGTTGGCGGAAAGCAAAGCCGAGGGGCCGGTCAGAAAAAACTCGAATTTTCATGGTCCCAAGCTGTTATTAGACCTGGGATGAGCCCACCGTATTGATCCGGCTATCAGGACCCTGTCTCGTAAGGCTGCGGATCAACCTTACAAAGAATAGGGCTGCCACAATCCGTCCGATCGCAGAGACCAAAAACAACCAGGTATAACCCAACCACAGGATGATGCTGCTGCCCAAGACAGCCCCTGCTCCAAGTGCCACCGTTACAACAATTTGAAAAATGGCGGAGTAACGCGCCCGCTGCAGATCGGGCGTTAATTGAAGCAGGAAATTAAACGATACCAATTCAAATGCGCCCCACAAGACACCGGCCAAAATATTTAATACCACGACATGCCACAAGCGAGTGACAAATATCCAGATCAGGGGCAGAATCGGGATTAAAAACATACAAACCATCTGTACTTTTCCGGGACCCCACCGGTCAGATAGTTCGCCAACCTTTCGCTGGATGAATATTTTCGAAACATTCGTAGAGACTGCCGCAAGGCCCACCATGGCCGCAGTAAATTTCAAATTCTGGACCATGTAGACATTGAAAAACGGTCCGGCGACATTGATGAAAAAATTCCAGAGCGCAGATGCCAAACAAAACGAGAGGAAGACTGGTGATGCGCGTAAATCTTTCCAGATTTCCGGCAGAGAAACTGATAGGGAACTTTGAACCGGTTGTTCAGCCTTATGATCCTTGATGCGTGAAAAGAAATACGTGGAGAGCATACCAACAACAAAAGCCAGCACCAGGGATAGCTGGTAACCCTGAGGAGAGCCAACCCGGGTGATAAATTCACCCACAAGGTAGGTCATAATGATGCCGGCGACCACCATAACCAGGTTGCGTGCTCCAAAATATCGTCCGCGCCCGGCCATGGGCACAAGATCGCCAGTAATAGACATCCAGGCCGGGAAAGCCAGGTTCCCGACTGCGCTGCGCAGCACGGTTAGCAGGATCACAACCCAGATGAGTGTTTGACCACTAAAACCGAAGGGCAGCAGAGCCAGCAGCAGCAGCGCAATACGCGCCAGCATACCCCCAAACCAGACAGTGATCTCTTTGCGGTGTCCAAAGCGTTCCACCAGCAGCGCGCCTGGCAGCAGGCAAGCCGCAGCTGCCAGGCTGGTCAGGGCTGTATACAAACCAACCTGCGAACTGGTCGCGCCCAGGGCCAGCAAGTAGAGGGTTAAATAATTAATTGGGATGGTATCGCTGGCGGCGGCAAATAAACCGTCAAACCAGAACATTGACAGGTTTCGGCGGCTTTCGCCTGGCAACGCCATTGCCCACTCACCGCCAGTTGTAAGCATTCCCATACGGCTGCGTACTTGCCGGTACAGCTTTGAATTCCACATAAATATTCTCACCAGGTAAACAAGAACGATAAATTTAATTCCAATCCTAAAACAGCAGCAGTTACTCCCAATTGGATGGCATGGATTGGCCTGGGAATGAAAAAACTAACAGCATCCAACCCCATCATCGGATATCATTCGAAATCCAAATCCGGATGGTCAGCAACCAACAGGTTTGATAACAAGTTTACCAGAGTTGAGCTTCGGCTTGAGCCGGACTGGGAAGTATAATCAGCAGAATATTAAGCATTTATTGGAGCTAATTTTGAAACCTTTTCAGCTAATTTTTACATACGCCAAAAAGTACAAGCTGGCCCTTTCTGTGACTGCCAGCAGTATGCTGCTGCTGGTGGCAGCACAGCTGCTGATTCCGTGGATAGTCAAGGTCCTGGTGAGCGCAGTCACGGCGCCTGGCGCAAATATCGCCGTCATGGGCCTGGTAACACAACTGACTGTGATCGTGTTGATTGTCTTTGTGGCGCGCGCCGGTCTGCAATTTTTACGTTCCTACCTGGCCCACCTGGCGGGCTGGGGCGTGGTTGCTGATGTGCGCAAATATATTTATGAACACTTGCAACGGCTGTCTCTGCGCTATTATGAAGATAAACAGATCGGGCAGTTAATGTCACATGTCATCAATGACACCGACCTGTTTGAGCAATTGATCGCGCATGCCCTACCAGATATCATCGTAAATGTGATCACATTTGTGGGCGTCACGGTCGTGCTATTAAGCCTGAATTGGAAGCTGACCCTGCTCAGCACCATCCCGATCCCGCTGGTCTTGTTTTCATTGCAAATCTACGCCAAGCGCGTGCGCCCGGCCTTTCGAAACCGGCAGAAAGAATTGGGCGATCTCAACGCCATGCTGAACGATAACCTGTCCGGCATCCGCGAGATCAAAGCGTTTACACGTGAAAACGAAGAAGCCGTGCGCATCGACCAGCGCATCGACAGCTATTACAAATCCAACCTGCGCGCGCTCAAACTGATGGCAACCTTCCAGCCATTCGTGGATTTCACATCCTCACTGGGTACATTAATTGTGATCTATTTTGGCGGACAGCTGGCCCTGCAAGGCATCCTGCCGATCTCAGACCTGGTCGCTTTTTTTCTATACCTGGAAATGTTTTATACCCCGGTGCGCAACCTGTCGAGCGCCTGGGAGGCGATCCAGAGCTCGCTGGCAGGCGCCGACCGGGTGGCTGGGCTGCTGGCAGAGGATGAAGAGCCTCACACTGTTCCGGGAGCATTGGTGATATCTGGCCGGGCGCGCGGTGAAATCAACCTGAGAGATGTCAGCTTCGCTTACACTCCGGATAACCTTGTTTTGGAAAATGTCAGCCTGGATATTCCGGCGCGTTCGGTTGTTGCCCTGGTCGGACCAACCGGCGTCGGAAAATCCACGCTCGTCAGCCTGATCCCACGCTTTTATGATGTGTCCGCAGGCACAATCACCCTGGACGGGCAAAATATTCGCGACTACACACTGGACAGCCTCAGGCAGCAAATCAGCATTGTGCTGCAGGATGTATTTCTGTTTTATGGCAGCATCCGCGAGAACATCCTGTTTGGACGTCCGGGTGCCAGCGATGCCGAAATGGTGGCCGCCGCACAGACCGCCAACGCGCATGCTTTTATTGAACAGATGCCCGAAGGTTACGATACCATGATCGGCGAGCGCGGTGTGAAGCTATCCGGAGGTCAAAAACAACGTATCTCAATCGCCCGGGCTGTATTAAAAAATGCGCCGATATTAATCCTGGATGAAGCCACATCGTCGGTAGATACAGAAACCGAACTGCTTATCCAGCAAGCCCTGGAGAGATTGATGAAAGGACGCACGACGATTATCATTGCACACCGGCTTTCCACGGTGCGCAGTGCTGACAAAATCATCGTGCTGGACGAAAAGACCATCCGCGAAGTTGGCACACACACGGAACTGCTGAAAATCAAGGATGGACTTTATCGCCGTTTGTATTCCGTGCAGCGCACCCTGGAACCGTTAATTTCTTCAACCTTGAATTGAGTTCAGTATGGTGATGATCAGCATGGGTGTCTCAGGTTGTGGTAAAGCCACCGTCGCAAATAAGCTGACCGGCAAGTTGGCCTGGTCATTTTACGATGCTGATAATTTTCACCCCGCAGAAAATATCGCCAAGATGAGCCAGGGCGCCCCACTGACCGATGAAGACAGGTCTGCCTGGTTTTCAGCGCTCGCAAAGCTTGCCACAGGTGCACTACAGACTAACCAGCTGGCAGGGCTTGCCTGTTCAGCGTTGAAACAGAAATACCGGCAGCAGCTGATAGATGACCCCACCCGCGTGAGGTTTGTCTACCTGAAGAACAGTCAGACTATGCTGCTGCAGCGGATGCAACCGCGCAGCAGCCATTTTATGGCGTTGGAAGAACCAGTAGATGCTCTAACACTGAATGCTGCGCTTGAACCAGATGAAATTGTAGAAAGGGTGATCGCGGAACTGCTTCCACCGGATGCCGAGGAAGAACCTTCGCAGCAGTGACCCCGGTCACTGCCAGCTATCGATAAAACCATGAAAATTCGACTCAATATCCCCGGGCGAATCAATATCCTCGGCAACCCAGGCGATGCCAATGAGGGCGATTTTGGCGTGCTGTCTGCCGCCATCGAGATCCGCGCGCATGCCAGCATCGAATCTGCGAACGAGATCATCCTGGAACAGACTGATGCTCTGACAGTCCCCGCGCATTTTCCGCATGCTGCTGCCGACCTGCCGCTGGCCTACAACGGTGAATACGACCTCTTGAAAGGGGCGATCAACCGTTTGTCGGTTTACAGCCCTGAATTTCTTCAAAAATTGAGCGAAAATGGTTTCTCGCTCAAGGTTCGAAGTGACGTTCCACGTCAGAGCGGCATGGGCGGTTCATCGTTATTGGTACTTTTGACCCTGGCTGCGCTGCGTGAGCAGTATGACCTGAACCGCCACATTCATAATGATTATGTACTTTCAGAGCTGGCCCAGCGGGTTGAAGCCAGGGAGCTGAGCATCACAGCCGGGTACGCCGATCGCTACGTCCCGCTCTTTGGCGGTCTGGCGTATGTAGATTACCGCGGCAAATTATTGCAAAACACGATCCAGAAAGAACCCTATGCCACCTACGAACGGCTGGATGCGTTTGCACCCGCACTCAGTTTTGTGGCCGTTTCAACCGGCTTGCGCCACGATTCGGGGGATGTGCACGGAAGATTGCGCCCGCAGTACCTGCGGGAACATGCCAAATGGCAGGCAAGCGGCGGGCCAATGCCCCCCATGGTGCGGTTCATGAGCACCGCCTGGGAATGTGCCTGGAAAGGCAAGATCGCCCTGCTAGAAAATGACCTGGCAACCTTTGGCAGCCTGATGAGCGAAAATCATCATATTGTCGATGAAATGATGCTTTACTGCGGGTTTGAAGATGGCGCAGGCTGGGCAAACAATCTTTTTATCGAAACCGCCATCAAAACCGGAGCGCTCGGCGCAAAGCTGACTGGCGCAGGGGGCGGCGGATCGGCATTTGCACTGGTTGCGCCAGGCGCTGAGGCAGACCTGGTGCGCACCTGGCAGAACCTGGCTGATGAAAACAAGCTGGCTGAAGCCCGCATCTTCAAACTGACAATTGCCCATCAGGGCCTGGTAGTGGAGAAATAAACATGCAAGCAGTCATTCTGGCAGCCGGAAAAGGTTCGCGCCTGCATCCGCTCACCCTGGAACGTTCGAAAGCCATGATGCCGGTCGCCGGGAAACCGATGATCGCGCGCGTCATGGATTTACTTAAACAGGCCGGTCTGCATGAATTTATCGTTGTAGCCCACCCACAAGACCACGAACTGCACAATTATTTTGCAGCTGATAAAAATGTGACGCTTGCCTGGCAGGCAGAACGCAAAGGCGCTGCCCACGCCCTGAGCTGTGCAGCGCCCTGTATCCAGGCTGACTTTGTGCTTTCAGCCTGCGACAACCTTGTCAGCCCGGATGAAGCGTCTACTTTTGTGCGCCATTTTCGCTCGCTGCTAGAACAAGGACAGGCTGGGCTGCTGGCCTTGATCCGCGTACCCAAAGAGAAATTGACCAGCATGGGCATGGTCGATTGGGACGGGGAAATCATCCAGCGCATCGTAGAAAAACCTGCGCTGGATTCAGCACTCTCGGAGGTTGCCAGTATCCCACTGTATGGGTTCAGCCAGCGTTTTTTGGGCTTTCTGTCGCTTGTCAAACCATCGCGGCGCGGCGAACTTGAACTGCAGGAGGCCATGCAAATGTTGATTACTGAGACACAAGGGCTGCATGGCGAAATGCTCTCCGGACGTCAGACTGTGACCGATGCCAGCGACCTGCTGGCGCTGAACCTGCACTTCCTGGCCCAGGAAAAAGCCGACCTCAGGCAGTGGCAGCAAGACGGAGTACTGGTCATTCCACCTTGCCTGGTGGAACCCGGTGTGGAGATCGCCTGGGGCTGCACACTCGGCCCGAATGTAATGATCGAAACAGGCGCGAAAATTGGCAAAGGCGCAATCATCAACAACGCACTGGTGCTGCGCGGTGCAGTCGTCCTAGACGGGGAAATTGTAGAGAATAGCGTTTTCGATTAAAAAAAGGTTCGGGGAAATCTACCAGGGTGCGGTTCGGTATTCATGGTTCGGTCAAATTTTGACGTGTTTTGAAAAATGCGATAAGCTATCTGCATGGCAGATAATCTACAGGTAACAACAGAGCAATTGGACGACATACCCGTTTTGCTAGCACAAGGCAAGAAAATTGGGATACCAGAACTTCTGGATCAGCAATTTTTGTCACATGGCAACTGGCAAGGAACGAGCTTTGGTTGGACGAAAACGGTTTGGATGAGCCATATATTGTCAGAAGGTGATCACCAACTAAACCAAGTACAGCCGTGGGTCGAAAAGCGACCCCATATACTGGAAATTAATACCGGTCAGAATGTTCGAGCTTCAGAATTGAGCGACGACCGGTTGGGCATCGCGCTGGATGAACTGGCGAATGCCGAGAAATGGAAAGCGTTTGAAACTGAACTCAACCAACGAACTCTGCGGGTATACGACTTGAAGCCGAAACGAGTGCGAGTGGATAGCTCAACAGCCAGTGGATATTGGACGCATTGCGCAGACCAATGCCGCTTCGACAGAGTATTTCATGGGTGATGCCTTGGGCAGTGTGCGCCAACTGGCCGACGCCATAGGGGCTATAACGCTGACAAAATCCTACGATCCTTATGGGGTGGTCAATGCATCCAGTGGTATGGGTACCAGTAGTTTTGGATTTACATCTGAATCCCCCCAAAAATGCAGCGGTATAACCATAAGCGCTGAAACCTGCGCCCGGCACCCGGTAAGATTCAGGTACTTGTACGCCTTTTCTCAACGGTGGTTTGCCCGTGGTTCTTCTCATAGTCCCATTATACTCACCCAATTGTCCAACCGGAGCGCTCAGGCTTGTTTCACAAATTCAAATAAACTCGCTGTATAATATGAAAGAGGAGATGCCATGGAGCAAATTATCATTCGCGTGCGCAATCGCAAAAAAGCTGACACATTGCTCAAGTTTCTCAAAACCCTTGACTATGTTGACAATATCAGCCGGGCCAACCTGCCTGCAACATCCGAAGCTGAAAAAACCGCCGCTGATTTTTTTGAATTGGCCGGAATTTGGGCCGGGCGTGATATTTCGCAGGAAAGTCTGAGAAAACAGGCCTGGCCTGAGCGCTTATGATTCTGTGCGACACCAATATCCTGATTGAGCTTTTCAAGGATAACGAAACAGTTAAGCATGAACTGCGCCAAATTGGTCTGGCTGAATTGTCGATAAGCGTTATTACCAGCGCAGAATTATATTTTGGTGCAAGAGACAAGACAGAACTTGTAAAAATCCAGAAACGGCTGACAGCGCTCAGGCAGGTGGAACTTGACCCCGAAATTTCAGCTATTTTCGTCGAATTGATGGGCAAATATGTTTTGAGTCATCACCTGAGTCTGCCAGATGCCCTGATCGCCGCTACAACCCTTCGGCACGATGCAGTTTTATACACATACAATCTCAAGGATTTTAAATATATCCCTGGCATAAAGATTTACCAGGAAAATAATGCCCGTTGACGAAATATATCTGACCACAAAATTGCCTTATGGCATATCGAGGGTTTGCTTATCTCTGCGAAGAGTTACCGCGCAGACAGAATGGTGTGACCGGGCGATGCACCTCGGTAGAAACCAGCCTGATGGGCGCGGTGATCCTGGTGAAGTCGTACGACCCATTTGGCGTTGTGACAATGTCGGGCGGCTCAGGCAAGACGTCTCATGGTTATACCGCTGCATACACTGCCTGCGCGGTGATGTCTGCGGGTGGCTTGGATATCCAGGCAAAAAAGAGCACCAGGGCACTGGCGTAGTGAACGCTTATGCTTCTGGTCGGGTAATGGCAGGTGAGCCAGCTTTTGAAACTTTCGATTTCGGGGTGCATGATAGTCTCCTGACAAATGGTATTTGCTGGGATGCTATCATCTTCTTTGTACATCTGAGCACATATATCACCCCCACGAGTTACGCCAAACTGCGGCGACACTGCTGATCAACGCGAGCATATCGGTATGGGCAGTGAAAGAAATTGTAGAGCATAAGTCCGTGGAGACTACGCTGGGGTATGTGCGGATTTACGATAACACAGTGGCGAGAGAGTTTCAGGCGATGAATGTAGGTCGCGAAAAGAACAGCGCCAGGGAACTGCATTTGCAACAGCCCTGACGCTGAAAGGTCTGGGAAAATGGAAGCTCAAGCGAATTCCAAAAAATGCGGCGGCGCATACAATCGGCGTTTGCGCAGCGGCTCCGGGGATTGCGCTTCGCATAAGGCTCGCAGGTGCTTCATGCTGGCGGCTGACGCCACCAAGAAAAAAGGTTCGGCCAATGCCCCGATTTCCTGTGTCCAGGCAGGCGGGAGCTGTCCCTGGCGCAGAGCGAGCAGTTCCGCTAACGCCGCGGACACGGCCAGGATGTTCGCTTCCGCGGTTTTTGGGCAGGGCAGACTCTCGGTTGGGATACCCGAGCGCACCCAATCTTGCACCAGGCTGCGCAATCGCAAAGAATCGCGCGCCAAGGCGGCTTCCGCCATCTGTTCAAGCGTTTCCATGAAGCGCCTCCCATAGGTCTTGAAAAGCGTATTGTGCGGTCAACTCGTCACCCGGCACCAAATAAGGTTCGATCTGCTGCCAGATTTCATCGCTTGTCTGGCTTTTGACCAGTACTTCTTTCAACAGGCGGCGGGCATCTGAAATATCCACATCATCCCGCCAGGCCGAGAGCTTCATTGCCAGCAATTGATAAAGAGAGGGAGCCTGCGCGTCAATTCCCAGCGCGCTGAATAAGGGCATGCCACTGCTGAGGCCAACCAGATATCCTTTTGCGCCGTCATTGAGCCAGTCTTCCGGCCAATCTTTCTCCTCCGCGACCATTCGGGCCAGTTTGCGGACTAAGCGGGCTTCTTTTGGAGCAAGAATAATCACATCCACGTCGCGGGTGGATTGCCGGGCGTCAAAACCAAGGACCATCGCCGCGCCACCCACCAACGTAAGCTGGATATGAATTCCTCGCCCGGCGGCCAGTTCACCCAACCGCTTTAAACCATCGACAATATCCTGACGTGAGAAGGTTGCCATTCGCTAATTTTACTCTAACTATACTAGTTGGAGGAAAATGTGTGATTTCTCGATGATACCCCGGACACTCCTACGTCAACGCCAATCCGTTGATTCGGGTATCCGTTCTCGAGTCTGGTGAGAAAACATAGTCTCCTGACAAATTGGAATTTGCGTGGAGGCTATCATTACGCGATGGAAAAGGTCAATCCGTCAAATCAATAACCTGTAACTCGACTTTTGCAGCTTGAAAAACAGAACGTTCAAGCAGGCCTGGCAGGGTGCTTCTTGGCTTGGTGGCTGACCATGGACAACACAAATTTTTCCTCACCTTGGTCATAGCAGATGAGGCAGCAACCACCATCAGCGGGTTTGATCAGGATTTGTACATCGCACGCATCAAAGGCAGCAGGAGTTGTTGCAAAGACTGCCCTTGAGTTAAACCTGCGCTGACAAATAGGCCAAGGCACCACAAAGATTGTGCTTGCGAGGCGCGACGCCAAGCGGCTGGGTTATCCTCAAGCTTCATCTTGAGTTGGCTCTGAAGTCGATTGTGAAGAACAGGGTCGTATTGGCTGGCACGTAGTAAGCTGTAGACCACGGCAACTAACGCAATATGACGTTGAATAGCATTGAAGTCCCGTATCTCATACTGGTCCAGACCTTCTTCCTTGCCTTCCTCGTGATAGACCTCTACCGGCCAGCGATGACGTCGTATCCGGGTGATGCCAGCAGCCTGCCAATTCAAGCGGTCGCTGATGAAAAAAGTTGGGTTGTCCTTCAGGTCAGCCTGGGAATAATTGATGACCAGGCGTTGTTTGCCAAAATTATGGATATGGTGCGTATTCCAGTAACTGTAGTAGGTTTCGTGTTTTCCTTTGTAAGGGACGCCGATCTTATGAAAGACAGGCTTAGCCTTGCGCTGAATAGCATCCAGGTGTTCTTGCTTGAGATGATCGGCAAAATCTTTCAGGGTTTTGGTGCCTGTACTCAAGACGACCTGATCACCTTCTGCCAAAGTGCCAACATACGGTAAGTGCAGAGTTTGATCAAGAAATTGACAGAAAGCAGGTTGAGTGAACCAACTATCGAAGGTGACCGGACGTTCCTCACCCGGATGGGTTTGGACCCATTCTTGCAGTAGCTTCTGAGCAATGATGAGCTTGCTATCGTATAGTTCGCGTAATTCCGGGTATTTCTTTTCGCGTCGCCGCCAGACGCCCAGCAGATATCCACGCCACTTTCGGGGATTGGTTTGTTTGAGCGCTTCTTTCTCTGCTTTGATTGGAATGTTGGCTGCTCGCATGCCACACTCCAATTTATCCAATTCCACCGGCTCCCAGAGTTTGAATGTCACCGGATAATCTGTCTCATCATCACTATAATGGATCGTTACCAGGTCGTGTGCCCAAACATAGCTGCCGCTGACATGATCCCAAAGATTGGCAATTTTCTCGAAATCTTGCCCGTAATGGCTCAACAAAGTATCATCCAGGCTGAAGACACCTCTTGGTTTCATCTGGGTACTCGGCAAACTGTTCAACACATTCAAACGAGCACCATTCAAATCTTCCAGGCTGAATGGACTTTCTGTTAGCAAGCGATTTAATGAACTCTGATTGCGGCTCTCTACCACGAACAAGCGGTTGATCCCATCTATCGTTTTGTTCTCAGACACAATCAGCCCGCTAATATAGCGCTCAAACTCAATAAACGCTTCGGCAGAGAAAACATCTTCGAAAAATGGCGCATAATGCTGTACCAATTCTGGAAATTCCACCAAGGGATACATAGGCACCTCCAAAAATGATGTTCCTATCTTGTATTGTACCGAGTTTCCTACCCCTTGGATCACTGCTTGATTATTCAGTTGTCAAGGTTCTGCAAAAGTCGAGCTGTTATTCGAGAATCTTTTGCAGAATATTCGCCATAATTCGGGATGATGATATGGGCTGCTTGCCAGTTTGGTTCGTCTTTTCTATTGGAGAAAGCAGTCAAACAACTGCCTTTGCGCGCAAACGGGCTGCAGTTCCGATGATTTCTCGCCCACCTCAGTATGGATAAACACTAAACTGGAATGTGGTGGAATAATAATGGACTTGCCAACTATCACCATCCGTGTTTGGCCTCAATGTTATCGTAATACTGCACACATTGTTGGCTGCCAATCTAGCCGCTTTTCCACCATTTGCCTCTGATTGTTGAAGAACGTCATTTGCAGTGACTTTAAGTTTTTCCAGATTAACGCTCTTCCAGCCAAATGGAAATGGCCGTGGAAAATCTGCTCCTCCCGCCCAGTCGGCTTCCTTTGCTAAAGGCAATATATCTATCTGCCGTGTAGCATAGCGGTTTCCCAACAAGTTTGAAATAAGTGATTGAGAAGATGTCAAATCCGATAGGGGTATTTGCGCATTCTGTATGGGCATAAATTCCATATACACTCCAATCTTCAAGGCTATCCTGGCTGGCAACACGATTTAATGCAACTGCAATCTGTAGATAATCCTGCTGCTGCCATGCAAAAGAGCCGGGTGGAAAAACCGCTTCTTGCAAACCCCAATCCGGAAGAGGTTGGAATATTTCTCCATCGTTTCGATCCAGCGCTGCAAGAATAGTTTTTGGATCGAAGCCATAACCGCGGATGTCACCATAACTACCATGACCCATTGGGCGGCTCGGTTCCTGGTCTCTGGGATCACCGCAACCAGTTACGAACAGAGCCAGGAATATCATGATAATGGGTATTGGTGTAACTAATTTTTTGCCCATAATGATTCTCCTACGGTTGGCTTCCGTTTGATAAGCTCTGTATCTCTGTCCATTTATTTCAGCCGGAACTGCTTAATTCCCCCCGTTTAACCCGTCCCCGGACACCATACATCAGCAACTATAAACCGATGGGTGGTGACAGCACGCTTATGAACAGCAAAAATTTTCGGATAAAAGTTTGAAAATCGATATTTAATCTAAGGAGGGCATAAGGCGAATGTCGATTCACCAAATTCGAGAAACTTAAGCAACCATGAATTCGGATTGATTGGACTAAATTCCTGATTCCAGAAATCATACCAAATGTTAAGACTGTATTTGTCTCCGTAAAAACTGACATTAACACAGGCAGTGCCATGCGAATAAACATAATAGTCTTTATAGGTTACAGTCACCTTCCACCCCTTTGATAATAGGAATTCATCATAGTATTTCAATATTTCTGATGTGCTATTTTCCGATATCCGATAATTTGTAGATAAATATCGTCCATGTTCTGTAGAAGGTGAAATTATCCCTGTACTGAATTGCTCAATTTCAACAGCTCCTTTTGGTGCTGGTATCTGATTAAAAAGTTCTTTATTCAAAACGTCGAATCTTGAAATAGATTGAGATTCATTTTTGTAAAATTCGATCAGGGATATCCCAGGTATTATACAAACCATGCTTATCAAGACCACTATAATGATAGAGACAAAGGCAACAACTTGCTGCTTTGGTTTCATGATTACTGGCCTATACCGATTACATTGACAAGCATATCCACCACAGCTTGCCCCCTTGACGATGTTGTTACGTTCGGTATTTTTACACCATTACAAACTGTACCACTCGTTGGTGTATTGAAATCGAAATAATCTCCCGTACCCGAATGCCCATAAGGCTTACCCAGGACGTTGAGCATATTACAACGATTTGCGCCATGTTTGTAGATATCTAATGATTCATCATAAACTGTCTCATAACTTCCATACAAATAACTATTATCGTGGTATTCAACCCTGTAGCCAGAATTGTAATTGTGCCATAAGCTATCGGCCAAGTCGACAATGTCATCATTCTCCCCCACTAGCTCCCATATATTTTCGATGTTTGCCATCTGATTGTATGCCCTATACGTTGGGGCAATTTCTACTAAATTATCTATGAAAAGCCTGCTGCTTAATTCTTGGGCGGTTGAGTAGGCAACCTGTGAACCTCCACTATATCCAATCAAAGTAATCTTGATTTGACTATTGTCAACGACAACATCTTGAGATGGACAATAGCCTAGCAGATCTTCCCAAGTTTGATTAGCCTTAGATGAACCGAGGGAATTCAAACCTAAAGCCGCTGGAATTACTTTGCTTAGACCATTGAAGATAGGGATTCCCTTGGGGAAATCCTTTAGCACTTCTTCAATTTTGCTTGTACTTCTGATGCCATTCTCGTATGGATAAATCACTTTAACAGTTGCGTATGGGGTTAACTTATTCAACAAAGTTCGTTCCCCGATACTTAAATCGTTAAATAAGTTGTAATCTTTATCTATATCTCCACGATTTCCTGCTCCCGCAAAATAGAAAACGAAACAGGTCGAACATAAACCGGTTGGGTCGCTATATCTTATTGGATTTGCTTCTACATAACTCCATCTATTGAACGACCCCGGTCTATTTGCATCCCCTCCCCACGTATCCCTGGTCAAAAACCGCCCTGTTGCTGGTGAATATTGCCTCGCCCGCAAATAAACCAACTCACTGTAATCCCCCTGAAATTCACTTGTGTATCCGTAACTCGTCCGCCCGGCGCCGTTGGATGTGGTCACGACACCGTAGGGATCGTAAGTTCTGGTCAGAGTTACTGTGCCACTAGAATCGGCCAGTTGGCGCACACTGCCCAAGGCATCTCCCAGGAAATACTCGGTGGAAGTGGCGTTGGTCTGCGCAATGCGTCCCAGGCCGTAGGTATAGTTGTTGACTCCATCGGAGATGGTTTGGGAAAGGCCAGCCGCCAGATCCGTCGTAAACCTGGTGGTCAGTACTCCTATGGTTTCCTGAAGTCGATCCCCCAACCCATTATAGGCATAGCTGGTCACTGAAGTTTGGTTACTAACCCCTGTCAATCGGTTGGCGGCATCGTGAGCATAGGTGTTTGTGCTATCCGAAAGCAGGTTGCCGTTACCGTCGTAGGTATAAGTTACCCCACCCACACTGCTTAGCCGGTTGGCGGCATCATAGTTGTACAGAGTAGTTGCTGCCGTTCCATTGATGGTGAGGGTCTGGCTTTTGCGATTGCCCACGGCATCGTAGCTGTAGGCGTAAGTCATGCCGCTGGAATAGGTGGCGCTGGTCAGCCGGTTCAATTTGTCGTAATTGTAATTGATCGGCACCGCTCCGGTTGGAAAAGCCAGCGAACTCAATGTCCGCCAGCGCGAGGCTTTATATCTGTTCAATGGAATCCTTTTGCATGCAAGTTGTAAGCCAGGGAAAATTTAAATTTTTTGTTTTGCGCCAGCCTGGGCGCGTGCTATACTGAAAGTGCCCCCAAATTCGAGACGATCCGGGCTGGTTTCCAGCCTGGTTCGTCTTCTTTTCTGATAACTATCGAATCTGCTCATACTTACCTGTAAAAGGATCGATGTTGATTTCAAAAATAGAACCATTGTCGGATGAATACCATACAGACCAACCATCATATTTTCCGTTTACATCGTAAATTTCTGTAATATAACTAGCCACCGTACAGTTTGATAAAGGCGAAGGTTGATCGGCAGACAAATCTGGTAAAGTAGTTTTTGCGAGAAAACATTTTGCCAGGAGAAGTCATGCCGATCAACCACCTATATGATACCTTTTTTCGAAAAATTAGCGA
>CAINXK010000366.1 GCA_903854805.1 uncultured Anaerolineae bacterium
CAGCCAAAACAGTTGGAGGGCGTGCCCTTGAAGACATTGTTGACGTGGCAGGTGGCGCACAACACCGTGGTATGCGCACCATTCAGCTTGAAGGCCGCCAGGTTGTGGTCAAACGCTGCACCACTCCAGGTTTGAGTAGTATGACAGGCTGCACAATCCTGGCCGAGGCTGCCATTATGATGGTCATCCTGCTGGTGGCAGCCAAAACAGTTGGAGGGCGTGCCCTTAAAGACATTGTTGACGTGGCAGGTGGCGCACAACACCGTGGTATGCGCACCATTCAGCTTGAAGGCCGCCAGGTTGTGGTCAAACGCTGCCCCACTCCAGGTTTGAGTAGTATGACAGGAGGCACAATCCTGACCCAGGCTGCCATTATGATGGTCATCCTGCTGGTGGCAGCCAAAACAGTTGGAGGGCGTGCCCTTGAAGACATTGTTGACGTGGCAGGTGGCGCACAACACTGTGGTATGTGCACCGTTCAGCTTGAAGGCCGCCAGGTTGTGGTCAAACGCTGCCCCACTCCATGTTTGAGTGGTATGACAGGATGCACAATCCTGGCCCAGGCTACCATTATGATGGTCATCCTGCTGGTGGCAGGCAAAGCAGTTGGAGGGCGTGCCCTTGAAGACATTGTTGACGTGGCAGGTAGCGCACAACACCGTAGTATGCGCCCCGGTCAGCTTGAAGGCCGCCAGATTATGGTCAAACGTTGCTCCACTCCAGGTTTGAGTGGTATGACAGGAGGCACAGTCCTGGCCCAGGCTGCCATTATGGTGGTCGTCTTTTTGATGACAGGCAACACAATTGAGAGGCGTACCCTTGAAAACATTGTTGATATGGCAGGCAGTACACTGCGCGATCGAATGCGCACCAGTCAGCTTAAAGGCTGCCAGATTATGATCAAATGAGGTCCTACTCCAGGTTGCGGTGGAATGGCAGACGGCACAGTCCTGTCCAAACTTACCATTGTGATGGTCATCTTTTTGGTGACAGCCAATACAGCCCAAGGGCGTACCCTTGAAAACGTTGTTCATATGACACACAGCGCACAGCACAGTCGTATGTGCACCGGTCAATTTGAAAGCTGCCAGGTTGTGGTCAAAAACAGCCCCGCTCCAGGTTTCGGATGTATGGCAAGCCGCACAATCCTGGCCCAATGTTCCGTTGTGCATATCATCTTGTTGATGGCAGGCAAAGCAATTGGATGGCGTGCCTTTGAAGACTTTGTTGATGTGACATTTTGCGCAGAGCACACTCGCATGTGCCCCAGACAGCTTAAAAGCCGCCAGATTATGATCAAACGAGGCCCCACTCCAGGTTTGGGTGGAATGACAACCAGCGCAATCCTGGCCCAGGCTGCCATTATGCTGATCATCTTTTTGGTGACAAGCAAAACAATTGGATGGCGTGCCTTTAAAGACATTGTTGATGTGACAGGTTTCGCACAACACATTGATATGCTCGCCAGTCAATTTGAAAGTCGAAAGATTATGGTCAAAAGCGGGCTTCCAGGCTCGCGTGGAATGGCAAAGAACACAATCCGGACCCAGGCCGCCCTTATGAGTATCATCTTTTTGGTGACAGGCTACACAATTGGAAGGCGTGCCCTTAAACACATTATTAACATGGCAAGTCTCGCATAATACTTCGGTATGCGAGCCGGTCAATTTGAAGGCCGCCAGGCTGTGATCAAAATCAGCGGGTTTCCAGGCCTGGGTAGCATGACAAACATCGCATTTCTCTCCGAAAGATCCTTTGTGCGCATCATCTTTTTGGTGGCAGGCAAAACAATCAGACGGGGTACCCTTTAAGACATTATTGATATGGCATTTTTCACACAACACGCTTGTATGTGAGCCAGTTAATTTAAAATTAGAAAGACTATGGTCAAAAGCGGCTCCTGTCCAATCCTTGGTGGAATGGCAGGTACTGCAGTCCTTGCCTAATGAACCTGCATGGGTATCATCCTTCTCATGGCAGGCAAAGCACGCTGTTGGTGTGCCCTTAAAGATTTTATTTTGATGGCAATCAACACAAGTCACTTCGGCATGCTTGCCAACAAGCTTGAAATCAGAAAGATTATGATCAAAAGTTGCTGGGGACCAGGCCTGGGATGTGTGACAGGCCGCACATTCCTGGCCTAACTGTCCGTTATGAACATCATCTTTCAGGTGACAGGTAGCACAATCGGTAGCCGCAGATTTGAAATCGGCAACCATCCGGGCATTCTGATGGCATTTCTCACAAACAAGATCCTGGTGCTTCCCTTCCAACTTGAAAGCCACCAGGTTGTGATTGAAATTTTTATTGAGTGTTTCCAGGCCATCATGACATCTACGACATTCATTTCCATAGGCCTGGGTATGTAAGTCCACAAATGCGCTGTCGATTTTCGTGTGACAACTAATGCAAACAGCCTGCTCAAACCGGGTAATATCCGTCCCGTGACAATCTGAGCAGGTAAAAGCCAAGCCATCACTACGCTGCGGATGTGAATTTAGTGAATACCCGGTGGCATCATGCGGAAATTTACCCACCTGCAAACTGGTTAACGAAGCTGACTGTCCACGATGCTCAAGGTGGCAAGCGCGGCAGGTCAACGAATTTCGATTCATCATAGCGCCATGAATGCTGGTAGGGTCAGCCAACTGAGTGGATACATCGGTATGGCAGGACATGCAGCGATCTTCCATGGTGTCTTTATCCCAGGGAGATGGATGGCATTTGGCACAATCAGTGCCAATTTGAGCATGAGAACCTACCCCGTTGATAAGTCCTCCGGTTTGGGCGTTGAGCGCTCCCGCGGTAAACAACTGACTGCCAGTAAAAAACGCAGAGGCTGCGATAAATACTGCTGTTACGACGGTGGCAAGAATAGCAACTGGAGAAATACATCCAAGACGGGCATTATTCATGGGTACTCCATAGCGTGAGCTGCTGAACACCTGGGGCTAATCTCTTCCCCACCCGGACTGTTAATTGCATGGCAAGCACGATCAGATTTGAAGTAATCACTAAGAACCAGAAAATATCGGTAAAATTTATCATGGTGCCTGCTTATCCGTTAAATTATGCCAACCGTCAAAGAATTTAAAAAGATATAGTAAAGAGCGCTGCTTGCGAAATTAATTGATTGGGTTTGCGTGTACTTTCATCCAAAAATCCGCCAAAATATCAGCGATCGGCGCATTGGGTGCAATTAGTCGCTCACGAACTGGCGTGATATCCACCTTATCGCGGATGATGATTTGCAAGGCTGAAGAGAGTTTCTGATCTCCCATGACAATTGCACCCACGATATTTTTATTCCCAACCATTAAACGTAGATGATTGACATCAAACCCACTTTGGGCAATGATCGCATCAGGCATGTCATGCCAGGTTTCACTATCGCCGCGCGCAATTAAAAACGGCTCTCCATCCTGACCCGACCCGACCACACCAATAATTGTGGTTGTCAGCCCAGCCAACCGGGTTACATTAAACGGAACTGGCTTAAGATAAGCCCTGGTTTGCCCGGCCATGTTCATACCAGCCACGCGACCCTGCTCTTTGGCCGGAGTCCAGAGACTTTCAATTACCGAACGATTTGAAGCCGGGTCGTAAACCTGAGCCACGTCACCAGCAGCAAAAATATCTGGGAGATTCGTGCACATGCGCTCATCCACCAGGATCCCACGCTCAAAAGCGATGGCGGCATTCCTGGCGAGTGTCAGACGTGGTTTAACCCCAATTCCATAAGCAACCAGATCACAAGCAATCTGTTCCCCGCTCTCCAGGCGAACGCCAGCCACCTTGCCACCCTTATCAATAATATTGGCCAGGGAAGCTTGATAGTGGATGGTTACCCCATGTTCTTTCAGCCTGTGCTCAATAATTTCCGATTCAACCTGATCCAGCACGTTGCTCCAATAACGAGCGGTGCGAATAAGCAAGTGAACTTTTACCTTGCGCGCCGCCAGGCCCTCGGCAAGTTCGAGAGCGGTAATACCACCACCCACCACTACTGCAGTACGAGCGTGCCTGGATAGGGATACAATCTGGCGTGCATCATCCATGTGGTCGAGCTTGACAACACCCAGCGAATTTGCCCCGGGCGTGCTCAGGCGAATGGCATTGGAACCAACCGCCAGGAGTAGACGGTCAAAGGAAAAAAATCTGCCGTCGCTCAGCTCAACCTGGTGCTGTTGATCGTGGATACGGATGACAGTACCTCGGCAGAAATGCGCATTCAAGTTCTTGAAATCCTGTGGGCGATAAGCGAATATCAGGGATTCGTCAACTTCCCCGGTCAGGCAGTACGCCAGCCCCGGACGTGAATAATAACCATGCGGGTCATCCCCAATGAAAGTAATCGAAGCGTTTTTATCCACACTGCGAATGGATTCAGCTGCACCAATCCCAGTCACACCCGTACCAACGATCACATAATTAGTCAAATCAGGCTCCCACAAATAAGTTGGTACGTTCAAAACGTAATACACCCCGTGGACAGCGTGCCACACATTCCCCACACGTTAAACACTGGCTGTTTTCGATGGGCGTGCCCTGCCAGGCATGATGGCGAACATCAATGCTGATCGGACAATTGTATGAACAAATTCCACACTGAACACAGCGTGATGCGTCTGGAACAACATATCCGGCAACAAGCGCTTTGCTTCGATTTACATCAAACTGAAAAAAGTTTTTCAACATATAGCCTCTACACCATACTGTCGATTACAAAAACCAAAAGTTACGCCTGTTATTAGCTTAGAGAATGCCATTTACCTGTTTTTTGATGGGACATTAGTACCATTAGCTCCATTTCTCAACAAAAAAAGGGTATTTATCTTAAGAATGTCAAATTTTCGGATAACTGCGATGCCCAAGCTCGGGTATCTTCATGATCTGGTAGGAGATCGCCCGGCTGATTTTGCTGCGAGGATGGCTGCGTGTGCCAATCAAAGATTTGCCCGGCAAGTGGTGCGGTGTGCCGGGAAGCCCATCGATCTACGTAGATTTACTGGCAATGCTTGTGATGGTTAATATCCAACTCTGGATAGCAGTAAGTAATTTCCGCCAGTTGATCGAACAGACACTTAATCTGGCAATGTCAAAGTAGAAACAAAAAAGAGACTCCTTAGCGAGTCTCTTTACAGTCAATCTAGCTTTTTCTGTCTGGGCGAACCTTGGATACGGCCAATTCGCAGGCCCAATCTACTCCAAACCATCTCAGCCCCCCATCGTCACAACCCGGCTTGTTTCCGGCTTTCAAGCCCTGAGCGGACTTCTTCCATGGCTCTCAACCATGCTTTTTCATAGCGGGTCTCGCAACCAGGCCCAGCTTTTTGAGCGTGGTTGCATAACGAGATGCCAGATGGATGAATGGCGACGAGAGCCGCACAGTTTCCTGGGCGCTACGGATCACCGTTCTCAGGCCATCCGCATCAGAAAATTCTGCCAGCAGCTGAGTTGCGCGTCCCACTTCAAGCGCAGTATGGGCATCCGAACCGACAGTACCCGCCAGGTTATACGCGTAGGCGAATTCGCGGGCTGCATGGTTGGGCCGCATATCCATGCAGCGAGCATTAAATATTTCAATCGCATCTACAAGCGGGGCAATTTCAAGCAAGTCAGGCAGAGCCCAATGACCACTACGAAAATCATCGAAGGGGTGCGAAACGCTAATGAAGGCTCCCTGCACGCGCAGGCGCCGGATGGCTTCCAACGGTTCAAGCCCACTGGGCAGCTCTTCACTTACAAATGCCGCCAACAGTTCACCGCGCGTGGTCATAATCTCCTCCCCCACAATGACCAGTTCGGGCGCCAGCTTTTTAGCCTCCAAAGCACCGCCAATGGAATTATGATCCGTGATAATTAACCGGTCTATTCCTTTGCGGCGAGCTGCCATTATCAGCGCATGGGGCTTTGCCAGACTATCTTTGGAATAAATACTGTGACAGTGAAACTCAGTACGGAATGTTAACATAGGCACAGATTATACCCTGCGGACTTTGCTTTCCCTTTTTTTCAGTTTTGATATAGAATCAAATCAATGGAAGAAGATAAAAGCATTTTCACACAGCCCATCTTTAAAAAATTGATCCGCGCAGGGGCTTTTCTGTTTGCCTATGTGGTTGCCGGGTTTTTAATGCGCTATTTCGATCCTCAAACCGACCAAAGTCTTGCAATAATTATCGATATAGCAATTTTTGTAGTTGGAATGCTCTTCTGGATGGCCTTCTTCGCCCAATTTGTCCTGCCAGTAAACCGGATCCAGGATCGCGTGAAAGTTATTGAACGACTGGTGGTCTACCTTATGGGAATTCATGGTCCGGCCATTTTCATCGAAAATGGCTTCACACATGCAAACGATGAAGAAACCAAGAAGAAAGGTGCGGGTGTCGTCTGGCTCGACAGTGCCAGCGCCGCCATTTTACGCACAGCCGGACGCTTCACCCGCACGATTGGCCCAGGCGTCCACTTCACAAAACCTGATGAATATATTGCCGCAACAGCCGATCTGCATACCCTGACACAAAGCCTGGGGCCTCTTGAAGCCGACGACCCTTTTAAAGACTACGAAAATGACCAGGATTACAAAGCCATCAAAAAATTGGTGACAGATCTTAAAAACACTCAAAGAAACAACGCGTCCGAAGAAATTAAGCTCAAGGAATGGGAAGATAAAATTAAAGGCATCAAAGAACGCGCCGATGCCACCCGCGCCATGACTCGCGATGGTATAACCGTTTTGGCATCCATCTCGATTGTTTTTCGGATCAAGTCAACTCAGGGTGAAGGCAATACTCGCTTTGGCTTTAATCTTCACAGCACCGAAGCTTCCATTCGCGACAGTATGATCCGCGAAGTCAATTTGGACCACCCGGTCTGGAATACTCTGCCCGCAAGAATGGCAGCAGACATCTGGCGGGAATACCTCGGAAAGTTTCGGCTGATTGAATTATTTGAAAAAAGTGAGAACCGTCCTGATACCGCCATCCAATTTATAAACGAAATGATCAAAAAACGCCTGACCAGTCGGCAGGTACTAATTTTGGATGAATTTGGTCAGGTTATTCTCGAGAATAAAGGCCGGGAACAAGAATACCAGCGCTTGCTCAGCGAAAACAATAGCGAGGCAGCCGAAAACTTGCTTAAGAAGATGGAAAGCCAGGAATTCGGCAAACTAAATGAAATGGGTCTCGAGATAAAAAGCGTTACGATTAAAAAGTTGTTTTTTATACCCGAAGTTGAAGATCAACTCATCAACGAGTGGACAACCCGCTGGCTAAAAAACGCCCAGAAGGAACGGGAGCAGGTGGATCTCGATCGCAAGCTACACGAAGAAACCGGGGTGCAAGCTGGCTTAAAAGACTTTGCGATGAATGCCAGCCGGGAAATATCACAGCAAGCCTCTTCCAGCCCGAAGCATGCGCTTGAACTGTTAGTACACGCCACATTCCGAAGCATCCAGAAAAATCCAGAGCTGATGAAGCGTCAGAACAACCAGCTGCGCGATCTCTTAAAAATTTATAGCCGGCTCAGGAATCTTCGAGGTCCATCAGAATGAGCCGCCAACCAGGTCGGCCACCATCCCGCCCCGGGCTAAAAAACGTTGCAACCCTGGTCATGAATACCATCGACAGGCTTATCAACCAGCTTTTTGCTTTTAATCACCCGGCAGCCCTGCTGCGCTCCATGGTCATCGGCGTAGTCTTTATTCTCATCTGGCTTTTATTTGCCTTCACAGCTTTTCCCGCGGCCGAATATCCCAAATTGGTGCAAAATTGGGTTAATGGATTAGCGAATAATGACTCGCAAAATACATTAATTACCGGTGTGAAGATTATTTATACAATCTTTTTTAATATGACCGTGATACGCCATTTGCTGGCACTCTATTTACCCTTCTGGCTGATGCAGCGTGTGGCCGCCATCTATCTGGCGGATATTTTCGAAAAAGAAGAAAGTGTGGCCCATACTTTCATTCGCCAGGCGGCTTTTGGCGAATCCTACAATACGATCCACATCCGGCACGGAAAAGTGGCGGAAGAGTACCAGAAATCGCCCATGATCCAAATAGGCGGCCCAGGTATTGTAATTGTGGAGTTGGACAGCGCAGTTGTCTTCGAGAAACCAGACGGTAGTGCGCGGGTCATTGGACCCCAAACCAAAGAAATTCGAACCGGCAAAGAAAAACCCGGCTCCAATTCCAACAGCCAGTACGGCAGTGTCTTGATTGAAGGCTTTGAGCGCATTCGCCAGTGTGTCGATCTGCGGGATGTCATCCAAAACCAGGAAATCAGCACACGCTCGCGCGACGGCATCCCGGTCAGCGCCAAGGATATTCAATATTCTTACAGCATCTACCGCGGGCCAACACCAGTCAAGTCAAACCAAACACCCTATCCCTACGACGAAGATGCCGTCTTGAACCTGGTTTACGGAGGCATCAGAGCAGTAAAGTTGGGCGAGCCCCCCAAGCAAATCCAGGATTGGCTCGATCCGCTGCCATCCAAAATAGTCGGACAGATCAGCAGCGAAATGAGCAATTTTATAAACAAACGTGGTTTGAGCGATTTTTTAGCCACCACCGGCAAGCCCGAAGATGCCAGCCTGGAAGAGCGAAGAAAAGACACAGATGAACGCATGCGGACGATTTCCGGGCCAACTGAAGCCCGCCCGAATAAGCTGGGCAAACCCAACACAGATGCTATAAGAGAGCAGGACGCTCAACCTGACAAGTCCAGCGAGTCTTTGCTTTCAAACCAGGCGCTGGAGTTTGTGCCGCGTTCGGTATTAACCAAGATGATCACCGAGAACTTTCAGAAAAAAGCTCAACAGCGAGGCACCCAACTAAACTGGATTGGCGTGGGTACCTGGAATACTCCAACCAGCATCATCCCCAAAAATCACCATGACGCTTGGAAGATCAGCCGTGAAAATTTTGCGCGCGGCAATCCTACCGAACTCCAGCGCATTGTCGAAAATGCCACGTACCTGGAGACACTTCGGCTTATCGAAGAAGTACCCATACGAACACTGTTTATAGATCTTGAAAATCTCGAGTTTGATAAACAGGTTCTGGGCGTCCTCAAAGAATACATCGGCCTCCTCGAAAGAGCTCGCGAGCTATACCGTCGCGAAAGCATCCCGGAAGAACTATTGAAAGCGATTCGAGAAATTCAACGCTGGCTTTACCCGAATGGATACTATTCTGTTGGTGACGAGGAGTGATGCATTCCATGAGCAGCCCAAACAGTACCCGCGAACTTGCCCTGGTAATTGGTGCAGCCGGTCTGGATGTAGTCGCACGGCTGCAAGGTAATTTGCAGATGTCAACATCCAACCCATCCCTGATCCGCACATCCTTTGGAGGTGTGGCCCGCAACGTGGCCGAAAACCTGGCCAGGCTAGGCCAACCTGTCAACCTGCTCTCGGTAATAGGCAAGGATCGTATTGGTGAGGATGTCCTAGCGTACACCCGCAATTCCGGCGTAGATGTATCGGCTGTATATGCGACAGACACATACCCCACTGGCTTTTATATGGGCGTGCTCAATGAACATGGCACACGCCAGTTCGCTTTTGATGATATGCGCATTATGGATGAAATGACTGAAGCATATCTGGTCTATAACGAATTTCTGTTTGAAAAATCTGCCATGATCTTTCTAGATGCCAATTTGCCAGAAGCTGCTCTCAAGAAAACCTTCGCGTTGGCCCATAAATATAAAGTACCCGTGTGCGCAGACCCAACATCAGGCACATTGGCAGCACGTCTCAAACCATACCTGCGCCAGATAAAAATAATTGTTCCCAACAACATTGAGGCTGGTATACTCACCGGCTGTCAATTCGAGGCCGGCGATCGCGAAGCCAGCCTGGATGCCGCCCGCGCACTCGTCAATCTAGGTGTCGAAATGGCATTTATCACCCTGGCCGAATATGGCCTATGCTATGCCACGTCTGAAACAAACGGGCACATCCCTGCCATTCGCACAAGCATAGGCGACCCCACCGGAGCCGGCGATGCTTTTTCTGCGGCAGTTATTTATGCGATCATGAACGAGATCGAGATCGATGATGCCGCCCGGTTGGGCGTTTCGGCCGCTTCGCTGGCCTTGCGCTATCCTGGAACCGTCTACCCGGATCTCAGCTTGCAAAAGCTATACGATGAACTGGCGATCTGATCTGAACGCCTGAAAAATCTACACCCATCTCCCTCGCATTATAAGGAATCTATGACCGACTCAACAAATTTATTCCGCACCTCCCTGGAAGTTGCCCGCGCACGTCAACAAAATTTACCGATTGTAGCCCTGGAATCAACCGTGATCACCCATGGACTGCTTAGCCCACAAAACCTGACTCTGGCCCAGGACATGGAACAAACCGTCCGTGCCGAAACGGCCATCCCTGCCACAATCGCCATCCTGGATGGCGAAATTCAGGTTGGTCTCAATCCGGACCAGCTGGAAAAATTGGCTAACGCCGAGAACCCTATAAAGGTCAGCCTGCGCGATTTTGCGACTGCCCTGGTTCAACATAAGCCCGGCGGAACCACGGTTGCCGGAACCATGTTCGTTGCCCATAAAAACGGTATCCAGATATTTGCCACCGGCGGAATTGGCGGCGTGCACAAAGAAGCCTTCATGGATATTTCCACCGACTTACAGGCCCTGACCAATATCCCCATGATCGTGGTATGCGCCGGAGCCAAATCAATCCTAAATCTTCCGGCCACACTCGAATACCTGGAAACAATGGGTGTGCCTGTGGTTGGCTACGATACCGATAAATTCCCCGAATTTTTCTCGCAGGGCAGGAATCTGCCCGTAAGTGTCCGGTTGAACACGCCAGAAGAAGTTGTAAAATTTGCCAAAAAGCATTGGGAACTTGGCATGAAATCTGCTGTATTGGTTTGCCAGCCACTTCCGGCCGAACTGGCCATGAAAGCCGATGAAATCGAACCTATTTTGGAACAGGTTTCAGAAGAAGTCAGGAAAAAACAGGCGGAACACAGCATGACAGGTCAGGAAGTGACACCCTATGAGTTAAAACGTGTCAACGAATTGACTGGCGGCAAATCGATGCGCTCCAACCTGGCACTTTTATTGAACAACGCCAGGCTGGCTGCCCGTCTGGCCTGCGCCATGACCAGCCTGGACCATCAATCGATGAGGTTATAAAGACAGCAATTCTGTAAAAAAAGGAAATCGCGGTAACAGTTCTTGCCATATTCATGGACATGGCCTGGCCGCAAATAAATTCGCAAGTACAGTTCCCCAATACGTTTAACGATCCGTCTCCACCGCAAAAAACGGGCAGACCACCTTTTCAAGATGGTCTGCCCGTTTTCAGCCCTATGGGTTCGCTGTCTGGCTGGGCCAGGCTGTATCGGTGGGGCGAGGTGAAGGTGAAGGTTTGCGCGTGGATGTGGGGACAGGCGTCCGCGAGACAGTAACAGTCAGGGTGGCTGGCCGGGTCGAGGTCGCGGGTCGGGTAGGTAGTGGCCCGCGCGTAGCCGTATTTGCAATTGTTGCGGTTGGCACGCGGGTAGGTACTGGGGTATCTGGTATGCCCTCAACAACAAAACGACCCACAGATTTCCATTCCTGACCAACAAAAATCTGAACTTCGTAATTACCGGGCTGCCACCCATCTGGTGCCGCCACACGCTCGGCGAAACCATAACCACCGGTAGTATCTTGCCAGGTGGTTGTTTCGTAATACATCAGCTTGCCGTCACGATACCACAAGACCGTCCACTGCACACCAGCAGTCATGCTGTCAAAGCTGAATAGGGCCACAATACGCCGGACGGGATTCGCGAATACCGTCCCGGCGTTCAGCGGTGTATACGATTTCAAATCCAGCCCGCGCGCAAAGGTCAGCTGGCTGAACAAGGCGGCCGGATTGGGCGTCACCACGCTGCCAAACTGCAATACAACTGAGGCAGGTATATTCGGGGTGGAAGTGCTGGTGGGAGTATCAGAGACGGAGGGCGTATTTGTGATGGTGGGCGTTAGAGTTATGGTCGGGCTAAGTGTAATGGTTGGGCTGAGCGTAATGGTAGGCGTCAGACTGGGAGTGGGCGATGGTTCAAAAAAAGAATAGGCCAGCGGTTCTCCAAAGCGACTCAGAAATAATACCAGCGCTGCCAACCCAAATGCAAAACCAATCATCCGCCAGCCATACGAAATGCGCTGTTGGCGCAGGCGAAAATACAACAACCGCCGACCGCTCTGGATGGATCGAATCCCGATCAGAAGGCTAATGATCAGGCCAAAGATCGCCAGGAAAATTGCAGTGCTAATACCTGCCTTGATATCCATGCTAAAAATTATATCGCACTACGCAATCCGAAATATCCGCAATTCTCCCCCCAGACTGCTTTTAACCATATTGGGGGCATTGATAATGCGACTTTCACCACTCCCGGTCAAAAATAGCTAAAAACCACCCTTTCAGGATCCGCTGCGTATTGCACAATCTGCCTGTTTTAGGGATAATTGGGGCTATGACAGAACTCGTTTTTTTAAAGCTGGGCGGATCTTTAATTACAGATAAGACTCGACCTTATACCGCACATCTGGATATCCTGAACGATCTCGCCCAACAAATTGCGGCTGCGTTAATGAACATTCCAGATCTATCGCTCGTTTTGGGACATGGATCAGGTTCATTCGGCCACACAGCCGCAAAAGAATACCGGACCCGCGACGGGTTCCACTCCACCCCAGGCCAGCATCCTGAAACCCAACGGACAGAACAAGCCAGGTATTGGGCAGGGTTTGGCCAGGTCTGGTTTCAAGCATCAGAACTCAACCGCTTCGTCATGAAGGCGCTTTATGACGCAAAGGTACCGGCCGTAGCACTCGCGCCGGTTTCAGCAGTCACTGCTCGAGATGGAGAAATTTCGCATTGGGATCTTGGCCCCGTGAAAGCAGCTCTGGCAGCCGGGATTGTACCAGTCGTCTATGGAGATGTCATCTTCGATGAAATCCGCGGCGGAACAATTCTCTCCACTGAAGATCTTTTCGAGCAGCTTGCGCGTAATTTACACCCCCAGCGTATCTTGCTAGCCGGGTTGGAAGAAGCAGTTTGGGCCGATTACCCGGAGCGTAAATTTCGCGTCGAAACAATCACCCCAGCCACTTTTGATGGTATCCGCGCCAGGGTGGGCGCCTCGAATGGCGCAGACGTCACTGGTGGCATGGAATCCAAAGTTCGACAGATGCTCAGCCTCACAGCGGAGGTACCTGGCCTGAGTGCACAAATTTTTTCGGGTGAAAAACCAGGGAATCTCTTAAAAACACTTGCGGGGAAAAATTTGGGAACAGTGTTGTCACAAGGCGATTAATCGGTACATGCTAGCCAACGAACTCGGTTGTGACAGTTAGCAAGGGTTTTTCGCCCAAAACCATTGGGGGTCATATAAAAAATATAGGAATCATGACAAACCAGTGACGTTAATTCTATTGCCAAGTTTGTGAAAAAAATCCATAATGAAACAGAATCCTATTCTTATTATGGAGCCCCTATGACTCGAAAATTCACCCCCACCCCGATCAAACTTCTTAACCCTGTTCCATCCGATATCGACATAGCCCAGGCGGGCACTTTGAAGCCAATCATGCAGGTTGCCGAAGAACTTGGCATTCTAGAAGATGAATTGGAACTCTACGGTCCATACAAAGCCAAGATTAAACTTGAGACCCTGGAACGACTTAAAAACCGCCCTAACGGCAAGTATATCGACGTGACCGCCATTACTCCAACCCCTCTTGGTGAAGGCAAAACCACCACCACTGTGGGCCTTTCACAGGCCCTGGGAGCACACCTCGGCAAGAGCGTCATGACCGTTATCCGCCAACCTTCGCAGGGCCCCACCTTTGGCATTAAGGGTGGCGCTGCAGGTGGTGGTTACAGTCAGATCATTCCGATGGAAGACTTCAACCTGCATCTAACCGGTGACATTCACGCCATCACTGCCGCCCACAATCTGTGTGCCGCCGCGTTGGATGCCCGTATGATGCACGAACAGCTCACCCCAGACGACACCAAACTGTTTGATGCGCTTTGCCCGCCAGATAAAAAAGGCCAGCGCAAATTCGCACCGACCATGTTGCGCCGCCTGAAAAAACTGGGGATCGACAAGACCGATCCGAACGAACTGACCCCTGAAGAACGATCACGCTTTGCGCGTCTCGATATCGACCCCGCCAATGTCACCTGGCGCCGCGTAGTGGATGTCAATGACCGCTTCTTGCGCGAAGTCAAGGTTGGCCTCGGGAAAGAAGAAGCCGGGTTTGAACATAACTCCGGCTACGACATCACAGTTGCAAGCGAAATCATGGCCATCCTGGCCCTCACCACTGACCTGGCAGACATGCGCCAGCGCCTGGGCGCCATGGTCGTTGCCACCAACCGGGCCGGCGCAGCCGTAACATCCGAAGACCTGGGCGTTGCCGGTGCCCTGACTGTCCTGATGAAAGATGCCATCAAGCCCAACCTGATGCAGACTCTCGAAGGCACACCTGCCATCGTACATGCCGGGCCATTCGCCAACATCGCTCATGGCCAATCTTCGATCATCGCCGATAAAATCGCCCTCAAACTGGCTGACTATGTAATCACCGAATCCGGTTTTGGCGCCGATATTGGCATGGAAAAGTTCTTCGATATCAAGTGCCGCTATTCCGGGCTCGTTCCGCAAGTCGTCGTCATGGTTGCCACGGTACGCGCACTTAAGATGCACGGCGGCGGCCCGAAAGTCGTGGCCGGCAAACCTCTGGCAGTTGAATACACCGAAGAGAATCTTGAGCTGCTCAAGAAGGGCCTGCCGAACCTGGTTCAACACATTGAAAACGCCCTCAAGTTTGGCATCAACGTCGTTGTAGCGGTCAACTCATTTGCCAACGATACCGAGTCGGAAGTGGAAATCGTCAGACAAGCCGCCATAGCCGCGGGCGCCATGGATGCTGTCGTCTCCCGTCATTGGATGGAAGGTGGCAAGGGTGCAATCGCATTGGCTGAAGCTGTCGTCAAAGCCTGCGACCAACCTACCGACTTCAAGTTCCTCTACCCGTTGGAACAGGACATCAAGACCAAGATCGAGACCATCTGCCGCGAAATCTACCGCGCCGATGGTGTTGATTACTCGCCGGAAGCCGAACGCAAGATCGAACTTTACACCCGGCTTGGTTTTGACAAGTTGCCGCTCTGCATGGCCAAAACACATCTTTCCTTCACCACCGAAGCCCCCCTAAAGGGCGCACCACGCGGTTTCCGTGTCAACATCAGTGATATCCGTGCTTCTGTAGGCGCGGGCTTCCTGTACCCACTGCTGGGCACGATGCGCACCATGCCCGGTCTGCCCACCCGCCCGGTCTTCTTCGATGTCGATCTCGACCTCGAAACCGGCAAGGTAGTCGGACTGTTCTAAATTCTGCAATCAACAAAAAAGGCTGGGATTTTCCCAGCCTTTTTTGTTTTTAAGTCTTCCCGCCCCGTCCTTCGTCTGACGGGTACAAACCGACCTGATAAATGATCGACCTTGGTCCAGTTGCAGATCAATCAAACTAAAAATTTACGGCGTACGCGCACAGCGAAAACCGACATTGTAGCTGGCAAACCCAACATTATCCCAACTGCGGCTGGTTGTGCTGGCGGAATCGGCCAGATCCTGCCATGAACCACCACGTATCACCCGGTAAATCTTTCCAAAGCCACTACCCGAAGCCGAATCGCCACCAGGATAAACATCGTACCAATCTGCCACCCATTCCGAAACGTTCCCGGCCAAATCATAAACACCTTCGTTGCTCTTGCCGCTTTCATAACTGCCAACCGCCGAGGTATCTCCAACAAATGAATTGTAATTGGCGCGCGACTGATCAATCCCCTCGCCCCAGGGATAGGATTGTGGCTTCGCTCCGCGCGCGGCCCTTTCCCATTCAGCCTCGCTGGGCAACCTGGCCCCGCGCCACTTGCAATAGGTATCCGCCTGATCCCAACTCACCGCTATGACAGGGAAATTACCATATTCCGCTTTCACATAATAACCAGTGTGGGTCACAGAATCAGGACCTGCAGGCGCTTTACAAGCCCCAGCAGTTACACACTCGGCATAACGCGAGTTGGTCACCTCAAAGCTGTCAATATAAAATGCACCCAAAGTAACTTCGTGAACAGGCTGTTCATCGGGAAATCCATATTCGCTGCCCATGGTAAAAGAGCCAGCCGGGATAAGAATCTCCTTCAACGCAGCATCTTCTCCAGACTTCCCTGCGGATACAGGCAAAGAACCAGGCGCAGCTTGGCAGGCACTTACAAAGAATAACCCAAACAACAGGATGATAATATACTTTCTCATTAATAAATCTCCTTGAATTAGACCTTCAAACCTGAGCTGATGTTGCTCTGGTTATACCCTTTTCTTAATCTTAAAAACGATCACCCATTCTCGATAGTCTCAAAAATCTGGATTGGCAGGCTATTCTCATTGGTGCTCAGCTCAAATGCCAGTTGTGATAGTGGTATGCCAGCCAGTTCAGCGATCAACCTGGATTGCAGTTGGCAAAAGCTCAGACGTATCATGCAGCCATAATTAAGCGGGCATTTTTCGGGTCTTTCGGTACAATCAAAAAGCCTCAGATAACCTTCTACAGCCTCGTAGATATCCTGCAATGAAATTTCATCGGCAGCCCGAGCAAGCACCAGCCCACCGTTCCGACCTGGGTAGCTTTTGATCAAGCCGCTGCGAGAGAGATCAGAAACAACCCGGATCAGGAACGGGCGCGGGATCAACATCTGTTTCTCGATGATACGGGTGGGAAGGCGTACACCCGTCAGCTGTCCTGCCAGACTGGACATTACCCGAACGGCATACTCTGTGCGCTTATTTATTCGAAGCATGGTTCCACCTCTGTAACTGCGCACCTGGTTGAAAAAAATTACTGCATTGACAATTTTCAAAGCCAATGCAATGAAGCCTCGTGTCAGATGAGTTCCACGAATACGCCAATACCTCGCGTACATTACCGGATCGAATGATTCTAACCCTTACCATAAATCTCTCTCCCACTTCGTTCAGAATTCAATCAGGGCCTGAAATTGGTTCAACCTGGATGATCCAGACCTGTCCGGCATTAATAGAAACGGTACGATCGTATAGCGACAACTGGTAATTATTTTTTGGATTACCAACCAATCGCAGGTAAAAATGATGTTCACCAGTGCTTATGATCGACTCAGCAACCTGCGGACTCTTGCGGTCGTCTTCAGAGAAGGGATATATTTCTTCAAACAAACTGCGCTCACCATCGCTCAGCACCAATCGCGTAGGAAGATCGCCATATTTTTCGATAAAACGATCCGCAGCATAACCCAATTGCAGCGGATCAGGTATGACCAGCTGCAGCCTGGCTTCCTGCACCGGATAAGGCTGAAACACCCATGTTCGACTGGCCCACACTTGCAAAGCCATCAACAATCCAATAACAACGAAGACCGGCACAAAATTGCGCCATGCCAATACGGGAGCTGTAAGACTGGATCGATCTGCAGCGGTTTTCTCTGGAGAGACAAGCGCGGGTAGAAGACGGGGCAGCCCTGAAGAAGCAGTCGCTAAAACTGGCAAAGACTGAGAAAAAGCATCGGGCGCCAGCCAGAAGGTACTGATAGGAGCATTTTCATAGGCTTTCTTTAGACGAGGCAGGCGCGTGCGATTCAAACGGCCTTCGGCCCACAGATTGCCCTCTCGCCGGGCACAATCATCCGGTGGACAGCCTACGACTCGGATCTGACCTGCGCCAGCCGCCAGTGCACGCGAAACCAGAATAGGTGACACCGCGGCCACACAGGGTAGGGCCAGCACCTCAATGGGATGCTGGTCAGCAGATAGAACTGCTTGATCCAGGTATGGTCGCGCACCTTGAGATGCGTGGCGTTCACAAGTAAAGACCAGCGTAACCGGTTCTTCATTCTTCCGCGCATGCGCAACAATCCGAGTTTCTACGCGCCGCCACAGCAAATCTTCCGAGATTTCGCCCATCGAGATACAACCAGTATCGCAAGAACCCAGGCATACGCCACATGCTACGCAAAGCCGGGGATCCACTACCGCAACAAACTTGCGCCCATGGCTATCATCACCATCCCGATTCATCATCGAAATGGCTTTATATGGACAATCAGAAGCACAAGCACGGCAACCCGTGCAACATCCCTGGTCTATTTTGATAGATTCAGGCACAGGTTGCAAACTTAACCAGGGAATGGCTCCGGCAACGATAAAAACCGCTGCCAGCCCAGCCCACAACCATGCCAGCCCTGGTCCAAAGCTCAAGGGAAGATAAAACAGGTAAAAAGGATCAAGAGATATTGCGGCAGGCAGTTGACGGAAATCAGCCCTTGGCAGCATCCCCAGGGGAAAAGCTGCCGAGACCAGCAGTACCACTGCGCCAACGCCGAGCAGCCAGTAGCGCGAAGGCAAGAACTTTGGCCGGCTTAGGCGCATGATATGCCACCAAAAAAATAGGGCCACGCCCCCAAACAATAATACATGGATACTCAAGACACTGACAATAAAAATCCAACTCATGTCCGTCGCTTCCAACTTCAACATGCTGCTTACAAATGCCGGGGCCAGGGATGTGGTCCGTTCCAGCAAAGCAGTAAAGCTATTCGTGATCAACTGCGCACGCTGATCCCAAACCAACCAATAGCCCGTCAGCCCATCCAGCCACAGGAATAGGGCCATTACCACGCCCGAAACCCAGGCAAGCCAGCGCGCTCCGCGAAAACGATCCATAAATAACAGCCGGAAACCATGCAACAGGCTCACGACCATGGCGGATCCGGATGCGTAACGATGGATTGCACGAATGATATGCGCCAGCAGCTGGCCTTCCATCTTTGAGACAGAGCGGTAAGATGCCTCAAAACCGAACTGATAAAACAACGTCAGGTAGAGACCGCTCAACGCTACAATCATCCACAGGAAAACCGCCAACGTTCCGGTGTGATAAAAGGGATTTAGATTGGCAGAGCCTCCCAACCAGGTAAAAACCCGTTCAAAAGGCAGTGCCAACCGTTCCAACCACAGAAGAGGTTCCATTCGTTTGGAACCTCCCAACTCATCTGCCCCATGCGATGATGCTACGATGTATCCAGGACCAGATGAGTTGGCAAGTTTTTTTTTCATGGCTGCCAGGTACGCAGGAACGCAATTACATCTGCGAGTTGGCTTTCAGACAGGCGACCAGCAAAACTACGCATGGCGGTGCCAGTACGCCCGGTTCGGAGGAAAATAAATAGATCTGCATTGGTGGTGGTCTGGACGAACGTATTCGGTTTGAGCTTTCGGCCCACCCCTCCCTGTCCTTCCGCGCCATGACAACCTTTACAGGCATCCATAAAAATAGTTTCTCCGCTGGCTGCATCGCCAAGAGGCCATTCCTTCGATAGTGCATCAAGCGCAACCCGCGCAGGCTCAACCTGTTTATTCTTTACCTGTTCGACAATCGGAGCAAAGCGTTCCATGGCAGGACCGAAAGCAATGGCCCTGGCACGATCCAGATAGAAGAGCGCATCTTCTGCATCATTTTGGGTCAGTGAAAATAGCGCAGAATTTAGCAGCTCAGCGACAGTAATTTCTGGCACCACGCGCTCGCCATTTCGCCAGGCAGCAATCACAGAAACCAAATCATCAACCTGGTTGGAAGAAAGAATTCCACCCCAAGATGGCATTCCCTTGGCAGGGCGTCCATTGATAATCGTCTGGCGGTACCAGTCATCATCATATTTGGACAATTGTGCAGAAACATTGATCGCGGGGGCAATCATTGCGGGAGCGCCGCTGGCAGATGGACTGTTCACAGATATGTTGCTGCCACCCTTGCCGTCTTCGCCATGGCAAAGATAGCAACCATAAGTGTAGATGGCTGCGCCACGCGCAGGGTTAGGCACAAAGACCGCGGCCTGTACTTCAGGTGCAGTAGGTTCCCAGGCGCGGATGAAAGTCACGATATCACGAATGTCTTCATCTGTGAAAGCGCCACCATTGGCCTGGCCCCAGGCTGGCATAATTGTGCTGGGTCTTCCGGCAACAATAGCAGCGAAGAGCACTTCGTTGGAAGCTTTTTTCAGCAGGATGCTGTTGTTCAACACAGCCCCAGCACCCCCTTCTCCGCGTGTGCCGTGGCAGGAAGTGCAGTTATCCACAAACAACTGCCGGCCGTGTTGAAGACTTTTTTTCTGCGCAGTGGCAGCAACAGCCTCAATCCGTCCAGTTTCCCTGACAAAAGCTACTCCTAAGCTCGCCATTAATATCAGCGTAAGCAGGAGACCGACGACCATATGACGTGTGTAGTTTTCGTTCTGCATAGTGTCAAGCCTTTGTTGTTTGACTCGGCTCAAATTTCTGCCGAGTAATTGGTTTGCCGGTATCTACAAAAACTTCACCACCTTGAATGGTCACCGGGAATAGATCGAAGGGGCGTGGAGCAGGACCACCCTGGACTTCGCCCAAATTGTTATACAGCGATCCATGGCATGGGCAGTGAAACAGATTCTCAGCCTCAACCCAGGGAACGCTGCAGCCCAAATGCGTACATTTTTGCCACATAGCCAGGAAACCGCCATCTTCCAACCGGACGAGATAAAAACGTCCGGATTGAATATGCGTAACGCTGCCAGGTTTGAAATCATCCACTTTTCCGGCACGTACCTTGCCGCCAAAGCCGCCAGTATTAACAGGCTGGATGTATTTTCCCAGCATTCCCAAAGCCTCTCCAGTCACTGCAAGCAATGAAGCACCCCAAAGGATACCGAGGAACTGGCGCCGATTAATTTTCGGCTTGGTTGGTTCATTTTTTTGATCTGCACTCATCGTATTATGTCCTTCCATTGACCCATATCAGCCCTAAAGGTTGTTCAACGGGTTATACCCACCCGGCATGTTCCAGGGCCAATACAGCTTGAAACCGGGCCCGCGGAAGAAAAAACCACTGAGAGTGAATATGACGGCTGAAACAAACAGCACTGTGAAAAGCGTAAGCATCAATTCGCGCGCAGTCGGTTTCCAGCGTAAGAGTATCAACACTGGCACAAGAACGATCACTGCCATCATGGCCGCCGGAATGACTGCTTGCGCCACAACATCTGGCAGCACTCCTCGCAGCAGTTCACGTGGAGGAAATAGATTATCAAACACAATGTAAGCTGGCATGATCACCAGTGTATAAAGAGTTGTGAATAAGGTTACGCGTTTTCCACGTTCAGACGTGAACCAACGTCCAGACCCTTCCCGTGAGTTATCCAGATAAGGGATCAAGGCCACAAAAACCACCATCAGCCCGGGCAAAATAACACCCGAAAGGGTGGGGTGGGCATGTTCCAACATCTCTTGCAAGCCCATAAAATACCATGGGGCCTTAGCCGGATCGGTGGTGAGGAGCGGGTTAGCCACATCCTCAAGCGGCGCATTTTTGAGCATCGAGAAGATGAAAAGCGCCACAGACATTCCAAGCGCCAGGATAAGCTCGAGAATGGCAACGATCGGAAATGCAAATATCGTGTTATCGGGACCTTTTTCAACCATTGTTGTGCGGCCACGAACAACCTCAACCAGGTTGTAAGTCTTTACCCCGTCTTTTGGAAACGGTTCTTTTTCAGGAAATGTATCCGCCATATCATTACTCCATATCCAACATCAAATTTCCAGTATATAAGGCACTGGTGCCCGAGCTTTGTACAGACCGAACCCGGCAAAAATCGCCTAATTGTTCTAGCATGTATTCATTTCGGGTGACGGTGAAAGGCAGAAACTTCAAAAAGCCTTCGTCGCTTTCAACTTTTGTTCTGAGCAGTACCCGCAGGCGGATCTACCACGTCAGTAGCGGCCAACCCACCGTCTTTTCTCACTCTCCAAAGATGGAGCGAGACAAGCAGAGCCAGCATGGCGGGAATGATCATAATGTGCAGAGCGTAGAAGCGGGTTAGAGAAGCCTGCCCAACTTCGGGTCCGCCCAGCAAGATATTCTTGATGGTTGCGCCCATCATCGGCTCATAAGAGGCAATGCTCGTGCCAACGGTGATCGCCCAGTAAGCCAACTGATCCCACGGCAGCAGGTAACCAGTAAAGCTTGCACCGAGGGTAAGAACCAACAGCACCACACCAACCACCCAGTTAAACTCTCGGGGGGGCTTATAGGCGCCGGTGTAAAATACACGCGCCATGTGTAAAACTGCAGTTAAAACCATCAGATGCGCGCCCCAGCGGTGCAAGTTGCGCAGTAGTTGTCCATAAGGAACAATTGTCTGCAGCCCTACAATGTCTTTAAATGCATGGTCGATCGATGGAACATAATAGAACATTAGTACGGTGCCAGTGATCACCAGCGAAACAAATGACAGAAAGGTCAGCACGCCAAGTCCAAGCGAATATGCAAATTTCAGGCTTTTAAGGTTTACCTTGACCGGGTGCAAATGGAAAAAGACATTGGTGGTCATAACCAGTGAGCGATCCAATGGGTTATCCGGCCAGCCGTGCCTGAAAAACGAACGCCAAACACGAGATTTAGTAATGAATGTTAGAAAGGACATGACGTCTCCTATTCTATTTATTGTAAGTAAGCGTTTCTTTAAAGCGGAACGCTTCCATGGTGATCGCATCGGTGGGACAACGCTCGGCGCACAGAGCACAACGTGTACAGGTTGTATCATCCTTGAGCATTGCAGCCAACGCGCCCGATTCGTGTGCGGAATCTACAAGCTGTTTCACAGATTCGTCACCCTCAAGCTGATCAATCGACACAATTTTCAAACAATCCCAGGGACATACATCCACACAGCCATTGCACAGAATACATTTTGAGCCATCAAATATGGTGTTGACGCTGCATTCCAGACAGCGCATCCCTTGCAGCGCAGCCTGTTCGGTGGAATAGCCCAATTCGACAACTGAAAGGCCGGTGCGACGATCAACCGGTACACCGGGGACTTTTTCCCGGTTGAGTTTCGTCCAGTTCTCGGGCATTGTGTGTGTAGGTAGTTCCGTCCAACCGGTGGTAACACCAGACTGAATGGCTCGGCCCTGGATTTTCTCATCCATTCCAAGTGCGGCCAGGTGCCCATCTCGAACGGCATGAATAATCAGGCGCGGACCGAAAGCCACATCGCCTCCAGCAAATACATCCGAAGCGCTGGTCTGCCCGGTTTCAGGGTTAATTTCAATCAAACCGCGTGGAGAAATACGCACATCATCTGCACCACCGAGGGCACCCAGGTCCGCCGACTGCCCAATTGCCAGAATGACCGTATCGCATTCCAAAACCTTTTCGGTACCCGGCTTAAATTTCGGGCTAAAGCGCTTGTTCTCATCAAACACTGATGCAACTTCAATTACTTCAAGACCGGTCACTTTTCCATTTTCGCCAAGAATACGGCTGGGGCCGAGGCGAGGATTGATCTTAATACCTTCTTCCACAGCTTCTTCAATCTCAAAACGCGAGGCAGGCAACTCGTCCCAAGATTCAAGCGAAATCATTTTGACATCTGCCACGCCCAACCGTAAAGCCGTGCGGGCCACATCCAGGGCTGCATGAACCGCATCTGATTCGTCATCAGCGCGGTTTTCGGTTTCGCCCAGGGCAGTTTGCTGCTCAGGGGTGGCCTGCCCCAGGCGCAGGGCAGTACGCGCAGCGTCCATGGCAACATCGCCACCGCCAATCACGATGACGCGCTTGCCCAACGCAACCTTATAACCCAGGTTGAAGTTGAGCAGCAGATCGACAGCCGTGATGACACCATCCAGATTTACACCTTCCACATTCAAGCTGCGCCCAACCATCAATCCAACGCCCAGAAAAACAGCGTCATATTCGCGGCGCAGGTCAGCCAGTGTCACGTCTTTCCCCACCCGCATATCAAAGTGGATGGTAACGCCCATATCCAGAATAGACTGCACTTCCATATCCATAGCCTGCTGGTCAATACGATAGACCGGCACACCATAGCGCATCATTCCGCCTGTTTTTGGCCCAGATTCATAGATGGTGACTTGATGCCCAAGCAAGGCCAGGTCGTGCGCGACAGTGAGACCCGCTGGCCCAGCCCCAATAATGGCAACCTTGCCGGCTTTACGCCCAGGCTCAATCGCCAATTCTTTAAGAGTATCCCGCGACCACCGGGCGGACGAGAAAACTGCTTCTGTACCCAAACCTGGGAGGGTCATCTCCGTCTTTGATGCCGCATACGGAGTGCCGGCACGCAATCGCAGTGGCGAAGCAGGGTTATTGGTATTGCTCACAACTCCGGGTAAGAACCCGGCATTCTCCGGCCCAAAATGTTCGGTTAACAAGCGTTTGATCGGGCGAATGGCCACCGGCTCAAAATCCGGCCCAACCGCGCCTCTCCGGCAAGCCGTTTCGCATGGCGCACCACAGATACGCCCGCAAACCGTTGAAAATGGATTTGGGTCATGCGCAATCTTGTAACCCTGCTCCAATTCGCCGCGCGCCACTGCAGTCACATAGGCGCGGGCATCGGTTTGCACAGGGCAGGCAGCCTGGCACTTCACCATTTTCCTGTAATAATCGGTACCGGGAATGACGACTTTATAACGGCCGTCGGTCATAGGTCACATCCTGTATAGGTAGAATTAGCGATTATTTCTCAGAGAGAATGTAAGCCACCAGGTCAGCAAGTTCCTGTTCGCTCAAATCTTCTGCCCATTTCTGATACATATCGCCTTCTTTATAGGTCTCGACGACATAAGCATTGGGCTTGACAATCGATTCATGGATATATTCTTCGGCAGAAAGACCAGCGACACGCGTCTCGGCGCGGGTACCAGTTGCAGCGGTATAAGGAGCCTTGTCATTCTTGCCGGCAGCCTCGTTATAGTTATGGCAGCTGATACAGCCTTCGGCAGAGTTCTTGCCCAATGTTTTGGAGTTGTACAAACCTTTGCCACGCGCAGCATCACCCACTACTGGGCCAGAAGATCCTCCGCCGCAGGCCGTTAGACCCAGAGCCACAATCATGGAAACCAACACCAGACTAAAAATTACCTTACGCATTTGAAATTCTCCTTATTGATATTGAAAATTATTGCGTTATATCTGCGCATCTCCCAGGCCAGTGCCTGGGAGATGCGCAGGCCAAAAATTTATTACCAGAGATTAAATCCGGGTGAAGTGAATTGAGCCTGGCTGATTAATTGGATCAACATGGGTCCATAGGCGACCAGGATCAGAACGATCGTGCCGATCAACCAGGGCTGCCAGTTATTCAACCAGCCGGGAATGACCTCGGGATGAGCAGGTTCGGCAATGGGCATATCCACTTCGGCTTTTTCCTTCGAGAAGAAGGGTGTCATAATCATATTGACAAAGAACAATATGCCAGAAACAAGCAGGATCAGACCGCCAACACCGACGAATATAGTCGGGACGCGCCAGTCACCATTGCCATAATTCTGGATGGCAACACCCAGCATGGTGCGGCGCGGGGCGCCCAGCAGACCAATCCAGTGCATACCGCGCGAGAAAATGGTCATACCAACAAACCAGGTCCAGGCCTGCCAGAGGGCAGCTTTGCGGCTCCACAGAGCCTTGCCGGTCAGGTAGGGCAGCATCCAATAAAGGATACCCATAAAGGTCAACGTAACGGCAGTCCCAACGGTCAGATGGAAATGTCCTGGAACCCAGGCAGTGTTATGCACAACCAGGTTGATGTCATAGGATGCATTGATCAAGCCACCGGCTCCGCCGAAGGCAAACAGGATCATGGCCAGGGCCTGAGCAGTGAAGGAAGGATCACCCCACGGCAGCTTCAACAGCCAGCCAAAGAGCCCCTTGCCGCCACGCGCCCGACCACCAATTTCCATGGATGCGATCACGTTGAAAGCGGTTAACATGCTGGGAAAGAACACGCTGTAGGTCAGGACCGCATGGATGAATTTCCAGACAGCCGGCACACCCGGATCGAGATATTGGTGGTGGAAACCAAGGGGGGTGGAGAGCAGCAAGAACAGCCAGAAGGAGAAACGTGCCAGCGGTTCACTGAATAATTTACCACCAGCCTGCTTCGGAATCATGCCGTACCAGGAAATATATGCCGGCAGCAGCCAGAAGTAAACCAGCGGATGACCAGTGAACCAGAACAAGGTACGCGCCAACTGCGGATCAATCCCTTGTACCAGACCAGTGGTCCAGGGGATGATAAGTCCGAGGATTTCGGCCGCGATACCCAGGGTGCAAATTTGCCACAACACCATCGTGATCAAAGAGGCAAGTGCAAGGAACGGCGTGGTTACGCCTTTGTTCTCTTTACGCCAAGCCAGGAAGGTGGCCAGCATACTCCAACCACAGACCCAACTACCAACCACGAACAGGGTCAACCCAACGTAGTAGTACCATGGCGCCTGAAGCGGAGGGTAAAAAGTATATAAAACGCTTGCCTGGTTCAGGAGCAGGGGGATGGCTGCAGTTACCAGACCAACCACCATGACCCAGAAACCAACCCAACTGAGAGTCAGGTTGACAAGCGAGCGGTTAAGAGACCGGACAGTGGTCAGGGTCAGAAAACCAGTGATGAAAAAGGTGGTCCAGATCAGGGCGTTTAAAACGCCGTGCAGGGTCAGACCTTGATAGTAAGATTGAAGGCCGACGGTTTTCAGGGCTGGGTACCAATTGATCCCCATGTGCTCCAACGCCTGTAACGGACCGAACAAACTGCCGAGGGCCAAAGCTATCAGAGCCACAACGACATGCCAGCTAACGAGTTTCTTTTCAGCAGCAAACATATCTTATTTCCTTTCCTTAAAATAGCGTTACGATGTAGATAGCCATCAATACCAACCCAAGGTAAATATTGGATACCTTGAAAAGCTTGAGAGCCTGCTTTTGCTCGGGCACGATAACTAATTGCAGAGAATTCCATCCCAGCCACACCGTGGCAGGAACTGTAATTAACAAGTAAGGCCAACCAAGCGCAGAATGGTAGCCCATCAGGAGCGCGATCAAAGCCACTGCAAAAGTATGGACACTGATCCAACCAGCCGAAGCGCGTGGGCTCAGAATGACCGGCAGCATGGGCACACCGGCGCGCGCATAATCGTCGCGATAAGCCTGTGCCAGGCTCCAGAAATGGGTTGGTGTCCAGGCAAAAACCAGCAAGGCCAGCGCCAGCACACCAGGTTCGGTCCAATTTCCGACCACCGCCCCGCCACACAAGACAGCGCAGCTTCCGGCTGTCCCGCCGATCACTATGTTTAACCAGGTGCGTGGTTTTAGCCAGAGGGTGTAAACCCCAACGTAAATGGCTGCTCCAGCAAATAGAAATACTGCCAAGGGAATGCTATAAGGCAGCGCAATCATTACCGCCAAGATCACCAGCCCAATGCTTATTTCCAGGGTGGTTTGTGGGCGCGCAAAAGCGCCAATTGCCAGTGGGCGCTTGCGCGTGCGCTGCATGCGCCCATCGCGTTCCCGCTCCAAATACTGATTAATCGCCGATGCGCCTCCAGACGAAAGCGTTCCGGTGATGACCAGCAGAAACAGTTGGCCAATGGATAGCTTGCCGCCTGAGGCCAACAGCGCACCGCCAACCGAAGACAGCAGCAGCAAGACAACCACCCGTAATTTAAAGAGGACCACTACGCGGCCAAGAAACTCGCCCAACGCATTTTTTGATTTGGCAATTTTCCAGGCCAGACTACCAGTCGATCTCGTTTTTACGTCCATCCAAAGGCTCCTTTAACCATTTCGGGGCAAGCAGTGCCTGACAAAAAACATTTTCGCTCTCAAGTGGCGTCACAGATTTAGACCTTACAGGTCAATTATTCTTGCGGCGACGATTTTTTTACCATGGAGCGCTGGTTTTGTGACAGGCTCGTTATCGTTACTTCACAATGATCTTGCCAAACATGTTTTGATGGCCAACACCGCAATATTCGGTACAGACATACGGAAATTCACCCGCCTTATCAAAAGTACGGGTCAATTTGGCAATCTGCCCGGGAAGCACCATCATGTTAATGTTTGTATCTTGTACTTTAAACCCGTGCTGAACATCTGCACTGGTGACATAGAAAGTTACGGTGGAACCAACCGGAACGGTAATTTCGCTCGGGTAATAGCGCCAGGGACTCGCCTGCGCCAGAATATGCGCTTCATATTTACCAGGCGCCAGTTCACGCAGACCCAGCTCGGCTTCCGAAAATGGTCCAGAGGCCTTGACTGTATTTGGATCTATCCGCGCAAATGGCTGTGGCAACTGGAAACCATTGACAAACCCGGCTACCCCAACCAGGACGGCAAGCACCACCAGCATGATCGTGGTCAGGCCAATCCACCATTTTTCGTAAACATGGATGTGAATCATTGGGTCACCCCTCTTTCAAGCAAGGTCAGGTAGACCCAGCTCCACAAGATTACGATGGTAATCAGGTATATCAGGCTGATTGCAAGAGCACCTTTCGGGTGTTCCATCTCTGGATCACCCTTTTTGGCAGAACCCTGCCCGGGTTTTGCATCTTTTTTCATAAAACATCCTCCGAATTTTCAATCAAATTGATGGGCCGATTATTACTTGGGTCGGATATACTTTTCATCGTGGGAAATCCTTATAAGCCTGCTCCCTTGCTAATTATTTATTGTTCCCTGATTGCAACTTCAATTGAAATATCGCCAAATTTTTCGAATTTCAATGCCAAGGGTAATTTTGCGCCGGACGTAAAATCTGCCAGCTTATTGATGCACATGATGTGTAAACCGCCGACCTTGAGCTCCACAGTTCCACCAGCCGGGATTTCGATTGAACCATTGGGCACCGGGCGCATGCCCATAACGCCATTGGCATCCATGAAAGACTCGTGCAGTTCGGTGGCACCACAGGCTGTGGATTGCACGCTGATTAATTTATCGGCATCCGCTCCATTATTATGGATGGTCATATAAAACACCCCAGCCAGCGCCACCTTGGGCGAAGGACGCCCCCATTGGCCTTCAATGCTGATTGCTTGGGCAGCAGGTGCCCCACAGGCGGATAGCATAAAAGCAACTATCACGCTGAAAAAAAACAAGCCGTATACTTTGCGGAACATAATTACTTTCCTTCCATCAAACTTCATTATCGGTCTAGCAAATAAGTCAGATCGGCAGCCATATCAGCTGCCGTTGCGCCAAAGGGAAACACCACTCGCAAAAAACCCTGGCGGTCTATGGCCATAACGGTAGCCGTATGGTCCACCAAATACCCCAGAGCAGAATCGCCAACCTTTTTTTCATAGAAAATTCCGTAGTAGGTGGCAACTGCTGCAATCTGATCAGACGTACCCGTCAACGCAATAAAGCTGGGATCGAAATGGGGAATATAATCAGCCAGAACTTGCAGCGTATCTCGCTCCGGGTCCACCGTCACCATGAATACCTGCACCTGGTCTGCACGTTTGCCGAGTAACTCACGCGCTTTGTGCAGCTCTGCCAGAGTGGTAGGACAGACGTCCGGGCAGGTGGTGTAACCAAAATACAACAACACCACTTTGCCACGGTAATCATCGAGTGAAACCGCCTGACCATTAGAACCTGTCAAGGTAAAGTTAACTGCTGGTACAGGCGATTGCAAAACCATGCCGTGAAAAACATATGGCTGAAAGACATTCCAGATCAACCAGGTTGCTCCGGCTAGAATAAACAAACCCAACGCCACTCCAAAAGCCAGGAATGAGGTTGTGCGCCAAAAAGGACGTACCGGCGCGCTATTTTCGATCATGGGTAACACCTGAATAAGTGAGCGGCTTCATAAGCATATCGACCTACACCTTTGCTATTTTGAATTTCAGCAACAAGATAATTAACATCACGCAAAATTAAGGCAAGGTCCAGCTTGGAACTGCGATACTCAGAGCGGATAATCCCCCAACCATCCACAAGCTCAAATCGCGGTTCAAATTTGATTGAATATTGACCATCTGGACCGGATGCTTTTTCATAATACAGACCGAAACCTCCACCTACAACGTATTTCGTGCGAGTGGGGTCACCAGTCAGGAAATCCCAGGAAACACTGTTTTGAGGGGCATTCATAGCCTGGGACATGTATTCGCCCAACACAGCTGGTGTATCGCGCCCGGGATCGAGGGAAATGGTCACAAGCGCAAATTTTGTTTCCTGCACACCCAATTCTGCGAGCGAAGTACGCAGAGACTCCATTTGTGAAGCTGACTGGAGACAATCAGGCCCGCAATTACTATACATAAAGTTATAGACCGTTAGCTTGCCACGATAATCTTCACTCGTCCTGCGCTGACCAGTCTGATTAATAAAGGCAAAACCCGGCGAAAGACCAACGCGAGGAAGCACCTTGATAGGCTGAATAATATTGAAGGCAAAAACAACCACCACCCAAATCCCCATAATCGCATATAGCAACCACAGCAACCAGTTTGAGCGATTGGCAGGGTGTTTTTCGATCGGAGGTTGAGCAGTTAAGTTGATGGACATGCTAGTGTTTTCATAATGCTGGAATTATTTCTTTGACCAACAGATCCCCGCAAGCTCAGGGAATATTAATTATTTTCTAATCTTATTTTAACAAAAGCTAAATATTCCATCATCAACCATATGGAGCTGTTTATATAGAAAAACGGCTACCTTTTGGTAGCCGTTTGGAGATTTGAAATATCTGTTTGGATTAATCCATTCGGGGTATCCGCCCTGATCACCCCCGTAGAACTATTAATTCTTTTGAACCTTGTTTCGCGCAGTCCAGGCTGCTGCTTCTGCGCGGCTGTGCAGATGGAGTTTATCCAAAATCGTTCGCAGGTGCGCTTTGATGGTGTGAGGTGAGAGTGAGAGTTTAACGCCAATTTCCTTGTTGGTCAGTCCCTGCGCAACCCACTGCAAGACCTCATTCTCACGTTCAGAGAGTAAACTATCAGACACGCCATTCCCGGGTATGTCGGCGGGAACAGGCATGGCCGCAAACTCATTCAGCAGCTTGACCGCCATTCCAGGTGAGATGATGGCACCTTTGGTATAAACAAGCTTGATGGCTTCGATCAAATCCGAAGTCGAAACACTTTTAAGCAGGTAACCGCGCGCGCCAGCACGAATGGCAGCATACAAATCTTGTTCCTGCTCAGAGGCGGTCAGCATTAATACCGAAGCTTGTGAATGAATGTTGCGCAGCTGGCGGGTGGCTTCGACGCCATCCATCTTTGGCATGTTAACATCCATCAAGATCACATCCGGTTTAAATTCAGCCACCCGTGAAATCACCTCCATGCCATTCGATACACTGGCAACAACAGTGATATCCGGTGAATCGCTGAGCATACGCGCCAGACCTTCACGGAACAGGTGGTGATCATCGACAATGAGAACTCGAATCATGGGCAACTTATACCACAACTCGCTTATTAACACTGAGGGGCACTGCAACCGTGATGCGGGTGCCCTGGAGTGTGCCAGTTGCAACCGTCAAGGCGCCGCCCATGTTGCGGGCGCGCTCTCGCATGGTGGTCAACCCAAAGTGGCGTTGGGCCGCCAAATCTGGTTTCATTGCATCTGGAAAGCCTCGTCCGTTATCGGTAATCGACAATTCCAACTCAGAATCAGTCGCTTTCAAGCAAACTTCCACATGAGTGGCATGCGAATGTTTGCGCACATTCGCTAAAGACTCTTGAGCGATCCGCAAAAATTGTAATGCCACCGCTGGCTCAACCAGCAAACCCTCTGGCTCGACCGTAAACCGGGTTTGGATGCCTGTCTTCTGAGTAAACTGGGCACTGTATTCAGCCAGGCGGGAGGCCATCTGATCTGGGCTATCCAGTTCCTGGCGCAGCCCCTCAATAGCTTCTCGCGCTTCCAAATACGCTGATTGGATGGAAAGGCGCATTTCGTCCACTTCGCGGGCAGCAGCGTCATTCTTCCCAGCACTGATTAAACTTGCCAGCCTTTCGGTTTGCATATTTAGCAGCGCAAGGGTTTGCGCCAGGCCATCATGAATCTCTCGTGAAAGCCTGTAGCGCTCTTTAAGTACTGCCAGTTGGTCAAGTTGAACATAAAGTTTGGCATTTCGGATGGCCAAGGCAATTTGATGTGCCATGGTATTCAAAAGCTCAACGTGCCGGTTATCGAAAGCGCGCCTGCGTTTCGCCCCCAAGAAGATGGCCCCCAATGCCTGGCCTTCGGCGATCAAAGGAGCGGCAACAGCCGAAAGAAAATCGAACCCGGCTTCTTTGCCTAGCTCAGGTGAGATTACAGCCGAACCGGTTGAATGCGCCTGGCCAGCAAGTTCCAGGGCCAGGGTAAAACGCGGATCGGTCAAACTATCGCCCAAACCCTGGCGGGCACGGCAAACCCAGGTATGGGTGTCCTGGTCGAACAGGAATAAGCCACCAACCTGGGCTTCCCACCCGGCGGTGGTAATAAACAATACCTGGTCTTCAAAATCCCGCATAATCGGCACCCCTACGTCACCGTTCTGCAATACCTGATCCAGAGCGTATAGAGCGTCCGTCTGGCGGGTACGCGCCCGCAGGCTTTCAAGCATCGAGGTAATCGCACCGCTCAATATGTTCAAAAGGTGAACTTGATCTTCCGGCGGTCCATCCACAGAAGGGAAATAGGCCGAAATCAGCCCAACCCGTTCTTGTTCGTAAATCATGGGCATACAAATGAGCCCACCGATACCATCCGCCCTGGCCTTTTCATGAAGGCCTTCAAATAAGGGACAATCGCTGGTTGAGATGGTCCTCAGAACTGTACAGTTTCGACAACGTTCGGTAGAGACGCCAGTTGCCAGGCGCGCGCGAAAGGCGTTCAGGTATTCATCACTCAATCCCCAGGCCATATCCAACTTCAACCTGTCTTTATTATCATCAAATGTAATCACTGACGATGCCTGCGCCCCGATCAGGTGGTATGGTGCTTGCACGGCCAGTTCCAAAACGGTTTGCTCATCGTTTGCCACACCAAGCTGCCGCCCAAGCTCATTTAATGTGAGCAGCTTTTGATGGTTTACTTCCAACTCTGCATAGGCAAACTGCATTTGCCTTTCTGCTTCTGCGTGACTGGCGATTGTTGTGGCTAACCGGCTAAAACCTATCCAGGCTACGACACTGCCGGTAAAACCATAAATTATAAGCTCGGCTTCTTGATGCCAGCTCTCAGAAAATGTATCAATGATCAAATGCAGACCGGCCTGATGCAATGAAGCTAGAATCATCACAACCAGTGGCACCGCCCAGCGCATTCGCCGCAACCTGACATCCAACGGCGCAGTCCAATAATGAGCGAATTTTGTCAACAATTGTTTCCCAGGTAGCATCAGACCTCTTATTTGCCAGTTAAGCGGCAGGCTCCGAAAGTTTTTAGCCTATTCACGCCATGCATAACCCTGCGCTTCGATCCGCGCCGGAATATTATATCCAAGCATTTCAGCCACTGCATTTACAAAAACGATAACTGCACGTTCGCATATTTGGCGAACACTTGCGCGCAGTCGAAACGTAATTCGTAGAAGAACACCCTGCCCAATCGCAGATTAATTATGCCACAGAATTACTTGATAAAAGTTCGCTCAAAACCACATATTACAGTTGTCATCCAAACCCATGATACCAGTTCCTGGCCCAAAGAAACAATCAGAACAGCACCTTGCTTCACAAAATCCACCCGACCGGGCCATTGTACACGTTCTCCCAAAGAAAGATTTTTCGTCTTGAGTTTTTTACAATGAGCAGTAAAATTGAGACTATGGATATCCAATCCCTGACCATCTCTTCCGCCCTTGATCAGCTCCGCGCTGGCACATTGAGCGCCGCTCAGTTGAGCGAGGCCTGTTTTCAGGCCATCGAACGGCTCAATCCTTCTATCAATGCTTTCATCACAATCCTCGACCGTCCGCAAATCGCCGTGGACCAACTTGCGAACCAGGCGCTTCCAGGAATTCCGATTGCCATCAAGGATCTTTACCAGACCGCGGGTGTGCTCACCAGCAGCGGAACAAGTTTCTTCAAGGATTTTATCCCCACTCACGATGCGGCGGTGGTCGAGCGCTTCAAAAATGCAGGCGCACTCATCACCGGGAAAACCAATACCCATGAAATCGCCCTGGGTGTCACTGGCGTAAATCCGCACTACGGTGCTGTGCGCAATCCCTGGGACCTTGAGCGTATCACCGGTGGGTCATCCAGCGGCAGCGCTGCCGCCGTTGCCGCCGGGATGAGTCTGGCTGCCATGGGCACAGATACTGGCGGCAGCATTCGCATCCCAGCCAGCCTGTGTGGTGTCGTTGGGCTCAAACCAACCTACGGGCGGATATCTCTGCGCGGAATTCTTCCACTCTCCTGGAATCTGGACCACGCCGGACCCATCACCAAAACTGTCAAAGATGCCGCCATCCTGTTGCAAATTCTGGCAGGCTATGACGAACATGATCCTGCCTCGCTGAACATCCCCGTCGATGATTATCTTTCCCGGCTCGAGACGGGTGTGCATGGCTGGCGCATTGGTGTGATTACCGGAGACTACGCCTGGGAAACTGATCCCGAGGTTTTGGAGACCATCCGCCAGGCTGCCAAGGTATTCGAAACATTGGGAGCGCAAGTCGAACCGGTTGAGCTGAATTTCCTGCGGGATGCAGCCCTGGCCAACAGCCTGATGACCCAGGCCGATGGCGCAGCTTTTCACCGCGAACGCCTCATGGAGCACCCTTTGGGCTTCGGAGAAGATGTGCGTCTGCGCCTGCAAACCGGCGCTGGCTTTACGGCAGGCGATTATTCATTAGCCCGTCGAACGCAGGTGGAGACACGGCGCAAGATGGAGTTCTTCTTCAAAGATTTTGACGCGCTGCTGCTGCCTTCCACGCCAATTTCAGCCCCATTGATCGAAGGTAACAATGCTCTTGAACAGGCCCGCCGTCTGACGCGCTTCACCGCCCCGTTTAACCTGACCGGGTTGCCTGCAATTTCCATCCCGTGTGGATTCTCGAGTGACCGCCTGCCGATTGGTTTGCAAATCGTCAGCCCAGCCTGGACAGAAAAGAAACTCTTGCAGGCCGCACACGCTTATGAACAGGCTACAGATCATCATAAGCAAAGACCGGAACTGTAAAAATTGTAAAGGGCTTGTCCAAAAAGTCGGACTAGCCCTTTACAATTAAAAACGAGTGGTTTTTCCACTCGTTTTAATATCATCAAACCATCCCGAGCCCGCTAAAATTACGGTTTTCGCAGTTCAGCCAGCACGATTGCCAGATCTGAAGGCAGCGGCGCCTCAAAACTGCGCATAATCTTCTCACCCGGCAGAGTGATTTTCAGCCGGAAGGCATGCAGGAAGTGCCGGTCTAATACCAGGCTGGATTTTTTATGCCCGTAAATGCCATCGGCCACAATTGGACAGCCCAAAAATAAGCAGTGCAGTCTAATCTGGTGGGTACGGCCTGTATGCGGGTGAAATTCCAAGAGGGTGTGTCGAGGAAAAGTCTCCAGTGTCTTATATTCGCTGATAGCCTCGCGACCTTTGGCAACCGTGGTAACCGCCATCTTCTTACGCTGATGCGGGTCGCGGCCAATCGGCGCTTCAACTCGACCAGTGGGCGTGGGTGGGTGACCATCCACCAGGGCGATGTAGGTTTTTTCCACCCTGCGCAGGCGAAACTGATCCTGCAGCCAGCGGTGAGCGCGTTCATTCTTCGCCAAGATGATCAGCCCGGAAGTATCTTTATCCAGCCGGTGAACAACACCGGGGCGCTCTTCACCACCAATGCCTTCAATATCCGGTTCATAACCCAGCACAGCATTTACAAGCGTCCCACTCGCGTGCCCGGCGGCAGGATGGACAACCATTCCGGCCGGTTTATTGACCACAATCAGTTCTTCATTCTCAAAGATAACATCCAGGGGGATTTTTTCTGCAATCAGTCCCACAGAGTGTACCGGGGGGACGCGCACAGACACACGCTCACCACCACCCAGCATCTGGCCACCTTTTTTTGCGACCTTGCCATCAACTTCCACAAATCCATCCAGAATCAGGCCTTGCAAGCGTGCACGCGAAAACTCTGGCAAGCAAGCCACCAGATATTTATCCAGGCGTTCGACGTCGCCATCATACTGAAAAAGCTCCAAACGATCACTCAACCTGAGTATCTCCCAATCTATCCTGGGCTTCGCTGCCCTCGGTTTCAATAACGATGATATCCTGGTTCTCAGTTGGAGCCAGGCTTGGATCTAGCACCTGGGCGGCTTTTGCCGCAGCAAGTTTTCGCTCGTTTACTTCTTTAAACCAGACACCAACCAGCAAAATAGCCACACCAGTTGAAATACTCGCATCGGCCAGGTTAAATACCGCAAAATTACCCACCGAGATGAAATCCGTTACCTGCCCATTATTGGTCAGGCGATCAATCACATTGCCCAAAGCGCCGCCCATCTGCATACCCATCGCCAGTTTCAGCCACCAATCCGCGTCATCCACCTGGGGATAATAATAGATGATCAAACCGACAACGAGAAATGCCAGGATCGTAAATACCCAGCCATAGCCCTCAAAGGAACCAAATGCCGCCCCAGTGTTATACCAGTGCACAATGCGCGCATACGGGGAAAGCCATTCCATCCCCGCCGGCAGCCAGGTATCACCCAACTGCAGCGTACGGACGAGTACTTTCGTCCATTGGTCGAGACCGATGACCACGGCCGCCACAAAGAACAGCCCCGGATAATTTTTAATATTCTTCAAATTGCCTCCAAATCATTCAATGTTACCCTTATTGTACCAGTAGGGCGCAAGGCATGCGCCCCGATAACTTCCACGGCACCCAAGCCCCATTTTTAGCCTGACGCAGCCCATCACAGCCCAGGATCTGTCTTGAAAACACGCGGCACCCGCGCGCTGATATTTGTCATTACCTCATACGAATTTGTACCCGCCCAGGCAGCCAGGTCGTCTGCACCGATACTCTCGCCGCCGGGCGAAGCCTGCCCCAACAGGATGACCTCATCCCCCAACCTGGCGCTGTCACCTTCCAGGTTGATCATACATTGATCCATGCAAATCCGCCCGACCTGTTGGTATTTCTTGCCATTGACGATCACTTTGGGCTGGTTGGTCATGCGCCTGAAGTAACCATCGGCATACCCGCAAGGAATAGTCACGGTGGTGACGGGATGATCTGAGACCCACAGCGAGCCGTAACTGACCGGATTACCAGGAAGCGTTAGCTTGCTGTAAACTACCTGCGATTTCCAGGTCAAGGCTGGGGCGATTGGTACGGAACGTAAAACATCATCATCCGGATAGACGCCATAAAACATCACACCGGGGCGCACCATATCAAAATAACTCTCCGGCAGGTTCAAAATTGCGGCAGAGTTGGCGGCATGCCTCAAGGCTGGGGTGGGCAATCCACGTTTTTCATAATATGACAACACCTCGTTAAAACGCTGTAGCTGCGTGCTGGCATAAGAAAACCCGGATTTTCGTTCCATCTCCGGTGTTTCCAGGGTTTCAGAGTTGGCGAAATGGGTATAAATACCCTCAATCTCAACATGCCGGCAGGCCAGGGACTGTTCAATGAACGCACCGGCTTCATACCAACGCACACCCGCGCGCTCCATGCCGGTATCAATCTTGAGATGCGCCTTGATACGTTTCCCGGCAGCCAGCCCAACCGCTTCGGCAGCCTGCAGCACCTCCAGAGATGAGACTGTCAGCGTCAGATCGTGTTCCAAATAATAGGGGACATGCTCTGGCAGTGTTCCACCAGCGACAAGTATCGGTTTGGTAATACCAATCTCGCGCAAATGGATGCCCTCATCCAGGACGGCGACACCAATCGCATCCACAAACGGTTCGATAAACGGTGCCACGCCATCGATGCCATGGCCATAGGCATTGGCTTTGAGCATCACGAGCACCTTGGCCGGAAAAACTTTGGTGCGAATAGCATCCACGTTCCGGCGCAGCTGGCTTAAATCAATAACAACATGAGTTGGGCGAAGCGGAATATTCATGAGAGTATTTTACTTCTGTGTGGACGGATTTTAAAGACAAACAATCTGATTTCTTCCTTTGCAATGATTTCTTAGACTGCTTCCCAGACATACTTCACATCAGGTTCGTTTTCCGGGGCCGGGCTAACCCCAAATTCGACGGCCTTGAAACCATGCTTCTCATAAAAAGCGCGCGCGTTTAGGTTAACCTGCAGCGTATAAAGCCACAAGCGCTGCGGTGAAAGCGTATGCGCGTGGGTCAATAGCTGCCCACCAATGCCCTGGCGCCAATGCCCGGGATGGATATAAAGATGATCGATGAAATCTGCCTTGATAGCCATAAAAGCCAGCGGATAATTATTTTCATCGGCCGCAATCCAGACCTGATCTTGCAACAGAACCTGATCTCTAAAATAGACAATATCCTGATAAAAAAAGTAGCCTTTTTGCCGTTGAAAATCCGGCAAGGATACTTCTCGCGCAACGCGCCATAGAATATTAACAGCATCAAAATCGGCTGGCTGGTATGCTCGAATTTTTATTTTCATGGGAATCCCGGCTCCAAAATGGACTGGACATAAGCATTATAATGTAGATACCCATGAAAAACTTGGCCTCGCTATTCGAAAACTCGGGCATAACACACCCAACCTCAGGCATATTAGGCGAAATATATCCCTTCGACCCGCACACCCGCACATTCACCATACCCGCCCGCCTGGGTCAATACGCTGACTTCTTTAATCCAATGGACCCATCACCAGCACCAGCCCGAGATCTCTCACTTGACCTGGTGGAATATCTTAACCAATGCTCTGATGAGATCCCTGGGAAATACCCGCTCACGGTTTCGATCGAAATCCAGAATGAACCCCAGGCCGCTCGGCAAGAACAGGAATGCCTGGAAAGCCTGCGCAGTTTTTACCAGCACGCAATATTTGTCACCCAGGCCAACATCCGGCGCAAACGCAGGCAGGCACTCAAATATCTGCTGGTGTCATTCACATGCCTGGCAATCTACATTATCAGCGAACAATGGAATCTATCAACTTTTTTTTGGAACCTGCTGAGGGAAGCAGTTCTGATCGGCGGCTGGGTTTTCATGTGGGAAACCGTCACACTCAATTTCATCGAAATGGACAGCCACATTCAAGAGATCAAGAAATACCGCCGCTTGATCAACGCGCAGATCAGATTTTCCCATGATCAGTTTCTCGAGAATTCCGCAGAGCTGCCCTACCCTGAGACGAAATAACCACCCGGCTGTTTCGTCTCAATTCTCAAAATGGTTTGTGGTTGAATATCCAGTCACCTTCCAGCCACAAGCCCCCATGAAAATCTTGTTTCTATAGTGTAGCGATTTTTAAGCGCGAATAGCCAAAATAAGACCTTCGCCACACCGTATAATGAAAATCTCCGCGACCATTTCGAGTTTAAAAAACGCTTGGCTTTGTTGGCCTTGTCAATTTCAGCACGACCCAAACCGCCCAGGCCGTATTGGCTCAGGTGTCCACTGCATTCCGACCACGCGGCAGCGGCGCGCGGGTTTGAACCAGGAGCATCAAGACTGGCTCCAGGTCAGGCCCCGAAACTATGGTGCATAGGCGCGCGCCGAAGCACTGCGGACGTCCCATACAACGATGGCATTAGCGCTTATCACTCAGCATACGCGACTCAAGCTTTAGCCGAAGCTTTAACTGAAGCTCTAGCAAGCCAGAAGTCAGCCTGTATTTTTGTCTGGTAGAGAATATAATTATGATATTCGAACACCGAGAAAAGGAGTATCTATGAAAATTGTTACAGATTGCGCCGCGGACATGAGCGCCTCAGAGTTGGACGAATTGGGCATCACCCAGGCCCCGCTTTTTATCCAATTTCCGGAAGGCGAAGTAAGCGCCACGGATATCTCTGCCGATGAATTTTACAACCGCCTGGAAGCCATGCGGCCCGCCATTCCAACTACAGCCCAGCCATCCAGTGGGATGTTTGAACAGATTTACCGCCAGCTGGCTGATACAAGCAAGAATATTTTCTCCATCCATATCTCATCCGGGCTGAGCGGAACGATCAATTCGGCGCAGGTGGGTGGCGAACAAGCCAAGGACCAGGCCGAGGTCAGTTTCTGGGATACGATGACGCTTTCAGGCGGAGAACGCTTCCAGGTAATGGCAGCAGCGCTGGCTGACAAGGCCGGCTGGACCATGGAGAAAATCCAGGAGCGTTTGACCGAAATTCGGGCCAATACGGAAGTCATCTACACGCTGGAAACCCTGGAATACCTGGCCCGCGGCGGGCGCATTGGGCGCGTACAGGCCCTGATGGGCTCACTACTCAAGCTCAAACCGGTCATCAACGTCTCGCACATCGATGGCAAGTACAGCACTGTCACCAAAGCCCGCACCATCCCGGCCGCCCTTGAGGCCCTCACCGATAATCTACTGAGTATTTACAACAAAACCCCTGTTTGGGTGACTGTTCTGCACGGGCGATTCCAACATGGCGCGGAGATGCTCGCAGAAATGGCGGAAGAACGTCTGAATGTGGCCAAACTGGAGATCAACCGTATCTCCCCCGTCCTGGGCGTGCATACCGGCCCAGGCATCGTCGGCGCGGCCGTGGTACCTATGAAGTTAATGGAAGATCTACTCTAGCCTCTGTTTTGGCTTAGCAAAAATTAAAAGAAACACGAAGAGTAAAAAGGCACACCCCAATTTTTTCATCACTCACTTTTGAGCAAATATGATGAAGATCCGGGGTGTGTTTCTTTAAATTATGGTTTTCGGTGAACGAAAAGATAAGCTTTGGCCAGCAAGCCAAGCAGCCACAGCAAAGCCTGGCATCATCTTTTATTTTATGCGCCTGAACTTCAAGCCCGGTGCAAGGTTACCAGCGTAACATCATCATCCTGCGCGGCAAGTTCTCGAAAATCAAGCAGAGATCTGATCAGCCCATCACAGGTTTCCTGGGCTGAGCGGGCGCTCAACGCCGAAAGACCCGCGGCAATACGCTCACGCCCAAACTCTTCGCCCTGCGAGTTGCGGCAGTCACACATCCCATCGGTAAATAGTAACAACGTGCCACCTGCCGGAATGTTGATGGACTGTTCATCCAACGGGATTTCAGAAAACAGACCAATCGGCAGGCTTTCTTTCCGAGCCAGTTCAAGCACCTCGCCCGCAGCCGAAACCAGCAAGGGCAGTTCGTGCCCAGCCCGGGCATAATGAAAAACAGCACTGCGCAGATCATAAATGCCATAAGTTACAGTTACAAACAAATCGCCCTGGTCAAGCCGGGTTAGATAGGTATTGACGCTGCGCAGCACTTCACCAGGGCCAGCCCCGCGCAGGCTCTCAGCCGTCAGCAGGGCATGCGCGCGAGCCATGAAAATAGCTGAGGGCACACCTTTATCCGCCACATCACCAATCAAGACCCCAATCCGATCCGTATCAATCTGGAAAACATCATACAGATCGCCGCCCACGCTGCGGGCAGGATCCATGTGACCGCCAAAATCCACGCCAGGAACAACCGGCAATACACGCGGCAAGATCGAGATCTGGATCTCAGCCGCCAACTGAAGCTCCTTCTCCAATTTCTCCTTTTCGATGACCTGCGCATGCGCCGCTTTCAACTCGTCATAAGCCGTCTGCAATTGATGATTTTTCTCGCGCAACTCATGGAAAGCAGCGTTGTCAGAATTCCGCAGACGATTACTGATCACCTTGACCATGGCATAAGCCACATTTGGCTGGCGGTTTAGCAGCTCGTCAAAATCCTCGCGCGTCATGACCAACAGCTGCGACTTTGATCGGGTGCGAATACTTGCCGAGCGTTTGCCTCCAGGGATTACGAGGCTCATCTCACCTGAATATTCCCCTGGCCCAAGCGTGGCTAGTAATTTTTCATCTGGCGTGTCAATCCCCATGATCACATCCACGTCACCGCTGACAACGATGTAAAAACTTTCGCCAACCTCATTTTCGCGAAAAATGATCGTATCCGCATCCAATGTCACATGGTTCAGGGTATAGGCAAGGTACTTCAATTCGCCGCGCGGCAATTCGCTGAAAAGCGGCAGCTCGTGCAGCAGTGTAATCAGGTCTTCACGTTTCAACGGGGTGGTATTTGGGGATATTTCCAAGGCCACAGGCCAACTCCTTTTCGATTATCCGGGGCAGCTGAGCCAGGATTTATAGATCCCTGGCCATGTTGACATTGGTTTCGACAAAACCACTTTTCTTGTAAAGCTCACGGGCGGCCAGGTTATTCCCGAAAACGTGCAGTTCAAGCTTTTTGAAACCCCGAGCCCTGGCTTGGTGCTCCAAGGCAGCTAAAGCCTGGCTGGCATAACCGCGCCGCCGGAAGGCTGAGTAAATTTCAAAATCAAAAATAAAAGCCACTTCAGGATATTTTTCCACGCGGGCATACCACAAGAAGCCCACTGTTTCATTATTTTCGTTGATCAAGTTAAAAAGAAAATTACCGGCGGTCTGAAGGCCCTCAGGCAGCAAACGCGCATAATCCTTGCGCGAAAGCTCAAGCGCTTCCGTTTCCGTCCAATTGCCCGCCATTACCTTTTCGGCAGCATACTCAGGGATCATTTTTTCAAGATAAGCCTGGTAATCAACTTCAGACATGGGCACAAGACTGATCATCACTGCAACTCCTGGGTCAGGTCCTTGGCAAAGAAAATGCTGGTATCCTGGAAACCATTCTCACGATAAAGTCGAACATCTTCATCCTTATGCGTAAAGATTTGAAGTTCCACCCGCTCCACCCCCAGACTGCGAGCCTCCACATCAAACAACGCCAGGGCCTGGGCTTCGTAACCCTTATGCCGCTCTTCCGGAAATACAAAAAACTCGATTAGAAAAGCTGTCTTTCGCGTTCGCGTAGGATCCACGAAATACCAGAGCATGCCAATCTTGTGACCCTGCTCGTCGATGATAGTATGCAGATATGCATTCGGGGTCTGCGGGCCATCCGGAAGCATCTGTTGAAATTCTGAGCGTGCCCGTCCAGCAGCTTCTGTGGATGTCCAGTTTCCGGCGCGCATCTGGTCATAAGCATACTCGGGAATGGATTTACGAATAAATGCAGCGAAATCTTCATCTGACATAGGGGTAAAAGTAATCATCAGCCTATCCTTTCCTTTCAAAACACCTGAAATTGTTACAGCTCGATCACTTCCTTGCCGGCCAGCTTATCGGTCATGCGCCGGGTAACGATCTCCAGCGCGCTTTTCTGACTGACAAAATCCAAACTATCGGTGCGAATCGTCAGGACTGGGCACAGATCAAAAGACTGCAGCCAGTCATCGTAAAATGAATCAAGCAGGCTCAGGTATTCAATGCTGATACCTGTCTCAATACCGCGCGCGCGGAGACGAATGCGCTCCATCAATACTTCAACGGGCGCTTTCAAGTAAACCAGCAGGTGTGGAGCTGGCAGGCTGTTAACCACAACGTCGAATATCCGGCGATAGGTCATATAATCGCGCTCAGACAGATTGCCCATGTGGTGCAAAGCACGCGCGAAAATATAGGCATCCTCATAGATGGAGCGGTCCAGGATGGCTGAACGGCTGGCCTGTGCAATCTGCATATATTGGTCAGCGCGATGACCAAGAAAATAGACCTGCAGATGAAAAGACCAGGTTTTCATATCCGCATAGAAATTGGGCAAATAGGGATTGTCAGAAACAGATTCGTAGCCCGTCAACCAGCCCATGCGGGCCCCAATGCGTTCAGTCAGAGAAGTCTTGCCAACACCAATATTCCCGGCAACAACAATAATCTTTTTTGTCATAAGTATTTTTCAATCCAGAGCATTACACGCGGGCTCGCTACGCTACATACCCTGAAATCCTTTTTGCGGGTGTCTCCATGGTTTAATTTATGTTCTTGTCCAGTGTACGGGAATTCTACTCGAAAGACAAGCCTATCATGTGGCGAATTCCCAGCGTACTGAGCATACGCCACAAGACTGCGTCTGTGGGGAAACCCGCTGGTTTTCATATTAACAGACTGCGGTTCAGGTGTGAGAAACAAAACAATCAACAAATACCCCGCGTCGATGGGACACGCTGAAAATCTGCCATCATGCTGACCACTTGATTTATCATCGAATCACCAGCCTTACTCTTCTCCCGAGTGGTGGACATGCTCCGAAATCAGTGGCCGGCATAAATCGGATTCGCTGGTCGTTTTGATCGGAATACGCAAGATTTCGAAATCAACAAAATACACAAGCGTTGCAAGCATGAAGGATAGGATTTATTGGGCCGCTTATGATTTAATGTTGGTCAAATAATTCAGCCAAATACTGTACAATTACTATTCAAAATAACATGGGCCAATCCTGAATTTTGGCGAAAAAGTATCCTATCAGTCTCGATTCTAATTATAATGAAGTTAATAAAGTCAAGACTGGATTGATAGAATTCTTCCGCTCACACCCGCAAGCAGAAAAAAAATTGTAGTTTTTTTGCGCAAATCGCGCCACTGAAAAAACTACTGCGGGGAAACCCGGTGTTGTTCCGCAACCCGAAAATATACACTCGGACCAGGAAGGTTTTTTTATTCAGGTAATTTATATTTTTAGAGGGACAACTTATGAATTCGAAAAAACACCAGAAGAATTTAAATTCCCGCGGCCAGGAAAAATCAGGATCAACCGGTGAACCTAGGTATACCATCCCGGGCGTTTCTGAACCCACCATCGATTATCTGCGCATTCAAAAAGAATATTCCCCGATCCGTATCATGTTATTCACGATTGCAGGAATTATCCTGGCAGAAATAATTGCCATGTATTTTATCTTTTTTTACAGGAGCTGGCCTTATTACCTGCAAACGCTGATGGATGCCACCATCATGACAATCATCATTTTCCCTTTACTCTACCAATACACCTTTAAACCACTTCTCCAACATGTTGAGGAACGCAATCGCTTCGATAACATCATTAAAACTCGTTTACACCTGATCCAACACGCCGACACACATACCGAGGACGAACTGTACCAGGCCACTCTGGATGAAATCGAAGCACTGACAGGCAGTACGATCGGTTTTTTTCATCTAGTCGAAAATGATCAGGCTACTTTACTGCTGCAGACCTGGTCAACCAATACAATTCAAAATATGTGTACTGCCGATGACAAAAACCGCCACGTTGACCTGACCCAAGCCGGCATGTGGGCCGATTGCGCCCGAAGGCGCCAGCCAGTCATTCAAAATGACTATGCTTCGCTGCCCAACCGCAAGGAACTGCCAGACGGCCACACCACGATGACACGCGTGATGGCTGTTCCAATAATGCGAAATGAAAAAATTGTCGCGATCGTAGGTGTTGGAAACAAACCCAAGCTTTACACTGACAACGATGTTGCCCTGGTTTCAACCCTGGCCGATTTTGCCTGGGACACCATCTTGCATAAACGCGCCGAAAATGCCCTGCGCGATAGCGAACTCAAATTGCGCACCCTGGCCGATTGGACCTATGACTGGGAAAAATGGCTGGACCCGCAAGGCAAGATTGTTTACACATCCCCATCCTGCGAACGCATTACAGGCTTCAGCCCGCAAGAATTCAGCGCCGACCCTGGTCTGTTGCTTCGCATCGTTCATCCTGATGACCAGGCCGCCTACCGGCAGCACCAGGAGCTGCTGCACGATGAGTCGGTTGGCCCGGTCAATATAGAATATCGCCTCATTGACCGCAGCGGAGAGGAGCACTGGATCGATCATATCTGCCGGCCGATCTTTGATACAGATCAAGCTTACCTGGGACGTCGCATCAACATCCGCGATATCACCATCCGAAAAGAGAAAGAAAAACAAATTGAGCAAGCCAATCAGGAATTGCATAAAATCTATTCAGCAGAACACGAACAGCGCCAACTCACAGAAGCACTGATTGACGCGGATGTTGCTTTCAACCAGAACCTGGCGCTGGAGCAAGTATTTTCCACCATTCTTGCTAAGATAAGTACATTAGTGCCTTACAGCTTTGCGAATATCTGCTTATTGGAAGGGGAGTCTTTCTACGAAGCTAGCCAACAGGGTTTCACAAAAATACCCTCGCTTCGGCCCGGGAACAGGGAATTTTTTCCAATGGAAAATTTTTCCAGCCTGGAAAACATGCGCCAGTCCCGCCAGCCCATGCTTGTGACGGACACAAGCATGGAACCTGCCTGGAAAAACACTGACGAATGGGAGCGGGTCCGTGCCATTCTGGCAGCGCCTCTCATTGTGAACAAACAGGTGATCGGTTTTTTGAATCTCTTCAGCGAAACACCCGATTTCTTTACGATTAAAATGAGAAACCAATTGGTCGCTTTCACTGCACACGCCGCAACTGCCATTCAGAACGCCTGGTTATTTGAACAGATCCGATCAGGCAATGAACGCCTGCATGCGCTTTCGCGCCGCCTGGTGGATGCCCAGGAGAACGAACGACAATATATTGCACGTGAATTACACGATGAATCCGGGCAGGCTCTCACTTCTCTGATGGTGGACTTACATTTATTGGAAAAAAGCGCCAGCAAGCCTGAAGAAGTCATTCGTAAAGTTACCGAGATGGAAGAATCTTTAAATATGATCATGAAGAACCTGCACCGGGTTGCCATGGCTTTGCGCCCCGCCAGTCTTGACCACCTCGGACTGGTGGCAGCCTTGCGCCAACATGCAGAAACCATCGGTTTAAAACATGGATTAAAGATCACGTTTGACAATGTGGATATTCACGAACGCTTACCGGAAAATCTAGAGTCTGTCCTATACCGGATTACCCAGGAAGCTTTGACCAATGTTGTCAAACATGCCCAGGCCACCCAGGTCGATATCATCCTGATGATGCGCAGCGATAAATTAGTCCTGATTATTGAAGATAATGGGCTCGGCTTCGATCCTGCCGAGATCCGAACCACGGATCATCTAGGCTTATTCGGCATGCGCGAACGCGCCCAAATGATCGATGGCAAGCTCGTGATTGAAAGCACACCCGGCAAAGGAACGACACTCATCGTGGAGGTAAATTATGCCAATTCGTATATTGATCGCTGATGACCATGCGGTGCTGCGAGCCGGGATGGTTGCCCTGCTGCATTTAGAGGCCGATATGGAAGTGATTGGAGAAGCAGAAGATGATAAAACCATCATCGCAATGGCCCTGGAAAATAAACCAGATCTGATCCTGATGGATATCAGCATGCCAGAAGCCGGAGGCATTGAAGCCACCCGGCGCATCAAACAGCTGGAACCCGAAATGCGGATTTTGATCCTGACCGCGCATGAAGATAAAAGCCTGATGCAGGAAGCCATTCGAGCGGGTGCCATGGGTTACATTCTGAAGAGAGCGGTAAAATCCGATCTGATCGCCGCCATCCACACCGTGCATCGCGGTGAGCTTTACATTCACCCTGCCATGTCGCGCCTGTTGTTTCAAGAAACCCCTGAACCCCCGCCGCCGGCCCCACCAACCCTACCGGAACCGTTGACCTATCGTGAGATTGATGTCTTGAAATTAATTGCCCGCGGGTATACCAACCTGGAGACAGCCGAAATGCTCAGTCTCAGCGTCAGAACTGTTGAATACCATCGCAGTAATCTGACTGCCAAACTGAACCTGCGAACCAGAGCCGAATTGATGAAATATGCAGATGAAAAAGGCTGGTTCAAATAAGATCGGGTTCGTTTCGACCGCAAAAAAACAAGATTTTTGGCGGTTACCAACAGATCGCTCGTAGAAACTACGAGCGATCTGTTGTTTAATACGAGTATTCCAAACTTCCGGCTTCTAAAAATTTGTGGGGATTTACGGATCACAACCGTTACGTTATCAGGTAAATTTATCGCATTAATTTCATTAACTTGTATTCTTTTCTGGAGGCTTGACGTGCCTCTCCTAAACCCTGCTGGATCGTGACCATATTCGGCCCGATGCGTGTGAAGAAAACCGCTCGAGTGAAACATGTCAAATTTAAGGATAAATATGTCTGAAATCAAGCAATTAACACTCCCGATCACCGGCATGACATGCGCAAACTGTGTCG
>CAINXK010000367.1 GCA_903854805.1 uncultured Anaerolineae bacterium
ATTGTTCTTCGATAGCTAATGACCAGAGAGGGCCGAAATAAAGTCCAGGAGCTGAATTAAATGCAAATAACCAATTATGGGAATAAGAATAAAACCAAATTGCGGTTTTTAAAATTGTTTTGGTATCCGCCCACTCTGCGAAAAAATAACCCAGGAATAATACGGTTAAAAGAGCATAATAAACAGGAAAAATCCTAAGTATCCTTCTGGCGTAAAAATTTCTAAAATAATGAGAACTGGTCTTAACTCTTACTAGGATTGAAGTGATAAGAAAACCAGATAATACGAAGAAAATATCTACCCCTGCCCATCCCATTTCACTAATTTTGCTTATCCAGATTGTAAAACCACAGTTCGAAAACCTTTCTGCTTGGGGAAAAATATGACTAGCCATAACCATCAAAATCGCAATTCCACGAAATCCATCAAGTTCAGGTATTCTGTCACTCGAATCTGCCATATTGTTTCCCTTATTAAAACCACTAATCCCCTAATTATTTTCTTTAAAGATTTGAAGTCAGCTCTTTCTTCAGACCCCTACCTTAGGATTAAAAAATCTAACTAAGCAGTTCTAGTTTCGAGTCCAATGGCAGTGCATTTCACGAATTAGTTTTAGGCCCATAGCCAAGAGATTATTAGGGGCTCTCCTGCTCAGTTACATTTTATCATCTATACGGGATGGTAGCCTATAACTTGACCGGCTCTGGCGCCGGCAGCATGCGAATACATAAAAAAACATCCGCACTTCTGCGAAGATTCTATATATACGCCCAGCCTGGCATTCGAACCTCGAGCCTGGCGGTTGCATGCTTTGGGTCAATTGAACTGATTTTTTTCATCATCGAGTTTATGCCTACAGGTTGGCGTTAGCAGTCAAAGCACGAGCAAGTCGAAAAAGCCACGGCTTCCTGAATTCACCGTTAGAGAACCATCCTCTACAGTTTGGACAGCGCCTCGATCTTGTCCGGTATTTGCTTTGTTGGGCAGCCTTTTCCCCCAGAAGCCAACAAGGTAACTTACAGGCGAAAGATAAGCATCATGGCCCATAAAAAAAGAGAGCAAACTATTTGGAGTAAATCACGACGAATGTATTTTTCAACATCAGGATGCATAAAACCAATTTGAACCACAATATATGTATAGAAAGTAAGATATGGGGTAAAAAACGGAGCGGAGGCAAGTGCATAATACGGATTGCGCTTTTGGATTGAAAACCATAACAAGAATATTCCAATGGGAATTGCGTAAGGGAAAAAGCTTCTATTCCAGGGATCTTGCGGTTGATGAAGGATACGGTCAATCCAGATTGGAAAAATGACCATCGATAGAATATAAACAAAACTGATCGGCGCAAATGTTTTAAATACCTTCGAAAATCTACCGATTCGCCAAGCTTCAACCAGGTAATATATTGTTAACCCAAATCCAATTTGAGGTTTCATCAGCAGCAAAAAAAGGCCCCAAGCTGGTGGGAATAAAATACCTGCAACAACAAAAGGATCGATATTATGGATCAAAAGCGCACCAACGGCAGTTGGCGAAATCAAAAATGCAGCCGCACCAACCGGAGGAAGCCGCAACCGCCACATGATGAAAATCAAGGTAAAAAGGCTAACCCCAAACATCAGACCCTGGGAAATATTCTCAGAGAAGAGAATAAAAGGTAACAAAACCAAATCAGCCCATGGGGGGAGCAGGTAACCCATAGTTTCATAAGGTCCATGACCACTAAATATATTACGAGTGGCCGCGTAAAAGATGGGCCAATCTCCGGGTGGTAATAAGGATGCGAAATAGACTAAAACAGGAGTGAAAACCAATATTCCAGACAAAAACAATAAATAGCGCTTCATAACAACCAGCCTTTTGCCCAATACAAAAATATTCCAGCAGGATTAGCTATCGATCAAAAATAAAAAGACTCTACAGGGTATTTCCAAATTCCGGGCTGATTAGAAACCCACAAACATGGAAAAGTAATACCAATAACGCCATAATTTTGCCCACTCGAAAAACTATTTCGATCCTAATTAGAAAATTATAATCGACCAGATTCAAATAAAATTTTTCTTCGTTAGCTAGTCATCAAAGGTGCCATTACGAAGACCTTGGCCGAAATTTAAGGAAAATAGCCAACTTTGCGTATGCGAATAATACTTTACTTTTCGTTCCCAGTGGATAATTTCTTATTGTGGTTCGCAAATTGTTCGGCTGGGTAAGAAAACGATATGTCATTACCAGCAGAATAGCAATTCAGCGTAATCAAACAAGTTCGGGAAGACTGCCTGAAGATTCAGCCATTTGTTTCAGTTTTTCCTAAACCAAAACAAAAGGATTGTCTTCGCGTAAACGTGATGACAATCCTTTTGTTTAGAAGCTCCCAGCCGAGGATTAGAGCATCTAACCCGGCGGTTTATTGTACAAATCTTATTCAGGTTCATTTTTTGATTTGATTTTAGACTCATAATCTGGTGATTTTTTACAGACAGTTCAGGTTTTTTGAAGTTATCTTACAGTTGGACTTTTGACAACAATAGATAGCCTTGCGGCTTCGGAAGCGCAAGTAAGCACCTTTACAACTTCATAAACGAACCGAAAATTCAAGTTTTAGCTTTTTTTGCGACTGCGAGACGTTTTCTTGGGGTGAGCACCATGCCTTTTGGTCGTCCCGGGGATTTACCTCGAGGTTTGGGCGCAGGGGACGGTGTCCCAATCTGCCGAATTATTCGGCTCATGTCCCGTTGGGCAGCAGCCGGGGTGATTAACTTGTTCAAAACAGATGGTAGATAACGCTCCCAGGGTCGTGGCAATTGAGAAACCAAGTCTTTCGCTGCCCAAAGTTGCAAATACGCCAATGCTACCAGTCGCCACCAGTTTTCTTCGTGTTTATCGTCCGGGGTCTGGAACTTATCCAGCAACAACTTCTGTTTTCCAAAGCGGAAGAAATGCTCCAGATCGTAACGCTGCAAATACGATTGATAGATGTCCAGCAAAGAAAGCTCAGCGCGTCTATCACCCATCACAATTAACCATAATGGCTTCGCAAACAGGGCTTTACCATTTGGGTCGTACCAGCGAATTTTGACGAGGGTAAAAGCATGTTTGTGCATGGGAATATCTTTTTTCCCGTGCATCAATAGGTTTTTCCAGGCCTGGATTTCGATCCGATAGGTTATCTTGCGCTGACTGGTGAAGGTCGTTTCAGCAACATCATCTGGTTCGCTCCAGCTTTCAGAATCTTTCAAACAAAAAGATTTCCCGTACCAAGTTGGGTGACACCTTACCGCTCCCTTCATCAACATCGGAAGGAGGTTCATGGTAAAAAGTGCGCGTACCACGGGCACGGGTAATTGTTACCAGGTTCGGTTTATCCCGATTAAAGTTCAGAAATGCCGGTTTGCTATATGCACTGTCTTCAACTTCTACGCATAACGCTTCACAAAAAGGCAGCTTATCATCTTCCAATATGCTTTTCACTTGTTCAGCGCCAACCAATTCTTTGTTGGCCTGGCTGCCAACCCGTTGCATCGCAAGCGGAATTACCCACGGCCCAGTTTTTTCCTTGTCACGCTCGGGTAGTGCTGCCACAAACGAGTACTGATGCCCAATTGCAATCGGCTTGTTGCCCTTGATGGTGTTTGGCTGATAGACAAAGCCGCGATCGGGTAAAGTCTCTGCATACGGCCGTGGGCTTGAAGTAACATCTGTTCCGATCAGATAAAACTTCCGATTCTGCGGTGGCTCAATTGTCTTCGCTGCCAATCGAGCAATTTGTTTTTTGCTGAGACACTCCACAGCAATAGCTTTGTTCAAAGCTGTGTATGTCCGCTGAAATTGCGGGTTCA
>CAINXK010000368.1 GCA_903854805.1 uncultured Anaerolineae bacterium
GTGCAATTGTGACGCCCCTGCCAATTAACCGCCAAACTTCCTGATGCCGAAACAGCCGATGCAAACAGCGCCTTCAGCTGCAGATCATCACCTGGTGCTGCTGAAAGTTGCTGGTTTGTAATTTGTGGCCGGGTTGATTGGGGCAGTAAGTTGTAAGTAATATTTGTACAGGGCACACCGTCTCGCCCAATAAAATCATAGCTGATCGCACTTAAACGGGACCCCTGCACATTGAAAATCAGTTGGATGGATTTACCATCCGCTGTAATCCCAGAGCCATGCCATTGACCATCATACACACCCGCAGGCATCGCTGCGGTCGGGGTTGGTGCGAGCCCCAACCTGGGCGAACTTGCGCAGGCTGAGAGTGTAAACAGCAGGCAAAACCAAAATAAAAATAAGACGAGTTGTTTCTGGCGTACCATCCTTTGCTCCAGCCTAACAATAAGATAGCAACATCATACAACACAATCATGCTGCTGATCACATCGTCTTGATTGAAAATCCCGCCTGAAGTAACCTCTGGCAGTTCATAAGAATGGCCTGATCTTCCAATACTCAGCGGGCCTGCATCACCCCCTGCATATAAATATCGATGAGCTGGGAAATGGTTTCAGCGGGAAGAGGCCTGGCGCCAGAGTGGGCCGGATAAAAATATGGATACATTATTCCTAACAAGGCCCAGGTTGCGATGGCAGGCTCGATTGGACGGAATTCCCCATTCGCAATCCCCACCTGAAAGATATTTTGAAGTTTTCCAATGAACTGCTCGTGATACTTTACATCAAATTTTTGGCGTGATGCCATACTGAGCTGAGCCATTTCCTGGCTTGCCAGGCGAATGATGGCACGCTGTTCGGTGGGTTGTTTTAATATATATTCCACAAACAGAACGATCTTTTCCCTGCAAGAAATTTGCATGGATTGAATTGAATCGATGGCAGCTTCTATCTCATTCAGGTTGCTATTCAGGATGGCGACAAAAAGCTCTTCCTTATCCTTGAAGTGATAATACAAAGCAGCCTTGGAGACTCCGACAGCATCTGAAATCTGACGCATTGCCAGCCCATGATAACCCTGTTGAATAAACAGGCTTTTTGCTGTAACCAGAATATTTTCGCGTAAACCAATTTCGGAAGGTTTCATGAATTTATTTTAGCCTCTCTGGCTTCATCTTTCAATAAATCCAGAGAGGCTCTGATTATTGTTCAGTCACTTGCCGGAACTGGCTGGGCGTTGGTAGCCACCGTGCTCAGTTCTTGTTGCCGGTTTTTCAACCCCAGGGTCAGGATAACCATGATGACTGCAAAAATGCCAACTACCATGTACGCAGTACCATACCCTTTCACACCACCACCCATAGAGGCTGCCACAGCGCCGACCAGCGCACTGCTGGTTAATTGACCGACACTCGTGAACAGGGTGATCAGACCTTGCGCAGATGTACGATCAGCGGCCGAGGCTTCATTAAGCATGATGTAGCGCATCGGTGCGCCCAACAAGGAAGACAACCCAAACCCGATCACCGCCGCAGATGCAATGAAACCCCACAACATGGATATCAAGCTGCTGCTCAACATCAACATTCCAATCGCCAATAAAAGCGTGCCAGCAAACACCATTACTTTAGAGCCGAATTTATCCATCAACCGGCCCACCAATGGCGACCCAACTGCCATGGCAAGCACAACAGGCATCAATAAATAACTGGCATTATGCTCATTGATGATCGTAGGCAAAGCCGCCACAGCCAGCGCAGGGATAAACACCATACCCGATTCTCCCAGGCCAGCTCCGGCCGATAAAATACTGGCCAATACCGTCTGACGGCTTTTAAACAAGCGCAAATTCAAGATCGGATCAACCGCATTCTTCTCTACACGCGGAAAGACAAACAGCAAAACTAACCCGGTCAGCAGGAACGGCCATACATTGAGTGAAACCAGAGATGTGAAAAAGTTCTTTGTGTCGATTTGATTGAGACCATAAGCCAGGCAAGCCAGCATGACACCCAGTACCAGCATTCCAACCCAGTCGAATGGACGGTTCGTGGCTGGCCGGGTGGCTGGCAGCAGGCGCCAGGCCATGATGATAACGACCAGAGCGATTGGCAGGTTGATAATGAACAACCATTCCCAGCCGGTGACAGTCAAGATAACGCCACCCAAAATGGGTCCAACCAGGAAAGCCAATCCAAAGACCGCTCCGATCAAGCCCAAAGCACCGCCACGTTTCTCAGGCGGAAAGGTATCGCCAATCACTGCGCTGGCTACCGGGAAAATCCCACCTGCGCCGAAGCCTTGAAGCGCGCGCCCAACTAAAAGCATCGCGAACAAATTGGATGGTGAAAGAGCCACGATGATTGACCCAAGCGCAAACAGGGTCACATCCAATATGTAAATTGTACGACGGCCAAACATATCCGATAGTTTTGCCATTAATGGCGTACCAATCAGATTGAAAAGAACATAAATGGTGAAAGTCCACGTCAGAACGCGAGCGCCAACTCCAAAGAATTTTTGGATGGATGGAAGCGCAGGCGCAACGATTGCGATATCCAACGCCCCCATTAATACACCCAGGAATAGTAATACCAGGATCCTGTTACGAGTTTTATCATCCATATCGATTATTTTCTCCTTTTTCTTGATGGCATCTTACTTACTTACCGGTCAGTAAGTAAGATAGTATCAAGTTCTAATCAGACTGTCAAGTTCGGAAGTA
>CAINXK010000369.1 GCA_903854805.1 uncultured Anaerolineae bacterium
CCGGGCTGGTTAGCGGGTTTTATGCTGCAGCTTCGGCCATGTGCCAACCCGGCGATGGCTATCTTATCCAGACCCCGGTTTATATGCCTTTCAACGATATCCAGAAAAATCTTGGCGTCATCCGCCAGGAAGCCCAGCTGCACAAGGTAACTGAAGGCCAGCACGTTCGCTATGAAATTGACTGGGCCGGATTTGAGAAAGCCTTCAACTCAGGCGGCAGCAAAACCAAAATGTTCCTGCTTTGCAATCCGCATAATCCCACAGGTCAGGTATATACTCGCGAAGAACTCAACAAAATGGCCGAGATTTGCCTCAAAAACGATACCATCATAGTATCGGACGAAATTCACAGCGAACTGATGCTGAATAATGCCAGGCACACCCCAATTGGAACACTTTCACCCGCGATTGCCAATCAAAGCATCACACTGGTCTCGCCATCGAAGACCTTCAACATCGCCGGTCTATTCTGTGGCTTTGCCATCATCCCGAACCCCGAGCTGCGCGAGCGCTACAAAACTTCGGTGGAACGCATGACCCTGCACGTTGCCAGCCTGGCCCAGGTAGCAGCCCAGGCCGCTTTCTCCGGTGAATGTGACGACTGGCTCACTGAAATGTGCACTTACCTCACCCAAAACCGTGATTACCTGGTCGATTTTGTCGAAAAGAACCTCCCCGGCATACAGGTCAGCATCCCAGAAGCCACTTACCTGGCATGGTTGGATTGTAATGACCTGGTCAGCACCGGAAAAATAAGTGGCACTCCCTTTGAGTTTTTCTTAAAAGAAGCCAAAGTGGCCTTCAATGATGGCGCAGCCTTTGGCAGCGGAGGAACAAACTTCATCCGCCTGAATTTCGGCTGCCCGCGTGAATTACTCAAAGAAGGCCTCGAACGTATGCAGAAAGCTCTGGCCTAGTTTGATCATCAGCCATTCAAGCCGCAGCATGCCTGGGCAAGAAAATAAATGAACCTGCAGGATATTCATCAGCGCAACATGGATCTGGAACCGTGGGCCGAAGGCGAAAGAATCCCCTGGGATGACGCCGCCTTCAGCGAGCGTATCCTTAAAGAACACCTGGCCCAGGATAATGACGCTGCCAGCCGCCCAAATGCCAAAATAAAAAAACACGTCGACTGGATCCACCGGCATCTGCTGGATGGAAAAATCAGCCGGGTTCTTGACCTGGGCTGCGGTCCAGGCTTATACACCGCGCGACTTGCGAAACTGGGTCACACCTGCAAAGGCATCGATTTTGCGCCTGCGCCGATCGCCTACGCCACCAAAAATGCCCCGCCAGGCTGTCAATACCTGCTCGCAGATATCCGCAGTGCCGATTACGGCAGCGATTACGACCTGGTGATCTTTATCTTTGGTGCACTCAACCTTGTGCAACCCGCCGATGCGCGCTTGATCCTGGAAAAGGCCCGCCGGGCGCTCAAGCCTGGAGGTCTGCTGCTTCTGGAGGCCTCCAGCCTGGATGCTGTCGATCAGATCGGCAACCAGCCAGCCATGTGGTATTCAGCAGAAAATGGCATATTTTCAGACAAGCCGCACCTGTGCTTGATGGAGACATTCTGGGACGATGACCAGAAGGTTGCCACAGAACGCTTTTTTATTATCGATACCGCCACGGGCACAGTCACCCGCCACGCTGCCAGCACACAGGCCTACGAAGAAGAAGATCTCGAGACTCTGTTGCAAGTATCGGGGTATGGTGAAATTAATTTTTACGACTCGCTCACAGGCAAAGAAGAAGCTGAAATCAACGATTTCCTAGTGCTAACTGCCAAAAAAAACAGATAAAAAAGGGCGGATGGGGGTTACCCATCCGCCACACTTGACAATTTCATGAAGAAAGAGCGGGAGAAACATGCTTCGTCACGATGAACGTCTGGCAGAAGCCCTTAGGCTATTTGCCAGGTTGTGATCACCCGGTCTTTCTCCAATTGTATATACAGCCTTCTTTTTCTATAGACACCTCCATGTATTTGAACAGAAGCGGTTACTGAAATAAGCATAGCACTATTCCAACTGAATACATTAAAAAAACCCTTCAATATTGAAAAGTGCCCATTTTATTCTGGCTGGATGTAAAATGAATATGCTCAATGTTCTTTCAGAAAGGGAGAAATTATGTTGAAACGAGCTTTGATCTGTGCAGCAATACTTCTGATCGCTTCCAGCTGTGCCAAATCTGCAGCCAGTATTCGCCCCACATCCACACCAACCACTGTTGCCAGCGCAGAGCTTAGCCCTGTGCCTGCCAGCTTCCCCAGTCTGCCCGCCCTGACGCCCACAAGCAGCGCCAGCCCAACACCCTTCACGGCTTTCACCGTCAAGCCAGCTGTAGATAATTTAAAGATCCGCGTCAACCCTGGGCGGCTGTTTGAAGCATTAATGATGGTGAATCAAACCGATGAGTTGACCGTCCTGGGAACTGCCCCTGGCAGTGAGTGGACTTACGTTAAGACGGCAGATGGCAGTGAAGGCTGGGTTTTCTCGCAGCTGCTCCAAAGCAGTGTTGACCTATCCCGTGTGCCAGTTCGTGAGCCCAAGAATGTGGTCATCATCAAAGGCCGGGTA
>CAINXK010000370.1 GCA_903854805.1 uncultured Anaerolineae bacterium
CTACGCAGGCCTGCATTCCTAGCCTTTTGACCAATTTTTCTCGTCCAACCCACCTTTTCTGTCTGCTTCCTTCTGTCCACCCCCTTTTCTCTTCATTATCGGACTTGTTGCTGAATCCCAGAATAATTGCCCCTTGACTTATCAATCACCCTGGCATAAAATACGGCTCATTATGAGAGAAAACATGTATTCACCTATGGCCCCACAATATTTTGCGTATTACTTTTATTACGGTTCCCGACTCCCGGTTACCGGTGGTGGCGCTTTGGTATAAGGTGAAGAACCTTCATACTCACAAAGAGCGAGCCAATCGGCTTGCTCTTTTTATTTAGGAGGCATTATGAGTATTCGCGGTATCCGAGGGGCAACAACTGTAGAATCTGACCAACCTGATGTTATTATAGCTGCCACACAGGAAGTGTTGGCAGCCATAATCCAGGTAAATCCGAATTTACAATCAAGTGATGTTGCCTCGGCCTTTTTTACCGTAACTGAGGATCTTGTGTCTGTCCATCCGGCACAAGCTGCTCGGAAAATGGGTTGGAGCATGGTACCGATGATGTGCGCCAAGGAAATCCCTGTCCCGGGGAGTTTACCTCGGTGTATAAGAGTGTTAATTCATTGGAATACCGACATTGAACAAAAGGATATTAAGCACGTATATTTGCATGATGCCGTAAAACTTCGTCCCGATCTCGTTAGCGCATAAAAGGAAAAATTATTATGATGATAATTATGAATAGCAATGCTACTCCGCAACAAGTGGAACATGTGATTGAACATATAAAGGCAGCCGGGTTGGCCGTCCATTTGTCACAGGGTATCGAAGCTACGATCATTGGCGCTATTGGTGAAACCCACAATATACCAACGGAACAATTCGAAATCCTGGACGGTGTTGATATCGTAAAAAGGATTACGCAACCATTTAAGCTGGCTTCTCGTCAGTTTCATCCTGAGAATTCAGTTTTCCAGCTTGGCAGTCTCAATGTGGGCGAGGACGAGATAGCGTTAATTGCCGGGCCGTGTTCTGTGGAATCACGGTCTCAGATACTTGAGACGGCTCTGGCTGTCAAAGAAGCCGGGGCTAATGCGCTGCGAGGCGGTGTTTTTAAACCACGCACTTCACCTTATGCTTTTCAGGGGCTTGGCGAGCAAGGTCTTGAATATCTCGCTGAGGCCAGAGAGCTGACTGGGTTGCCTATTGTTGCCGAAATCATGTCGCAGACCCAGCTTGAGGTTATGGTTAAGTATGTTGATGTTTTGCAAGTTGGTGCGCGCAATATGCAGAATTACAATTTATTGAGGGCCATTGGAGAAACCCGGACACCTGTGCTTCTCAAGCGTGGACTGAGTGCGACGATTGAAGAATTGCTTATGTCAGCCGAATACATTCTCTCTGGAGGAAACAAAGATGTCATTCTCTGTGAGCGTGGGATCCGTACTTATGAGACATCGACCCGTAATACAACCGACATAAATGCCATTCCAGTCCTTAAGAATCTAACTCATCTCCCTGTGATCCTTGATCCATCCCATTCGACAGGTTTTTCTGATTATGTTGCCGCAATTGCTCGTGCTGCGATTGCAGCAGGTGCTGACGGTTTGATCGTTGAAGTGCACCCAGATCCAGCGCATGCTGTTTCAGATGGTAAACAATCACTTCGACCAGAAAAATTTGCGGCAATGGTCAAGCAAGTTGGCCAAATAGCACAAATTATGGGGCGTAGTATTACACCGGTCCACAATATTCATTCACCCAGTAAGTAAGGAGCCACATTATGATGATCATCATGAATCCGGGCGCTAGCAAAGAACAAGTCGCTCACGTTATTGCCCATATTGAAGAGAATAATCTTTCTGCGCATGTAATTGAGGGCGTTGAACAAACAATTATTGGGGCAGTTGGCGAAAGCCATTCAGTTCCCAAGGAAGTCTTTGAGGTTTTGCCTGGCGTGATGAGTGTGACCCGAATTTCTCAGCCTTACAAATTGGGTTCTCGCCAATTTCACCCAGGAAATTCAATTTTTCCTCTGGATGGATTTTCGGTTGGTGGTAACGAGATTGCAATTATTGCTGGGCCGTGTTCGGTTGAAAGCCGAAGTCAGCTGCTAGAAATCGCTCAAGCAGTCCACGAGGCTGGTGCGAATGCATTGCGTGGAGGTGTTTTTAAGCCTCGTACGTCTCCATATGTTTTTCAAGGCCTTGGTGAAGATGGTCTTGAATACTTGGCTGAAGCTCGTGAGTTGACTGGAATGCCAGTGGTTGCTGAAATCATGGCGGTTTCCCAAATTGATGTAATGGTAAAGTATGTTGATGTATTGCAAATAGGTGCTCGGAATATGCAAAACTACAACCTTTTGCGTGCAGTTGGCGAAACGCGTACAGCGGTATTACTTAAACGTGGGCTTTCTGCCACGATTGAAGAATTATTGATGGCTTCAGAATATATATTGAGTGGAGGAAATACACGAGTGATGCTCTGCGAGCGTGGAATCCGTACTTTTGAGACGGCTACCAGAAACACAACAGATATCAATGCAATTCCTGTATTGAAATCTCTCACTCATCTGCCTGTAATTCTGGATCCGAGTCATTCGACAGGCGATTCTGCATATGTTGCTGCAATTGCTAAGGCTGCCATCGCAGCCGGTGCAGATGGTTTGATCATAGAAGTTCACAATGACCCGGTTCATGCTCTTTCTGATGGGCGGCAATCGCTGACTCCAGAAAATTTCGCCAAGTTGGTGAAACAAGTACGAGCGATCGCTGAAGCTGTGGATCGTAGCCTGATTTCCACCCATAGCGTTAATTAGGCTGGCTTTTCTGGGAGATCGTGGGATGATAAGAATATGAGCGAGAGCGAAGATTTTGTTTTACTTCACGCAAAAATCGCGATCATCGGTTTGGGTTTGATGGGCGGGTCCTTGGCGTTGGCGCTCAAAGGGAAGTGCGCAGCATTATACGGCATCGATCCCGATACATCTACTCGCGAACTAGCTTTGCGCCAGGATATTGTCGACGAAGCTGGTGCGGATGCGGCAAACTACCTTTACAGGGCAGATTTGGTGGTCCTGGCTGCGCCTGTGCCACAAATCCTTTCAATCCTGGAACAGCTGCCAGAGCTCACGCCAAACGCTTGTATCGTTCTTGATCTCGGTTCGACAAAAGTGGAAATTTCAAAAAAGATGAACGCATTGCCGGAGCGTTTTGACCCAATTGGAGGTCACCCAATTTGCGGCAAGGAGCACCTTTCGCTTGAAAACGCCGATCGAACGTTATATTATTCAGCACCATTTTTATTAACTCCCCTCATGCGTACTTCTTCGCGGGCCTTGATTGCAAGTGAACAAATAATTTCTGCGATTGGCGCAAAAGCCTCAATTCTAAGTGCTACTGAGCATGATCGTATCCTTGCTTTTACCAGTCACCTGCCTTTTTTGATTTCATCTGCCTTGGCGCTAGCAACTCCGCAGGATGTCTCCCCTTTTGTTGGTCCTGGATTTCGTTCTGCCAGTCGGCTTGCAGGAACTCCCGCAAGCATGATGCTTGGAGTTGTATTAACAAACCGCGAAAATTTATTGGCAGCCCTGGAACGTTTACAAGATGAGCTTGCGATTTTTACGTCTGCGATTGCCGAGAATGACATTGAAGCGTTGCAGGTTAGCTTATTTTCAGCCCAAAGTGCCTACTATCAATTGACCGGGACAAAATAATAGTGGACAGCATCTTGATACTTCCAATCAATCATGAACTAGATGCAACAATTCGAATTCCAGGATCGAAATCGCTAACGAATCGAGCATTGATGATCGCTGCATTAGCGGACGGTCCTACTCGCCTGACAAACGCGTTGTTTTCGGATGACTCGCTTTATTTCGCAAATGCATTAAAGGATCTGGGTTTTCATATTGATCTTAACCTTGAGAAAAAGGAAATAGTTGTCACGGGTTGTTCTGGGGAAATACCTGTTAAAAAAGCGGAATTATTTATCGGAAATGCTGGAACTGCTGCTCGTTTTTTGAGCTCTTTCCTTACGCTTGGTAATGGGGAATATACCCTGGATGGCGATGCCCGAATGCGAGAGCGACCGATTGGAGATTTAATTTCATCATTAACGCAATTAGGCGCAAATATTAGCCCTCTATCACAGGCTCATCAAAACCCGATCGGATTATGTCCTCCAGTGAAAATAGTTGCGTCTGGTCTTCCCGGAGGCAGAACATCGGTAAATGGTGATATTTCCAGCCAATTTTTATCGGCTCTTTTGATGGTGGCTCCTTATGCCCAAACCCCGGTAGAAATCAGCGTATCGACTGAATTAAATTCCAAACCATACGTGGACATGACACTTGGCGTAATGGCTGATTTTGGTATTAGCATTCAGCGTAGCGAATATCAGAATTTTTACGTGAGTCGCGGTTCATATCGGTCTCTTAAAAATTATGTCATCGAACCGGATGCGTCAGCGGCTTCTTATTTCTTTGCGGCACCTGCAATCCTTGGCGGCAAAATTCGCATTGAGAATATTTCACTTGAGTCCAAACAAGGGGATATTGCTTTCCTAAATGTGCTGAAAGCGATGGGATGTACTGTCCACACGGATACAAATTATATCGAGGTAATTGGACCTTGTTCGATTAGTAACCTAAAAGGGGTCGATATTGATATGCGTGATATCCCAGATACGGCTCAAACATTGGCCGTAATTGCTCCGTTTGCATCATCACCAACACACATACATGGAATTGCTTCAGCGCGGATGAAAGAGAGTGATCGGGTTAGCGCTACTTGTGCTGAGTTGACTCGCATGGGTGTAAAGGTCGAAGAGTTTAACGATGGAATGAGTATTTATCCTTGCGACAAATTTACTCCTGCACAAATTCGTACGTATCAAGATCATCGTATGGCAATGGCATTTGCGCTAATGGGCTTGAAAATTTCTGGGGTAAGAATTGAGAACCCGGGTTGTGTTTCAAAAACCTTTCCAGAATATTTTGAAGTCCTGGATGGATTGCGATGCTAGTCTTAGGACTGACAGGCTGGCCGGTTAATCATAGCCTTTCGCCCGTACTCCATAAGGCTGCTTTGCGCGCAGTCGGGATCGATGGTGATTATCTTTTATTGCCAATTGACCCGTCGGAGCCCAGTAAATTAATTGATCTCTTGAATAAAGTGAGGAGTGGAGAAATTTCTGGTCTGAATGTTACAATTCCTCATAAGCAATCTGTTATTCAACTTGTGGACCAACTTACACCTTCTGCCAGCTCTATTGGGGCAGTCAATACGATCTATATGAAAGATGGTCAATTAGTTGGTCATAATACCGATGCACCTGGTTTCCTGGCTGATTTGAAGCAAAAAAATAAAATTGATTTTCATTCAAAAAAAAGAGTTATCGTACTCGGTTCTGGTGGATCTGCCCGGGCAATCGTATGGGCTCTGGCTGCATTGTCGTCTCGAATAACTATAGCGTCACGCAAAATTGAGCAATCCCGGAAGCTTGGTGCTGAACTCAATCAGGAATTTACTGGATGTGAGATTCGTTCCACAACAATCGGTGTAAGTGCGTTGTCAGTTAAGCTGGATAATGTAGACCTTGTCGTAAATACCACACCAGTTGGTATGTTTCCAGACACCAATTATTCTCCATGGCCGGTTGGATTACCCTTCCCAGCAAATGCTTTTGTGTATGATTTGGTATATAACCCTCGACAGACTAATCTAGTTGAAAACGCTAGAAAAGCGGGTTTGGCGGCAGAAAACGGATTGGGGATGTTAATTGAGCAGGCAGCACTTGCGTTTGAGATTTGGACTGGAGTAAAGGCTCCGCGCGATGTAATGTATTCATCGGTTGGATAAAAAAACAGGTATCTGATCTGGGAATAGATTTTCATTTTTTGGCGGTGAAAATTAATTTTCAAGAAGACTAAATTGACAATGTCTGAATATATATCTGGTCTATGAAGCGGCAGTAATTACTCACGGCAGTCCAAGGTTAGATCTAATCATCATAACCATAGCCAATTAATGTAACCTAATCGATGGGCTGCCCCGCTAGCAGTAAATTTGCGAAGGGTTTTTCCGCCAATTAACTACAAATATTAATTCCCATCTATCTGGGTGCGCTACATCCATCTGCCGTATTTACTGTACAAGGTCCTAAATTGGATTGTCTCGTGGGTAAATACCATAAAGATTTTATTCCTGAGTACTGAAAACTAGGAGGAAGTGATGCCATTACGGTTTTTGACTGCTGGAGAATCGCATGGTCCGGCGTTAGTCACGATACTTGACGGAATGATAAGTGGCCTGCCTTTGGTACCCGAGGTGATTGATCGGGAATTGGCTCGAAGGCAAATCGGCTTTGGGGCGGGTGGAAGAATGAAAATTGAAAAAGACACTGTATTAATTTTGGGTGGCGTTTTAGATGGTCATACAACCGGTGCTCCCATTTCAATGCTCGTACAAAACGATGATCATATCAAATGGAAGGGAAAGCCGATCGCTGCACTGACTACACCCAGACCTGGTCATGCTGATCTTACCGGGGCCGTGAAATATGGTTACCGTGATCTTCGCCCAACCCTGGAGCGTTCTTCTGCTAGAGAAACAACGATGCGGGTAGCGGCAGGGGCTGTATGTAAACATTTTTTATCTCAATTCGGAATAGTGGTTGGTGGCTTCGTGCGAGCAATCGGGGAAATTTCTGCAGATTTGACGGGATTGTCTTATGACGAGTGTCTTGTTTTAGCTGAAAAAAATGATGTTCGTTGTCCTGATATAAAGGCCGCCGATTTGATGCGTGAGCGAATTGCTGCAATAATCCGTTCAAAGGATACACTTGGGGGAATTTTGGAGATTGTCGTACAGGGGATGCCGATAGGTTTAGGGTCTTATTCGCAATGGGACAAACGTCTTGAAGCGCGTTTAGGTTCGGCGATATTGTCGGTACAAGCAATGAAGGGCGTGGAGTTCGGCGATGCCTGGGAAAATGCGCGGATGCCGGGTACCAAAGCCCATGATGCGATCCTTGTTGATGATGATATGCTTATTCGGCCGACCAATCGTGCGGGTGGAATTGAGGGTGGTATATCAAATGGGCAGCCGTTGGTAATTCGCGTTGCCATGAAACCTATCGCAACAACCCTCACCCCGCAGATAACTGTTGATTTATCAACTGGCAGGCAAGGTCCGACTAAATATGAGCGTTCTGATTTTTGTCCAGTGCCACGGGCTGTGCCCATACTTGAAGCGATGGTTTCTTATGTCATCGCAGATGCATTATTAGAAAAACTGGGAGGTGACTCCCTTGGTGAAATCTTGCCACGTTATGAAGCGCTTCGGAAGTCAAAACTGTCTGATTTACCGATGGATAACATAGACCACGTGTTTTGGGATTGATATGCGCAAAATATTTCTTTATGGTCCTCCGGGTTCAGGAAAATCAACAATTGGCAGGCTTCTTGCCGAGAATTTAAATGTTCCATTTTTTGATACCGATGCTGAAATCGAATCAACTGCTGGGATGTCAATTCAACATATCATTACGGAAAGCGGAGAAACTGTATTCCGCGATCTTGAATCTGATTTAATTGCACAAATCTGTAACCCTGATTTAAGCAATCAAACAAAGGATAATTGGGGAATTGTTGCGCTTGGGGGTGGTGCGCTTCTTCGTGGAAAGAATCGTGAGCTCTGCGAATCAGCTGGAGTTATTATCTTCCTCGATTGCGATATATCGTTATTGGTTTCTCGGCTTTCAACGGATTCCAAACAGCGCCCATTGCTTGCTGGCGATTTGCGAGCAAAACTATCCGCCATGCTCGATCGAAGAAAAGATCATTATGGGAGCTTCGAGATCCGGATCGAAACAACTTTTGAAGCGAATCAGATGTCAAATACTTCTGACAATTTGTTAGTAAAAAGTCCAGAGCAAATCAGCTGGGAAATTCAAAAGCTTTTGGGTCGGTACAATGTACGTGGAATGGGTAATGGGTATGATGTTATTGTGGAGCCAGGTGGGTTAGATAAGTTAGGGTCTATGCTGCTCGAGCGACAATTAGGTGGCCCAATTGCCATTGTCTGCGACGAAATTGTTGAGCATTATTATGCTGGTAGAATATTGGCCTCGATTGCCGCAGCAGGATATAAATCAAAAATTATCGTTATAAAATCTGGTGAAAACAATAAAACATTGGAGACGGTGGCTAGCTTATGGCGGGAGTTTTTAGTTTCCGGGCTTGACAGAAAAAGTACTGTAGTTGCTCTGGGTGGTGGAGTTGTAGGCGACCTGGCAGGATTCGCCGCGTCTACCTTTATGAGAGGCTGTCGGTGGGTCGTCGTTCCAACAACCCTGTTATCCATGGTCGATGCCAGCCTTGGTGGAAAGACTGGCTTCGATCTGCCCGAAGGCAAGAATCTCGTCGGGGCTTTTTATTCACCTAGCATGGTTTTGGCTGATCCTGAAGTTTTATCGACTTTGCCAGATGACGAACTTAGATCTGGCCTTGCCGAAGTAGTAAAGCATGGAATAATTTCAGACCCGGAGTTATTCGAATTTTGCTCAAATGGATTTGCTTCTATCAAAAAGGAGTTGCCCGGAATTGTTCGAAAGGCAATGGCGGTGAAGATTCAAATCATCGGCGCTGATCCTTTTGAAACTGGGATACGAGCATCGCTTAATCTTGGGCATACAGTTGGGCATGCAGTAGAAATTGCTAGTCATTTTCAACTGCGCCATGGGGAAGCAGTTTCCGTTGGTATGGTAGCGGAAGCAAGGCTGGCTGAAAAGCTAGGCTTAACAGAAAACGACACAGCAATTGCTGAAAAAATCAAGACCGTTTTGTCGGCAATTGGTCTTCCGACAGAAATACCGACCAATTTATCACGTTCAAATATTATTCAAGCTATGAAGCTCGACAAAAAAAAGGAGCTTAGTGTGGTTAAATTTGCTCTTCCGGTTCGGATAGGCCAAGTGAAAACTGGCGTTGTTGTGACTGATTTGGAGTTGGCGATATGAAGATATTGGTCTTGAATGGCCCAAATTTGAATTTATTGGGAACCAGGGAGCCAGGAGTGTATGGCAATATTGATCTCGAAGAAATTAATCGCAGGGTCATAGAATTTGGTGCCAACATGAATGTGGAAGTTAAATGTTCTCAGTCAAACCATGAGGGTGTTTTGATCGATGGTCTTCATGACGCACGTTCATGGGCTGCTGGGGTTGTTATTAACCCCGGTGGTTTGACCCATACATCTGTTGCCTTACGTGACGCAATTGCGGGGATCGCTATTCCTGTTGTTGAAGTACACCTTTCCAACGTCTATGCGCGCGAAGAATTCAGGCATAAGTCATTGATTTCTGCGGTTTGCGTCGGGAAAATCAGTGGATTTGGATGGCATTCATATTTACTTGGCTTGCAAGCCATAGTAGATGTAATAAAAGCTAATTGAACCGCCCAAAAAATAAATGTTGTTGATTTCTAATATGCTAATTATTTTTTACCACGTGCAGCTTGGGCAGGTAGTAATTCCCGCAGATTTTTCGATCCGTTTGTACATCGTTACATTGGTAAATGGTTCGTCCAATATGCCGTCGTGTATCGCCCAAGATCTGAGGCGGATACTGTGTGCTGCTTCTTTTTCTCGGAATGGTGAACTAGCATTGAGTAATTTATTTAGATTGCCACTTTCTGAAAAGCCAGACTCGATGCTTTCCATTAGTTTTCTGCCGATTTGATAATTGAAGCCATAACGCTCAAAAATCACTGCGTTGTGGTAATAAAGTGGCTCTACGAAGTAAATATCATGGCCCAGGCTGGATACAAAAACTTCAAAAGCTGATATTGCTTGAGAGAGTAATCTCAAACCATGCCTTACCTGTCCAGGTGCAAGGTTTGCTTGCAGGGCTGCTTGTTCAGCAGAAATATTTCGTCGCATAGTTCCAAATCGTGTTGTTGTGCCATCTGGCAAACAATCAACATCAAAACGTTCGGAATCAGGGTTATTTAAGATGTACAGCAGGATGTGGATTTGGCCATTGATTGTATCCGTAAGGTGGCCATAGAGAATTGGATCTGGGAATCGAGGTTCGTGGAATAAATAAATTTCTACATCGGATGAACCAGGTTCGTATTTGAAACGAAGAAAATTTTCACTTCGTATCGAATTTAATGGCGGAATGTCAAATTTTTCCAGCAATTCTTTTGGAATGGCACGACTGTATATCTCGCGCTTTGCTGAATCGGTTAGTAAATTAATTCCACCGATCGTAGAAGGGGGCATGCGTTTCCTTTAGACTATTAGTCGCGGGTGTTTCTGGCAGATTCTCGTTCCTGGTCGCGCTTTGCTATCGATTCGCGCTTATCGTGCAGTTTCTTGCCTTTGGCAAGCGCAATTTCTATTTTTGCGCGACCATCTTTAATGTAAACTTTTAGTGGAACAATGGTGACGCCTTTCTGCCGAACATCATTCCACATTTTTCGAATTTCTTTTTTATGCAGCAGCAGCCGCCGCCGTCGTTTGGGTTCATGGTTAAAACGGTTGGCTTGCTCATACGGGGCAATATGAGCCTCAATGAGCCATGCTTCCTGCCCGTATTCAATGTCAATAAATGCTTCGGCTAAACTCATCTGCCCAGCTCGAATCGATTTAATCTCAGAGCCCTGTAAACAGAGTCCAGCTTCAAAATGTTCGAGCAGAAAATATTCAAAACCAGCTTTTCGGTTGGTCGCGACGATTTTTATATTATCTTGGGTCATAGTTTTAAAGATTGTAACATGATGATTGGAAATTGTGCGTAGTCTATTTTATCCCTATTTTTTTGTTACCCCCACTTTAATATAGCAATACCTGCCAATCCTCGGAAAAGCCCAAAGAATAGAAGCGCAATTGGCAGACTGATGGTACTTGCTATCAAGGGACCTAAAAGGGAGCCAATTAAAATGGAAGCATTTAATACTATGTTGTACCAGGCAAGATGAGATGAACGGTCTTTTTCAGGACAGTTTTCGATCACATAATTAGTGGAGGCTCCTCCAACCAGTGCCCACGCCAGGCCGCCAACGATGGAAACTACATAATACTGCCAAACCAGGCTGGAGAGAGCCAGTAAGGCGGGATATACGGCCATGCCTACAACCCCCCATCCAGTAACATCTTTATGCCCAAGCTTTCCAACCAATCTATTTAATTGGGTTGAGCCGATCAAGACGGTAAAATAAAATAACGCAGTACCAATTCCTAAATTCAGATCAGAAAGTTTTAGATATCTGACAAAATATAAAGGAAAAACGGGTAGAGCAAGATACTGTGCTATGTGAAAGATCGTCATTACTATTAAGGTAGATCGAAATTTCGTAGCTAAGACATCGATACGAATTGCGGTTAGCCAGACTGGAAACCCTCTCGGGTTTGGTTCCTTGTGAATTGAAAAAGTTGTGGTGATTGGATGCGATATCACAGCGGGAACGGGCTTTATGAAGTATAAATGGTAACTACTCATTGCCCCACCTACGAATCCCATAAAGAAGACGATTTGATAGTTGAGCGGGAATAAAATGTGGTCGAGAAAATAACCACATGCCAATGACGTGATCATGAACATCACAGAAAATACAATATTGCGCCTACCTGCTACCAACGCACGCCATTCGACTGGCACAGAATCGGCGAAGAGCGCACTAGATCCAACCGAAAGCGCTACAAATGGAATTCCCATCAGCAAACTGAGCAACACAAGAACCCAAATCTGTTCTTTGGCGTTCAGTAACCAAGGGATAGGAATGTAAAAAAGAAAACCAAGCCGGTAAACAATAGATGCCCAGAATACAGAGTGGGTTCTTCCTGGTTTATCCAACCAACGTCCTGCTGGTAAGGCGAAAATTAGGCTGACTAGAGCCGTTGTGGCTCCAAAAAGCCCAATCTGAACGCCCGTAGCTCCTATGCGTGTAGCATAAACAGTGATGAAGTTAATCGCGGAGCCACTCAGGACTCCGAACCAGGCTATATCAAAATAGAGATGAGCAAAATTGGTCCGGTATCTTTGTGGTAAATTGGAAGTATTTAATTGACTCGAAGAAGATTTCATAGTTAATCGAAAATGGTTTTCTAAAAAAATAAAAAGCTCTGTCAATCGCCTCACGGCGAAGCGCAGAGCTAGATGATCTTATACCAAAGCAAGTTACGTTACTTCATGTCAGCAATTACTTTTCGGATCACAATATCTAATAAGATTGGGTCAATCTGGCCGGGTAAGCGAGAAATTACAGCTGCTTTTATCCGATGAACAAGGACCTCTTGTTGATTATCTTCAGGATGGACATTCGGCTTAATCCGATTTGGTGTTATGCCATATTTGAACATACGCTCACGTGCCAAGTCAGTTAATACCACATTATCGTGGATGTCAATACTTGTTGCGCCGCGTGCATTCAGATCATCTATATCGCGTTCAGTGTAGAATATTTTAGGCATATTACCTCACCGAAAATCATAGTTTTATTATTTACTGGTGCGCCCTTCGATGTTTTCAATGGCTGATACTGCTGCGTTACGGGCAGTCAGGATCTCGGCTTCAGAGCCGGAAAGCCACATACGTCCGAAACGTCCTACGGAAGAGACGTGCAAAACTTTTATGTTTGATCCTTTTTCAGCCTCGTTTAATGCAAAATTGATATATGCAGCGGGCGCACATTCCAAGACCAGCATTGTTTCACCAGGGACAATCATGCTGCCGCGACGAAACCGGTTTAATAACTGTGCTTGATAAGGATCAACGTTGGTAATGATTTGTACTGATGCTAGCTCTGGTTTGACCCGGTCTTCAATTTTTAGGCCAATTCGTTCTAGAACAATCCGACCAGCTTCGATTACTTCTGACTGTGATCTGGAGTGTACTTCGAACATCCCAAATTCGCGTTCGACGATCTGAGCTCCTGGTTTTGCTTCGGTTGCTTTGACGGCAATATCTACGAGGCGAAATACCTCATTGCCAGGAGCCACTTCGATGTAGAGAGCGGCCATTCCTTCGGTTGGTAGGTCGCCCTGGGTTACAGTCCCAACAAATGCTGCATACTGGGGTTGCATGCGGTCTATGTACGAATAACAGCGTAATGAAAATTGATCGCCCATTAACTAACTCCTTTAATTATGCATCGCAATCCCCAGAGGTGTTACAAATAGCGGGCTTCCGGGAACGCTTGTTGTGATTCCTGTGTATTCTTGAACAACTTTATCCATTCCAGGATAGGCGCAACTTCCACCAACTAGATAAAGATTTTTAACGTTATAGCCTTGCACATGTCGTTTAATAATGCTTCCAACCTTTTCCATTACGGGTCTAACGACTGGTAACAGTTGGTCCTGTTGTTTCGAATCTTTCTTCAATTCCTCTGCTTGTTCAAATGATAGATTTTTGGCACCCGCGATAACCAATGAAAAATGAGTTCCGCCAGTAGGTTCATCTGCAGTATAAACGACTTTCCCATTTTTTATTACAGCAATCCCAGTTGTGCCTCCGCCTACGTCCACAATAGCTCCATCTTTAATTTGAAGAACGTTATTTGCCGCACTTGGTTCATCTATCAAACCTGTGCAATCCATTCCAGCTGCCTGTAATACGTTTGCAGTTGCCCGAACCTCAGCCTGAGCTACTCCAGGGGGATAGGAAGACGACGCAGATTTCAATTCGAAACCAATTTTACTTTCCAGCTCCTGTTTCATTCGGCGTAGGAGCGAAACTGCGCCAACAAAATCCACAACCAAACCATCTCTGACGATTTGGGCAAATTGATATGCCCCGGCAATCGGTTGGTAGTATTCATTGAGAACAATTATTACCGTATATGCTGTGCCCAGATCGACACCCACATGAAGGGTACCGGGATATTCCCGATAGGATGACTCCATCTCGAGATTTGACTGCCAGCCAATCACGCGCCCATTCATTACATTGTCAGTTCTTGTAAGTAGTTCAATCAAATTTGGGTTCATTAATGTGTCGATTTCTAGTCATAATTTCGATCTTTATATCTCGATGATGACCAATTATTCAGTAACCTTCCAACCTAATTTTCCAATCTGGAAATAAAGTTCCAGAACATAGATAGCCGACGAAAGGCGATTGAGTGCATGAACAAGACTAGTGCCTACTCCAGATCGATCAGAATCGGTCGGAGAAAATGCTTGAAGAGCAATTATTTCAACCTCGCGAGAGTGTGACCGAAGCATGTTTAGCCAGTGTAATATCTCGTGATTATAATTGCCCGGAACAAGGTGAGGTACACCCAGATATTTATCAGGCCAATGAGAAATATCGTGTAACTGTTCTTCATTTTTTCCCATCATTATCAAATTTGACACTGGACGCAAGTTATATTCGGCGCTAATTATTTCTCGGCAATAGGCAGCGAGAGTATCAAGATTCAGAGCGAGTTCAGGCAGCTCAAAGCGCCTGGCAATGGAGGCAGTCAACATTACTAAAGAGTGTAAACTATCTACTCGTCCTCGGAATATTAGTCTGGGACTATTTTTAGGTCCAAAATGACCAGCGTCAATTTGGGTCATGTGATCGGGCTTTGTAAAAAGGCTCTGGCCACACTCATAGCAAACTGGTACCGGACCGGTCAGTACTACCGGGAATGCCCCTGGTTTATCCCACCCTTGACCCATATTTGTGGGTTGGCCAGCGATTAGATTTGTGCTCGGGTTGTCATTCGTATCATAAAGGATCTTGATTTCCTGGGCTCTGATGAAATCCATTGCTGAAGCCGAAAATCTTGTGCCAGCTGGAAAGATTGGAAGTTTTCCTTGCCCATTTTTCCAGAATTCGCGGAGTTCGCTCTCCGTAAAGACAGTCATCCTAGTTCATTCCAGTTTGCCGGAAATGCAACATAAACAAAACGAACTTTGCTGGGGGTGCTAAACGTGATACTGGAACCTTTGGGAATGAAAATAATATCTCCCGGTTTGCCATGAACCGCAACATTGTCACGAGTGATGATAAGCTCGCCATCGATAACGATATCGATTTCATCGTAAGATAATTTCCATGGAAACACGCCTTGATCCAAGGTCATATAGCCTGTCGCCATAGTTGAGCCGTCCAAGGATGTAACCACATCTTTGAGGCGCACGTTAGTTCCTGGAGTGGCTAAGCCTTCGCCAAAAGGGTCCAAAATCACACTTCCACCAAGTACCAATTTCAAAGGTGGTAGAGGTATAGGAGGACCCAATGGCGACGACGGGATCTCGGATATTCGGGGAAAATTTGGAGAGTTTTCCCGAATCATGCGTACGCCTAGTTCACGCGCAACATCGACAGCCTCAGGCGTAATAATATCGTCAGGACCAAGCACCAGTAAATCACCCTTTTGCTCTCGTCCTATGCGCTGGATATCAACTGCGGTAAATAATTGTCTTGGCATAACTTAACCATGATTAATTACCGTCCTTTGGGGACGGTATACTAACCAGATTTAGAAAATCTACTTGCCCGACTTGCCGCCGAATGATCCCTTGGTTTGAGAAGGAAGAATCACTTCAACATCTGCGTGGGGGCGTGGAATGACGTGAACCGATACTAATTCTCCAACACGCTTGGCGGCGGCGGCGCCAGCATCGGTGGCTGCTTTTACAGCACCAACATCGCCACGTACCATTACAGTTACAAACCCACCACCGACATATTCGCTGCCGATCAGGGTTACGTTGGCGGCCTTAACCATTGCATCGGCGGCTTCAATTGCACCGATTAAACCTTTGGTCTCGACCATTCCGAGCGCAATCATGGAAACGTCTACTGGCATGGCTATCTCTCCTTATTACATAATTGGGTGGTTAGAAACGGAGGGTTATATTCTCCGGATTCTACTTATTTAATTCCGCGAGTACTCTGCGGACTATTTCATCAATTTGGATATTCGCAGCGCCTGTTGTTTGCTGGGTTGCGGCTATTTTTATATTCAGTTGCGCGGGCTCGTCGGTGGAGCCAGGCAGCATTGCAGGTTCTGGAGGCGGCGTGATTTCATAAGCCAGGCGCTTAATATTATATAGGTGGTGGACAGTAATGTTGTCACCTGTGATAGCGCCGCCTACCCCGCCAGAGCCAAGAGTCATAGACGGCATAACTCCCGTTGTGTAGCCAGTGGCACCCAGGGTGCCCATTGTATTTACCAGTATGCGGAATACAGGTTTTTCCAAACCGAATCTCATAATGACTTTTTCATCTTGAGCATGAATAACCAACGAGTGCCCTCGTCCGCCATATTCGATCAATTCCAGGCTGCGTTCACAGCCGGCTTCCCAGCCATCTGTTTCATACCAGCCAAGAACGGTTGTTAGTTTTTCGCCTGAAAGTGGTTCACCTGGCCCGACATTTCTCAACCTCGCAACCAGAATTCGGGCAGTTGATGGTACGGTTATTCCGCACATTTGGGCTAATTGTTGTGGACTCTTTCCCACAGATTTTGGATTTGGGAGATGGCCAACAAATAAAATTCCAGCAAGGGCCCTGGCTTGCTCTTCGTTGACAAAATAGGCACCTTCGGCTTTCATTAATTCTTCGAGTTGAGCGGCAATTGGTTTATCGGCGATGACAGCTTGTTCTGTGGCGCAAATTACTGAATGATCAAAGGCTTTTGACGCAACGATATACTTTGCAGCTTTTTGCAGATCAGCAGAGCGATCGACGTAAACAGGTACATTGCCGGGCCCGACACCATAGGCAGGCTTGCCAACAGAATGTGCAGCTCTGACCATATCTGATCCACCAGTGGCCAGAATGACAGCAATATATTTGTGTTTCATCAGTTCTTGGGTACCTGGCAGGCTGACCTTTGTCATACAGGAAATTAACCCTTTGGGCATGCCTGCGCGTTCTCCGGCTTCACACATCAACCTGGTTGTTTCGGCGCAGCATTTTGCAGCAAATGGGTGCGGAGCAATCACTATGCCATTGCGTGCTTTTACCGAAATTAATATCTTGTACATCGTGGTCGAAGTAGGATTGGTACTGGGGGTGAGAGCTGCTACGACACCCATCGGCCAGGCTATCTCAAAAATCTTTTTATTTAAATCCTGTTGAATTATTCCTACGGTCGGAATATCTTTTATTGCTTGCCAGAGTATCTTTGAAGAAAGGATATTTTTTAGTGTTTTGTGCTCAGGGACACCGTAGCCAGTTTCTTCTACTGCCATTCGACCCAGGCGTTCAGATGCAGCAAATGCAGCTTCAGACATAGCCTGGCAAATGCGGTCAACTTCAGCCTGTGATGCATGAATGAACTGCTTTTGTGCATCACGAGCAGCCTTGGCGAGGCTGCGTGCTTCTTGAATGGATAGCAGGTCGAGATCAATATCAGACATATTCTCTCCAGCTAGTATTTGATCGGATCGCGTGCAATTTCAAGGACCATTTCGCGAAATGCAATTGTCGCGGCCTTACAAGCGGCTTGGTCGCCGGTCAACATGACGCCCATGTAATTTGTTTCAGATGGCGGCATTGTGAGGGAAGCAATCGACGTCGCTGAAGATTTTAAGGCTGCATCCAATGCGACCAGACCTTCCATAGGAGGTGCGATTAGGTAAGCAATCGGAGCCCCCAGTGGGATGTTGCAAACCTGTGATAGGTAGGAACCGGTTCGCGAAATGAGGTGAGAAAAAAATGCAATCGAGCCGTTTTCGTTGGCGGAATACCAAATAGCCTCGTTTTTCATATAATTAAGGGCAGCGCTCAGCCCCGCCCTTACCTCGGCAGGGTTCGGTCCGGCAATGATGGCCATAATTTCACCAGAAAGTAGACCCGATGCGTGCGCTGCACCTGCATAAAATGAATGGGCATAAACAACTTCTACGTCTGCCATTTTTGTGGCTTCGTCAATCGAAACGTAAGTTGCATCATCGTTATCGGCCGTAATTAAGCCGATTGAATGCTGATCTGGCCTGAGCTTAAGCTGCTCTGCAAAATTTGGATCTACGTTAGGAATAAGTCGGACTGACAGCGGGTTTGCAAAAATCGGGTCAAGAACGCCCATAAAGCATCTCCTCTTGATCAAAAACGAATAATTAGGCAGTTGCTAATTTTAATTTAACGCCAGATGCTTGGTGTTGGCGCATTTTTTGGGCGATTTGCACAACAAATGCCCCAGCTTCGAGTGGATTCGTTCCGCCGTTTTCAAATATGTTGCAAACCACATCCCGGTCGGCATCGCTATCACCGTATTTGGGCTTGAAACCCATGTACGCACTCATGCTTTCGGCTCTGCCAAGGCCAGGACGTTCTCCAATTAACAGAATTACAACATCTGGCTGGATAGATTCGCCAATATCATTCATTACGCCAACGCGACAGTATTTCACGTGAAAAGGGGTTCCAAAAGTCAAGCCAGCTGCCTGGACACCTTGTTTAAGAACAGGGAAAATTTGGCGTAGATTCGCTTCGATTGCCGCTGCGCTTAGGCCATCACCCACAACAAGTTGGACATTCGGTTTTTTTACACATTTTTCTGAAATTACTCGCTTTGCTTCATCATTTAATTGGCGCCCAAGATCAGGTCGGAGGAGAAATTGTTCTTTTCCTCCAGTTATTTTTGTCTGGACGGTGAATAATCCAAATTCAGCTAGCAGATCAGGATAAATATCGCGGTAAAGAGCATCCTGCGTAACAGCATGATCTCCCTGGAATAACAAGAGTGATGCTGTCTTGTAGCGTGGCCCTGAGCGTCCGACACCGATACGGGCAGTGGTAGAGCCAATAAGCTCCCTGAGCGCCGCGGGGTCGATCGGATTATTGGTGCGGGGTTTGTACCTGTTTTCATCAATGGTTGGATCAGATAAATCAATGGTCAGGTTGTTTATGACGTGCGAAGGAAGAATGCCATTTAATGGTTTCTGTGAAGCCTGAGATGGAGCCGCTACTGAAGGTACTTCCACTTTTGTTTGGTCAGCCAAAATAGTTGGAGTTGGGGCTTGCAAGCCTGAGACGGCTCCTGCAGCTAACAACTGCCGGACAACGGCTTCCACAATTTCATTAAGTTTAGTGTCATCCATTTTTCCATCTCCAATTGGTTGTAGCTGAATAATACAGATTATTTCTGCTTAGTGCTATTAGCGTTTAAGGAAAAAGGTGGGATCTCCTGCCTTATCTGTGAGAATACCATCTTTCATCAGCCCAAGCTCAACCATCCAATTTTCAAACTCTTCAGCAGGTCGGGCTTGAAATAATTGGCGCAGTGTTTGTGCGTCATGATACGATGTGCACTGGTAAGACAGCATTGAATCGTCGCCCATTGGCACGCCCATAAAATAGTTGCATCCTGCCGCCATTAGCATTACCGCCAGATTTTCAATGGCATTCTGGTCGGCACTGGCGTGATTAGTGTAGCAAGCATCAACGCCCATTGGTATGCCGGTTAGTTTACCCATAAAATGGTCCTCAAGGCCAGCTCGTTGAATTTGCCTGGCATCGTAAAGATATTCTGGCCCGATGAACCCAACGACTGTGTTGACCTGGAAAGGGTTCCACCGTTTGGCTAGCCCATAATTTCTTGCTTCAAGGGTAAGCTGGTCCCAGCCGTTGTGTGCTTCTGCTGAAAGTGCAGAGCCCTGGCCTGTTTCAAAATACATAAAATTGGGACCGGTTGGAAAGCAGTATTTTTTAGCTAGAGCGTAAGCTTCATCGAGCATTCCTACAGAGATCCCGAAGGAATCGTTTCCTTTTTGAGATCCGGACAAGGATTGGAATACCAACCCTACAGGAGAGCCAGATTGCATACATTTCATTTGAGTTGTAACGTGGGCAAGAACGCAATTTTGCGTGGGGATGCCCCATGTCTTTATGACTCCATAGGTCATGTCAAGAAGACGGGCAACAGAAGAGTACGAATCGTCTACCGGATTGATTCCAATAACAGAGTCTCCGGATCCATAAGACAAACCTTCGTAAATTTCGGCACGAATTCCTTCCGGAGAGTCGGTTGGATGGTTCGGTTGTAGCCTGCTTGATAGGGTGCCTGCCGCGCCAATTGTATTGTTGCAATGAGCAATGACTCGCATTTTACTGGCTGCGAACATGAGGTCGAGATTGGACATGAGCTTAGTTACCGCAGATATCATTTCTGCCGTAAGACCGGTTGAAATTCGCCGGATCATTTCGGTGTTGGTTGTGTCTGCCAGCAACCATTCCCGAAATTCACCAACTTTCCAACCTTTAATCTCATTATAAATCGTTTCATTTACGCCGTCTTGAATGACTCGGGTCACTTCATCCTGTTCGTAAGGCACAGCAGGAGTTTCGCGAAGGACACTCAGCTGTACTTCAGCTAAAACAAGCCGAGCCGCAATTCGTTCTGCTGCGGTCTCTGCAGCGACACCAGCCAAGCGGTCTCCAGACTTCTCTTCGTTCGCTTTACCCATTAGGATGCGAATATCAGGGAATTCGTATGTTTTACCGTGTAGTTTTGTTCGTAGGAGCATAAAGGTCTCCAGGTTTCAAAATTCCCGATATGTTGTCCGGGTTTATAGTAATTTGCGTGAAGTTCTGCTAAAAAGCTGGTACCTGTGAAAATAAAATAGATGAGGAAAAAAGAGTTGAATATTAAAGGATGAATACAGATATGTAATAATATCAGGCATCTTTCAATTTAATGATAAAAGACTAAAGTTTTGATACTGAGAGGCACAACGCGACCGTCCATAAGCGGATGGCCAACATCAATGTAGTCACCTTCCATAAGTCCTACTTGGTCAATTACCAGAAGTGATCTGGACGGAATGATGCCTTTGATGGTTTGTCCCAAAGCCTGCGCATAATCGCGTTCAATAATTATGATCAACGGCTTTTGCGATGGGATTAGTTTGGAGTATTCGCTAATGCCTGTCGCTAATTGTAAAAGAGCAGGATAGTCCAGAGTGGAGATCAAATCAATCGCTACCGCAAAATTATCTGTGTTGAGATCGATGTCCCAGCGAGTAACTGCATCTAAAATTGCGAGTACAACTTTTCCCGGTTCGAATTTTGTTTCCAGGATAGGGCGGATGACCGGTATGTTTCTGAGAGGAAGAATTTCTTTTTCAGCCCAAATTGTTGACCCAGAAAGTGTTACAGTTTGAGTACTGGCTCCAAGGACCGTTGCGCGTAGCGTTTCTGATGGAGGTAGAATTTCGTAAGTTTGAAGTAATGAATGAGTTCGAAGGGATTCTGCCAGTAGCGGTCCAATATCATTGTGAATAGTAAAATCGTTTATTTTGAAAATTGGTATCGGATTGTAGTAATAATGTCCAATGCCGCCTGAAAACATCACCACGGATCCCTTACCTGAAACTGTTGAAGGTGGTGTCAGGTACAACCTTTCCGCCAGGCGAGAATTTGTACCTTCGATTAGTTCAACAGTCATATCTGCCATTCTATTTGCAAAGCGCTTTAGATCGGGTAGGCTGGGCTGATCACCAATTGCAAACTGAAGTTTGCAATCTTCAATAATAATTCTGGCTGGATCAGCGATATAGCAAATTTTTCCGCTCTCGTGTTCAATCTCAATTATTCTTCCACCAAAGTTCATGGCAGCAGCAGCAAGGAATTTTCCGCTTCGGAATGAAACACTGTTAGCGCTTCCGCCGCCGATATCTACATTCGTTACAGTAGTATAGTGAGATTGGGAATATTTTGCCGCACCCGATCCACGTCCGGCAATCAAACTTTCGACATGAGGCCCGGCCACGCTGACCACAAACTCACCCGCCAATCCGGAAAGTGACTGAAGAATTTTGTCCGCATTTTTCTTTTTTGCGGTTTCACCTGTGATTATTACAGCCCCGGTCTCTACTTGATCTGGTGTAATGCCGGCTGATGCATATTCTTGGCGAACAATTTCAGTCAATTTTACTGAGTCAACCGTTTCGTTGTCTGCCAATGGTGTGAATACAATTGGGCTCTGATAAAGGACTTCCCGATCGGTAATTTCCATGCGAGGAATTTGACCTGGTCGGGCTACGTCGGTTAGCCTTAGGCGCGAAAATATTATTTGTGTGGTGGTTGTGCCTATGTCTAAACCAACTGAGAGCAGCGAGCGGGTTTCTGCCATGATTGTTTTTATTTTCCATCGGGAATTAAAATCCTTCAGGATATTTAAATTAACTCTTCCGATAGGTAACTTTGCCGCTCTCTTCGAGAGAGTCAATTACGCCAACAATAACGGCGTCAACAGGTGAATCCTTGGTGATCTGGGTATAGCGTGCTGATGAACCAGTTGTGATAAGAACAAGATCTCCAGCCCCGGCGCCGACTGTATCAACGGCAACGAAGGGTACGCCGGTTGGCCCCCCGGTCGTGTCCGATTCTCGTACGATGAGCAACTTACGCCCACTCAGGTTTTCGTCTTTGATAGTGGCAACTGTGGAGCCGATGACCAATGCTAATTTCATGCGTCCTCTGCCAACCGGTGTGAATGGAATGAAACGAACGTAATTTTATAGTGCTATTATAGCAAAGATACACAATTAATGTTGTTGTCTGTCCATTTGGCGGTGCAGATATCTTTTTAGTGAATACCACACCGCCAAATGGTAAATTAATTAATCGCCACCCTTGCTAGCAGCGGCCAACTCAGCCTCGATGCGGCGCAGCTCGGTTTCGGATGATTTCTTAGGACCTGTGAAATTGTTTTTCGCATAACCGAACCAATAGATCGTCAAAATTATCCCGAAGGATAACATCGACCACATCACCAATTCGTTGGGGGGCATAGCGAGCAAAACACAGATGAGAACCGTGTAAACAACTGCAATAAAGTTTAATATGGGGCCCCAGCCTCTCAGAGTCCAGGGGGCATTTTCTGGAGTTGTGAACTCGCCCTTCTTGGTTAATTTGTTGCGGAGATTTAAGAAAACTGGAACGTTATAGGCGATGTAGAGTGAGATCACTGATATGGATGTTACGGCCCAATAAGCAGCCGAGTACATGCAAACAACCACTGCTAAAATACTCGTGATAACGATGGATTTGACCGGCGTACGAAGTTTGGGATTGATTTCCCGAAAAGCAGCTGAAAAAGGCATGCCATCATCGCGCGCAAATGCAAAAAACATGCGCGACATGCTTGTGATCGAAGAAAGCCCACAAAGCCACATACCACCAAAGACAATCACGCCCACGATGTTAGCCAAGAAAGCCGACAGGTTTTGGTATGCGATAAATAGAACTGGGTATGGATCTGCGATCGTTGCTGATATGTCGGTGATTGAGAAGGTAAACGCCATGAGCACGATATAACCTACGACTGCAGAAACCGCCACCGAGAGGAAAACGCCCCAGGCGCTATTCAAGCGCGCCATAATGGTTTCTTCGGCGACATGCGCCGATGCATCATAGCCTGTGTAAGTCCATTGGGCTTGCAAAAATGCCATGCCGAATACAAAGAAGAATGGCGCTGCTCTATAGAAATTTGCCATTCCCGGGAATAAGGAGAAGAACGGTGATTTAAATACTAATGACCCAATTACCAGTGCTGGACCTGTTGACCCATCTGCGAACTGAGCAGAGGCTGCATCCAGCGGGTTCACAGTCATCACTCCCTGAGTGACAAAGCTAAGTGGTTGGTGTGTCTTTGCAAAGACGGTCATGATCAATGCAATAATGAGAACCCCACCAATATGCCAATAAACAGAAAAATCATTTAGTATCGAGGTGAGTTTGATCCCATATATATTGATAAAGACTTGGGGGATCATAATGATAACCATTACGAAAATGAAGAATCCCCAACTGCTGATCGTACCAAAAACAGGGAAAGGCGTGCTCGGGTCAAGACCAAACATTTTTTCGACCAGACCTGCCCCATAGATAGCTGCGCCAATATTAATCCCGGCTGTGATTGTGATCAAGCCAAGCATGTTCATCCAGGCTGTAACCCAACCCCAGCCTACGCCTCCAAGCCTTGAAGCCCAATAATAAAGACCCCCGGCTGTCGGATAGGCTGACGCAATCTCTGCCATTGAAGCTGCGATAATAAGAACAAAGATGCTGACGAGCGGCCAACCGTAGGTGTTGATGGCCGGGCCACCAAATTTTAGACCATAGCCAAAGTTGAGCATCGCGCCCGTAAGGATCGAAATGATTGAAAATGAGATGGCGAAGTTAGAGAACCCACCCATCTCGCGGTAAAGCTGTTGTGCGTACCCCATTTTGTGCAAATCCCGAACGTCTTGCTGGATTTGTTCCTCGCGAGTTTTCTTTTTTTCTGCCATGATTCTTCTCCAATTTTAGCGAAAGGGTGGTGCCGAATATGATTGAGTTCCTCATGTCATACCAAAGCCTCAAGATTGGTTACTGATTTCGTCCACCTCCTTCAACATGTTTGTCTGGATAGTGTTTGGTGTTTTGTTGAAAATAAGCTCGCCCTGGTTTTAGTGTTAATCTTCCAGGTGATTCTTGAGTAATGTAGATTAATAAAAACTTAATTTGTCATACAAGTAAGATAAAAATATTGTAGCATGCTTGTCAAGCTGGCTTGTAAAGCCAAAATTAGCTCGTTCGATTTTGGGATTGGTATATTGTCAATGCTGGCGCAACGATCAATTCCAAAGGTTATTTTCTGCTCGCTGTATTGGTTGTATTGTTACGCCATTATTTTTGCATCTCAAAGATCAGTTTCTTAAAATTAGCAACTATTTGGGAGAGGGCCAATTGATAGGCAGTTTGACTAAAGTTCTCGTTATCGATAATCTGCATCTGACGGGTGTAAGATATCCTGTAGTTGAGCCGGCAGTCTCAGCCTGAGACAATAGTTGAATGAGTCTTATAGGGGGAATTGTTCGGGGAAATTGTTGTGATTTGATTTGGCAAGGTATTGAGTGAATAAGAGCCTGGCAATTTATTCCTTAATTACTCATTGGCGACGGGAAGATAACTGTAGCTTGGATTTGCTCATCTTCCTGAGAATCCGAATTTCGTGCCAGAGACTGACCATCGTTTGGATGAAAGTAAAGGTGATGCGCTATAACCTTAATTGAATGAGTAGAAATTTGTTTGTATCTCGGTATTGTTCTATAAAACTTACATCTGGACATCGGTGAATGTTGGGTACTTTTATAATTTTACTTCCGAGATTAGGAGGCTAATTATTTTGGGTGATATAGGTTTCCGAGGAATGCTAGTACTTGTTGATTGAATTCCGTAGAATGAGATTGATGAGGAACGTGCCCCGCTCCGGCTATGGCGCCTCCACTGGCTTTTGGAATTTTCACCAAAACCATTGGAAAAGATGCAATGTCTAAAGTCTGATCGCGTGAGCCCCATAACACAAGAGTTGGTTGTTTGATCGAGTAAAAAAAAGGTGACAGATCTTTAATTGACTGGACGATTTGAAAAATCTCCGGGTGAGCGCGTTTATAGTCAATGGCCGTCTGTTCGCGTATATTCTGGGGTAATTCATACCCATTGCGAATGAATAAGCTGGTAAAGTCGATCACATATCTAACCATCCACCCTGGAACTTTTGCAATAAAGCTCGTATCAATCAGGGAATATTTATAATTTAGTCTTAAGATAAAAGGCAGCTGGCTGATGGTATAAAATGGATCACACAAGATTAGACTAATAACTCGGTCTGGGTAGAGTAATGCATATTTGATAGCGATGTAAGCTCCCAAGGAGTGTCCAATTATAGTTAGTGGGTGGTCGATTTGCATTTCTTCGAGCCAATTGCAAAAACTAGTAAAAACAAAGTTAATATTGAAATCCGTTTTATTTTCTGGTTTTTTACTTTGGCCGTGACCGGGTAAATCAATAGCATAAGATTCGTAGCCTGCCTTGTTCAGTTCTGGAATTAAGTCAGTCCAATCATAAAGTGAAGCTGCCAATCCATGAATCAGGATAACCGGATATCCTTCACCATTATGGATCGAATGAATATCGCTGGGTGTTCTACGAACCTGGTCAATTCTGTTGGGTTTGTTCATATCGTTTGACCAACTCACGTCGTAAAACTTTTCCAATGAAGGTGCGTGGGAAAGAGTCCAGGAAAATAACAAATCGCGGAACGAGAAAAGGTGGTAATCGGCGAGAACAGTACGCCAGGATCGAATCGGAAGACGGGCTATCCTTTCCACTAATAATAAAGGCGATGGGGAAGCCGGCTATAGCAATAACAGCCGCATCTTTTACTTGAGGAATTTCGTATAAAACTTCCTCCACATCTCGAGGAAAAGCAGGTTTTTCTAGTTTTTCTGGATACCACATATCGGCTTTTCTGGCCACGACCCGAAAATAGCCATCCGTGTCTCGAACGGCAATATCTCCAGTAAGCAGCCAATTGTCGCTAGTAAAGGATTTGCGTGTAGCCATTGAATTGCCCCAGTATCCCATCATAATTTGCGGACCACGAATAGCTAATTCGCCAATTTGACCAACGTCAACTTCCTTGTCTGGGGTTTTTAGATCCACTATGCGTGCTTCGGTCGATGGCAGTGGTATTCCAATACTCCCAACTTTTCTCATCCCCTCCAGCGGGTTAGCATGAGTAATTGGAGATGCCTCGGTTAGGCCATAGCCTTCAACTAGACGGCCTCTAGTGAGTTTCTCGAATGTTTCCTGGACTTCTATCGGTAGGGGGGCGGAGCCGCTAATACATGCCCTTATTGATGATAATTTGTATCCACGAACGCCTTTGAAATTATTTATTGCAACATACATGCTGGGTACACCAGGAAAGATGGTTGGTTTGTACTTCCTGATTGTTCTTAATACATTGGCAACATTAAAAGTGGATTTTAGGATTAAAGTTGCGCCTATCGAGATCGGAACATTTAGGGTGGCTGTTAGCCCATAGCTATGTGAGAAAGGTAAGGCGCAGAGAAAGCGTTCTTTGCCTTCATCTGCGCTGGGCATCCATTGCCTGGTCTGAATTGTATTTGCTACTAAGTTCCGATGAGACAGCATGACGCCTTTAGATTCAGAGGTCGTTCCACCAGTATATTGAATGACCGCCAGATCTTCTGGGGTGACGGTTATATCTGGGGATTTCGCACTTTCGATGTCAATTAATTGTTTCCATTGCAAAGATGTCGGCAATGAAATTTTTTGCTGCTTAAAGCGTGCCAGCAGGTGGTTAATTGGATCTAAGTAATCTGCCTGATCTGTAAGAATTACATGGGAGATATTTGTTTCAAGGATGATACGCTGTGCCAGGCCTGTCCAAGTATTGAGAGTGACCAATACCATTGGGTCGGCATCTATTATTTGGCGGATCGTTTCATCAATCTGGTCACTCGGCGGAACTAAGACGACTACGCCGCCTGCCTTAAGCGTCCCAAAGTAACCGATGACCATTTGAGGCATATTGGGAAGCAAAAGTGCAATTCTGGTTCCTTTCACAATGCCTAGTGATAAAAGTGCGTTTGCGAATTTATTAGCTTCACGATTTAATTTGCGATAAGAAAGTGTGCTGCCTTCAAAGGCTAGCGCAGCACGTGTAGGGAAACGGCGCGCTGACGAACGAAGTAAATGATGCAGTGGAACGCGAGGAATACCAATTGTATAGGGTACTCCATTTTCATAATGAACGACCCAGGGACGATCTCTGCGAATTGCATCGCGACTCGTCCCAGACCTGGTTAAGGATGATTCTCGCCAGGATTTTGATTCACCATCCAAAGAGCGTTCAATAACTCTATTTACAGCATCATGGCGTTCCAGCATGACCAGGTGTCCAGAAGCGCCAATGTCAATTTCCTCTGAATTTGGGATTGATTTAGCGATGCGTTCAAATTGTTCACTTTCAAAAATATAGTCCCTATGCCCTCGAATAATTAATGTAGGAACTTCAATACTTTCAAATATTTCCCAACCATTCCAGTGGGATAAATTGTTTTGATACCATGATTTTAAGACGCGTGGTGGTGCTGAAAGCCATTTACGTGTAAATGGCTGGATTGATTGAAGCAGTGGACCTGGTAGATTAAGACAAAAGCGTAAAAATGGGTTGAGTTTAAATTCACCGGCGGTTGCCACTAGAATTAATTTCCCTATTTTATCGGGATGATTGAACGTGAATTCTGAAGCAACGGCTCCTCCAAAAGAATGCCCGATCAGTATAAATGGTTCGTTTATCATCAACACATCAAAGGCAGCCCGTAGGTCCGCTTGAATTTCATCCATGCTGTAGCTGCTGTATGGTTTATCTGAATTTGCATGTCCACGCAAATCAAAAGCAATTATTCGATTTTCGCGCGAAAACTTTTGGATTTGGTGCTGCCATTGAATTGCCTGGCCTCCAAACCCATGGAGAAATACGATGGTCCGCCGAGGATAGTCCGGGGAAATATCAATCGCCGATAGCCGCACCAGAGGATTGCTGGCCACACGAACCTCGCGTCGATAAAGTTCAAGGTCAATATTCATAAAAGTAGTTTACATGATTCGAGATGGCAAGTCAATTTTGTGCAATATTTCTCACACCATTTCAAACAATTCTTCGGCGGTCAGGCGTGACATAATCGGATTCGTATTTTTGTTTGTCCAGTCCCGCAAGGGTTCCGCCCATTTGATCAAAGCGCGCGCGTCGGAAGGATAATGGCTTTTTCTAGCACCAATGTTAATAAATTCTCTTCCAATCGCGTTACTCCATGCATTCCATTGCGCCATATCCGGAGTAAGTGAAAAAGTGGAAAGTGCTGAAAAAAATATTGGTTTGTTTATCGGAAAACTTTTAGACATTTCTCGCAAGTAATCAACGCTGTCTATGGTGTTGAAAATTAACCAGAGCGGTAATAATCCGCTCTGCATTGCCGACACGCTGTCGAATTGCGAAAAGCACTCAATTAGTACCTTATGAATTGGATCCTTGCACAAAAAGCAAGGAATTAGGCATGCAAAGTAGCGGGTTGAGCGAGGGCAGGAATGATGACCACCTCGCGTAACTTCAACGTCATAGTGGTCCAATGACGCCCGAGTTCGGTCA
>CAINXK010000371.1 GCA_903854805.1 uncultured Anaerolineae bacterium
GCTGATAGCGATTTTTTCAGGTTTTTTGTATGATGTAGTATATGCAGGCATACCGTATCCAGACCCCACACCCGCAATGATGGCAAGTTACAATTTCCATTCTCAAGTTGCATCCATAATCCGCTGGGGTGGGATAAGTATCAGTGCAATAGGTGGAAGCGTGATGATACTTCGAAGGTTCTCAAAATGATTCGCAAGAACCCAAATGAAAATCTATGGCAAATGCCGCCCAACAAAGCCTGAACACAAGACACGGGGATTGCCATTCTGCAGCGTGCGGCGGTCAGTTATTATTGAAATTGGCATTCGGGCGTTGCTAATCATGGGGCGCAACCAATGAGTTAGTTGAGTAAGCGGATTTTTCCGGCTGCCATTTTGGAACCAACAAGTAGCATTTTCTGCCCGGGAAAGTAATTCCAACACCGCACTGCATTCGGTATAATATTATCAATCGGAGCTACTCATCCGCCCTTTAATGTCAAATCGCAGTGGCTATAAAAAGGAGCCATACCATGTCTTTTCAAGCCTATCTCGACAACATCGAAGAAAAAACCGGCAAAACCCCTAATGATTTTATTGCAATGGCAAAAGAAAAGGGCTTTGACAACTCGAAGACAAAAGCAGGGGAGATCGTTGCATGGCTTAAAGAAGAATACGGTCTGGGGCGTGGTCACGCCATGGCAATTGTTTACGTTATCAAGAATGGCGCAGAAATCGGGGACAAACATGTCGGATCAGATGGAGCCCATCGTGATGAGTCGAATGTTTTAAGGTTGGATGGGAAGAAGAAAGAATAGTCTGAAAGTGCGGGCTTCGCGGGTGTCTGGCGGCTTTGTTCGCCAGGTTCCACGCTTGCAAGTAACGCCAGCCCATGGGCAGCTTTGCTGAAGCAATTTTGCAAAGGGTAAACCATTACACAATAAAGGACAACGTTAATGAGAAAGCTAAAACTTCAGGTGCAAATGACCGTTGATGGCTATATTGCAGGGATGAACGGAGAGATGGATTGGACGGCGCAGGATTGGGACGATAAACTCAAAAAATATGTTGGAGAAATAACCGAACCGATTGACTGCATCATTCTTGGGCGAAAACTTGCTCAAGGTTTTATTCCATACTGGGCTTCCCACCCCGAGCAAGAAGGTGCTGATATATTTAACAGCACTAAAAAAGTTGTTTTCACCAAAACGCTTGAAAAATCAGAATGGGACAATACCGTTTTAGCGACAGGTGATTTAGTTGAAGAAATCGCAAAACTAAAAATGCAAGACGGTAAAGACATTATTGCTTATGGTGGCGCAACCTTTGTATCGGCTCTCATTAAACACGGATTGATTGACGAGTTTCATTTATTCATTAATCCAACTGCGATTGGTAACGGTATATCAATTTTCAAAGAACTTGAAAGCAAGCAAAATCTGGTATTAATAAAATCACTATCATTTGACTGCGGGATTGTTGTTCTTCATTACGAGCCGCAACGCAACTAAATAGTGCGCCCAAACTGCCGCCGCTCAACCAAGCCTGAACCAGACGCTGGGGACTGCCACCCATCGGCGTGCGGCACGTTTCGCTCTGGGCATTTCGCTTCACGTGGCTTCGAGTTCTTCATGCTCCGAAGCGAAGCCACGCCACCGTTGGTACGCTTCGTCGCGTGCCAACGTATAGGTGCCCTGGGCTTGTCACATGCCATGATATTTTAGACATCGGTTATCTGCTTGGAACTAAGCAGCCAGATAGTAATCCAGATGTTGAAGGAATACAGTCATGAGAAAAATTGTTGTACTCGAACATATCTCGCTTGATGGTGTCATACAAGCCCCAGGCGGGCCAGACGAAGATACCAGCGGCAGCTTCGCGTATGGCGGATGGATAAGTGCATATTCCGACGCGATTCTTGGAACGGCCCTGAGAAAGCAGATGAACATACCGTTCGACCTGTTGTTAGGGCGCAAAACCTTTGAAATTTGGGCGCCGTACTGGCCGCGACATGCGGACGCATGGCCCGGCGTCAACGCGGCGACCAAGTACGTCGCATCGAATACCATGACGTCAAACGAATGGCAGCCGTCCGTGTTTTTAAACGGAAATATAGCGGAAAAAGTCACCAAAATCAAGCAGCAGCAAGGGCCGGATTTGCACGTTTGGGGAAGTGCTAATCTCATTCAGACGCTTATCGAGCATGATTTGGTCGATACGTTCTGGCTGATGATATACCCGATAACGTTGGGCGCTGGAAAGCGGTTATTTGCCGATGGCACTCTCCCGATGGCGTTCAAAGTGACGGAAAGCAAAGTCACCCCGAACGGCGTCATTGTCGTGAATTACAAGCGGGCAGGCGCAATCACAACCGGAAGTTGATGAATATTCGCGCCGTGTTGGTCATCTGAAGTCAGGGTCAGGGCAGCATAGATGGCTGCCGTATCTGTATGGATATGTGCGCATCTGGCACATGTGGCTAAGCATCTACTGGCCTATAGAATTTTACCGGTGAGAACTCAGCATGTTTTTATAAACTGCTTTGGCTTCCACAACCGCAATCGGGAGGCTGTGCCGGATGAACAACCCATAATCCGGGCGCAAGCCTTCCTTGCGGGTATGCTGACCACCCAGAGGCACAATCCTCCCGGGCGTTAGAACATACTGCTCCAGGAAGTAATCATCATCCCAGTTTGCAATATTTAGTTTAGGAAGTATGGAAGTTCGGCATGTGTCTGCGTCGTTGAGCACTGGCGAATAAATTGGTAGATTTATTTTACGGGATATCCGCTGATCTCTTCGCCAGTCAAGCATACTCATGATCTATGAAAATAAGAGTTGGATTAATACTTTGCAGCTGGTTAGTTTTGGACGGAACTGCGGTATAAAATAAGAGAATGAAATATAGCGCCCTGATCTTCGATATGGACGGCACCCTCGTCCACAATATGCCTTTTCACAACCAGGCCTGGCAGGACACCCTCGCCGATGCTGGCGTCCAGATCGACATGGAAGAATTTAACCGGGCGACAACCGGTAAAAAATCAGCCGAAATTGTACGTTTGATGATCGGCAACCAGCTCAGAGATTCCGAAGTGACTTACTGGCTTGAGCGCAAGGAAGCCCTTTACCGCGAGAGTTTTGCCAACTGCCGTGAACCGTTGCCGGGATTGCTGCACTTGCTTGAACAAGCCCATGACATCGGTATTCCCATGGCGGTTGCGACGGCCTCGCAGCCCGAAAACATCAGTTTTATCCTCGACGAACTTAATATTCGCCGTTATTTTACTGCCGTGGTTGGTGGGCAGGATGTCCAATTTGGCAAACCCGATCCCGAAATTTTCCTGAAGTCTGCCCGGACCCTGGGCATCGAACCAGCACGCTGCCTGGTTTTTGAAGACGCATTGGGTGGGATTGAGGCTGCCCGCCGCGCTGGCATGGATGCCGTCATGATCTGCACCACCATCCCCGGCGAGGAAGTTGCCGGACAGGCGCATGTGTTACGCGCGGTGCCCGATTTTACCCATCTCGACCTGCTCGTACTGCTTCGCCAGCCATAAACTACTTAGCACCTCAGGCTGCCAGGGCTATTCACCTTACGAAAAGCAAACAATCATCCACGGCGCATCACCACACGGGGCACTGGTCAACCTGGTTGCGTCAACCGGACAGATAGGATTGCAGGGCTGCGGCTGGCAACAACCACATTTCACGGACAGGCGTCCTTGTTTTGGTTAAACACTTTACAGGCAGGGATGGGACAGGTAAAATGAAACGACAATGATAGGTAATACATAAAATAGCAGGTTTTTAAAATTTCAATTTTCTATGATGAAGAAAGAATAACTTAAAATCCGCCGGTAGAAAAC
>CAINXK010000372.1 GCA_903854805.1 uncultured Anaerolineae bacterium
CCGGTGGCTTGTGCGTAACAAGCGTAGTAATTTGAGGGGTTCTTGTGGGTGTTTTTATCACGAATAAGTGCCGAATGGACGAATGACACGCAGTTTCATTGGAAAATAGTGCGCAAAAGCGCTGCCAAAAACTTGCGTGGTGCAGCAGGCAGATATAAAGTCGGGTTCTCCCAGATTAGTAGGGAAAATAAACCCATCCAGGGTCCCGTCCCGGTGGCTTGTGCGTAACAAGCGTAGTAATTTGAGGGGTTCTTGTGGGTGTTTTTATCACGAATAAGTGCCGAATGGACGAATGACACGCAGTTTCTTTGAAAAGCGGCGTACAAAAGCGCTGCCAAAAACTGGTGTGGTGCAGCATGGTGGCTTAACGTTGACGTCCGGAATAGCGTTGATTGATTATCTCCCACTAATCTGATGAGAGCCCGTTTTGTTGGCAAAATAATTGGCGGTGATATACCTGACAAAGACCGTGATCTACTGATTGAATGGGTGAGCGCCGGTTGGCTTGAAGTCAGTGACGCATCACGAAAATCTCGCGCTTACTGTCTTTCAGCGATTTATCGTATTTACTCATGGGGTGCCAGTTTGGGCTTGCCCCGATAACCCATCCCCCTGCCGCCTTCCCAAAAACGGGAAGAGGGTGAAAGAGCTTTTTTGCGGAGCAAACCAGCGATTATTATTCGCCCGAGCAGCAGAACCAGGTTGGTTCAGTGCCAAAAACGAAGAGCTTGTCAGTATATACGGAGAATAGATGTGAACCTTACGACTTTTTTTCAATATAACGCACCCCATCAATATTTTTAAAATGTGCATCCTGGGTCCAAAGTGTTGCAGCATGCGCACGGGCGGTTGCGAGGATAATGCTCTCAGCCATGGGCAGTTTCAATTCGAATGAAAGCTCAGCGGCAACCAGAGCCAGGTTATCATCCAGGTCGACCACGTCCCCAGCTTTCATCAGCGCAATCGCCTCAAGTGCATCATCTCGATTTCTCTCAATAAGTATCCGTTTGAAAACTTCAAACAGGCTGATGCTGGGAATAATTAATTCATCAACAGCCTCAATTGCGGTACCAAAAAAGCCCGCATTTTCCCCGTCAGTAAAATATTCCAACCAACCGGAAGAATCAACCACATTCATACACAATCCTCTTCGTCGCGTTCAATTTCACTGCTCATGCCCTTCAAAAACCCGCGCGCTTCCTTAATATCGCGCACAGGAACCACTTCAAGGCGATTGCCAATGATAATCAAACGTACTTTTTGCCCTGGCTTTACATTCCATTTTTCACGGATCTCGCGTGGTATGACCATTTGATATTTTGATGAAATCGTTACGGTATCCATATCTTACTTCTCCTTATCGAACAAGAAAACGTAAGATTGTTATACTGCATTCGGTACCAAAGATGGGGGCATAGACACTGCGGATCATCGTTTTCGGTTCACCCGCAAGACGAACATTGTCCGGCGATTTCAAGATACCATCAGCTTTCGAGAATGGGCCTGCCGGGATTTCCCCACAGGCTCGTTTTCATTCGAATGAAAACCGAGCGAAATATAATCTCACGATGCACACAAAAAAGAGAGTTCCCGGTCAAATTGGGAGTTCTCAATTGCAGCTTATCCAGATATTCGATTCAACTTCGAGAATAGCCAAAGCTATAACCCACAACCCCCCTGAATGTCAGGGGGGTTGTGGGTTGACTCTGGGTATTATAAGCGGGGGGCGGACGCACCGTCTGCACCTACGAAGCGATTTCCACCCGATTGCGCCCGGCTTCTTTGGCACGATATAACACCTGATCGGCGTGACTCAAGAGCGCATCCAAAGTTTCGTTTTCATACGTCAAACTAGCAATGCCAGAACTGAGCGTCAACGAAAGCATCTTGCCGACCAGCTCAATTGGCTGTGCGGTCAATGCCAGGCGAACGCGCTCAATTACATCTCTGGCTTGTTCGGCATTCGTCTCAGGAAAAAGCAAAACAAACTCATCACCGCCATAGCGCGCAAATACATCAATGTTGCGGATTTCCTTTTGGATGATTTGGGAAAACACGATTAACGCTTGATCACCTGCCACATGTCCATACCTGTCGTTGATCTGTTTGAAATGATCGAGATCGATCATCGCAACAGTGAGCGGATGATTGTGCCGAAGCGCGCGGTTCAGCTCCTGGGTTGCTGATTCCATAAAGTGATGGCGATTATAAATGCCTGTGAGTTCGTCAGTTGTGGCTTTAAGCTGTAACTGTTCTTCCAGGCGTTTGCGCTCGGTGATGTCGTGAACAATTGAAAACAATACCCTTTTCTCACGGATGTTCAGAGGCGATGAATGTACTTCCACCAGCCGAACGTCCCCACTAGCCAAGCGGTGGGGAAAGACAAAGAATTTTGTCTTTCCTTGTTCTGCTCGACTCATTTCGAATTTTATCTGATCGATGGGCAATGTATTTATTTCAAAGATAGTTTTGCTCAGCAGGGTTGGGCGGGGATAACCATAGAATTCTGCGGCTGATACGTTCGCATCCAAAATTTGGCCGGTGATTGGCTCGACCAACATCATGACCGCCTGATGGTTTTCGAACATCAACCGGAATCTTTCTTCGCTCGCTTTCAAATCAGCCTCTACCTGTTTCCGGTCAGAAATGTCGCTCATTACCACCCGGGTTAATGAAACATTGTTTTCACCCGGTATGAAAATGGCTTCGAGCGCCACCCAAAAGGCAGTCCCATCCTGCTTGAGCATCTGTAACTCGCAGGTTTGCTGGGCGCGCGTAGCAATCAGTTTTCGATGGTTTAGATAGAAAACATCCTGGTATTGCTCGGCGCAGAACAAGCTGAAAGGTTTGTTGAGCAGATTACTGCGGACGTTCCCCAACAGGGTGGCGGCGGTCAGGTTGGTATCCAGGATCAGTCCGTTTTGACCGAGGATACAATAACCGACCGGCGCCAGGTCATACAGATCCAAATAACGATCTCGCGACAATTCCAATTCCGCCTGGACCCGGCTCAGTTCGCTGTTCTGCCATTCCAGTTCGACCTGATAAGTCTGCAGATCGTTTAAGATAATTTCTTTTTCAGATAGCGCTGCACGCAGGGCTGCCTCGCCGCGCTTGCGTTCTTCATTTTCAACTGCTGTCTGCAGGAGGGCTTTTTGGATGGCGTGCTGGGTTATAAGCACCATCCAGCCTGCCACGCCAAACATAACCGTCAACACAAACCATTGGATCAGGGAGGCTGCGTCCTTGTGCGGAGAGAGCATCCCGGCATTTTGTGCCAGGGCCACCAGGCCAACTGCCAGCGATGACCCAAGCGTGAAGAGCACTACCCCTTTAGCATCAAATAGGATGCCACTGGCGATCATAATAAACATAAAACTCGACGCTGTCGGGCTGCTGATCGAGCCTTCGTTGGCAAGCGAGATGGTTATTAAAATGAAGGTGGTGATAAGTAATCCATTGCTGACTAACTTGATCCGGCCCTTAAACACTGTATGTCGAAAAAACAAGATTGTCACAAGAAAAAGGAAGTCAATGAAAAAGTTTTGGATGGGTGTCTGTTTATCGAACAAATTCCCCACTGTAACCAGGATCGTTAGACTCAAGGCAGCAATTAACATAATATTGAGCAGGCTGGCGCGGAATGTTTTCTGTGGATCGCCATCGAAAACTGGGGGTTTCAACCAGTGCCTGAACCAGGGTATCATCAACATTTCTCCTTGAGAGTGGACCCATTATAACAGTCAACGGCTATTCTTTGGCATGGCTTTATTAACTTTTTTATTTAACGTATTACCTCACGGCGTGCCAGTTTGGGCTTGCCCCGATAACCTATCCCCCTGCCCCCTTCCCGAAAACGGGAAGGGGGTGAAAGAGCTTTTTTGCGGGGCAAACCGGCGATTTTTAATCGCCCGAGCAGCAGAACCAGGATGGTTCAGTGCCAAAACGAAGAGCTTGTGAG
>CAINXK010000373.1 GCA_903854805.1 uncultured Anaerolineae bacterium
ATTTTGTTGAGCAGAATATTTTACAATTTCCTGATGAATGGACCGAATTGCCCCGTACTTATTAAATAAAACATTACTGACAGCAATACTGCCTAATATTTTGGCAACTTCCAACAAATTTATCCCATACATTTCTTAAAATTCTTTCAAATAGTTGGCAATGTCCTGTGAACTACGCATATTGATTATGAAAAATTCAAACAGTGCTTTTATCATATCTCTGTACATAACTTTTGTCTCATTATCAGTATTTTCTGATTTTGATAATTCCGTCAAACCTTCAACCAATACTTTAAAATTCTCTTTATTGATGTTCAATTCATCAAGTCGAGATTGCAGAACTCGATCAAAGACTTGCCCTTTTTTATTAAGGGCATAGATTTCCTTGATTGCCCCCACAATTTCCGGTAGATTTTGAATAATTCCTTGTACAATGACAAGTTGAACCGATACCGGCTGCATTTCACTATTTACGATTTTATTGTCCATGTTCGCTTTCGATCTCTTTCTTAAGAGTTTTTTACACTGTCTGAAATCTTGTGGTTTTTCGATACAATATCAAAGAGTTTCTTGACACCAAAAGCAGCCCCAAATGCGATGGCAGGAACCACAATAACAGCCCCTACCAACATTCCGCCCCCAACTAATGCACCGAGTGCAGCCAAACCAGAGGTTATTCCGGCGGCGCCAAGTCCAAAGACTGAACCACTTGCTGCAATTGCTGCAATAGGAACACCGGCCGCGGCAAGGTTCGCCGCACTATCTTTTATGACCTGTGCAACTCTTTCAGAATTTGAGGGGATATCCTTGATTTTATTAAGCTTCTCCTGGATAGACTTTATGGCATCAACTTGTTCTTTGGTAATACCCAAGACTTCCCCGATACCGAGTATGTATTGATATTCTTCATCGGAGAACTTCGAATCAACCAAAGAAAAAAGACACAAGTCTGAGATTAAGGTGTATTTTAATTCCGTATTACCAAGATTTTGAATTACCTCAAGATTCGCTAGTTTATCTTCGTGTTGAAGGTTGAATACCGAAGAATAGATTTTAGCTTTCCCTGCATCTGAAATCTTAAGTTGCGCCAACAAGATATCCAGTTGACGTTTTTCCTCATCTCCAAATTCTTTATCTACATAACAGACGGCAGACAAAATACTCAAATAAGCAATTTGTTCATTTTCAGAATATTTTTCTAATGGATGTTTTTTCTGTTCTTCTGGCATAATGACTACTCCTTAACATGATTTCAGGATGCTACGGCAGGCGTTATCGGCAAGGACTAAATTTGTCTTGCCAAAACCACTTATCGGGAAATAAAACTTACCCACTTGTGCCAATGCTGAAATATCCAGTAAAATTCCTAACCACCGCTAATGAAACAATTGTACAACTTATATGATCACCAATGCAAGCAAAATTGAAACAGCTTTTGCCGTGATACTCGCTCAAATTACATCACCCCTGCCGCCTTCTCCGACCCGATAACCACTCCTGGCCACGCTGGGTAGGGTTCTTTCCTGTTTCTACCTCTTCGGTACGAGGATCTTGCCAAATTGGAAATTTTTCGACTCTCCTGTTTTGCAAAGTCGGGTAGTGACGTTAGTGGCAACGGGCAGGTTATACGTGAACTGTTGGTTGGTGTAGAACTTTTACTTCGCGGTTGATACGCTCGCTTAAATCTTTTTCTGCAACTTCGAGTTCGTAGCGAACCTGTAAACGAAGCCAAACAGCCGCACTTGTGCCAAAATAACGCGCAAGACGCATGGCGGTATCAACCGTAATTGCCCGCTGACCATGTACGATTTGGCTAATACGAATAGGAGTAACCCCAATATCATGCGCCAAGCGATACTGGCTTAATCCAAGCGGTTTCATGAAGTCCTCGAGCAATACTTCACCTGGGTGAATGGGGGATAAAGTGTCATCCATCATATTTACTCTCATCCGTGATAATCCACGATTTCGACATTATTGGCTTTATTGCCAACCCAATCGAAACAAATTCGCCATTGGTCGTTTATTCGGATACTGTACTGCTCCGCTCTATCACCTTTAAGTTTTTCAAGCCTGTTACCGGGCGGTGCCAGCAAATCTTGTAAATCTTCTGCGTCATCCAAATAGAGTAATTTACGGCGAGCAGTGCGTTGAATATCTTTCGGCAACTTTGTAGAAGTTTTTCCGAGAAATATTTTCTTTGTTTCGTCGGACGCGAAAGATTCAATCACAAGACGATAATATCACGACGCGATATTATTTTCAAGACTCAATTTCTGGATGGGGCAGGTATTACGGTAGTGCCGACAACCTCCCGCATATCATCCAGGCGTCCAACAGGGGTTGCTGCGCTAATGCGAAACATCCAGCAAAATCACTACCCACCACTAATGGAACATTAGTAAAGCTTTTGCCGTAATATTCATTCAAATTACATCACCCCTGCCAGCGCTTTCTCCGACCCGGATAAACACTCCTGGCCATGCTGGGTAGGGTTATGCCCCTGGCGCTTTGTCCTTGTCCCGGAGTACCAGAGACTGACTTCTTTTAGAATTATCGCTGTCTTCGTCAGGCAATCCCGCAACCACTAACGACGAATCCCAAATGTTACATTTAATAGAACAATCACGAATTGGGTTTTCCCAGCGGGGAAAAAAGGGTTTGGCCTTATATTTATTCATGTCAGAATCCTTTTTTAGAAAGTAACTTCAACAACTTCAACGTGAAATTCATGGAATAAATCAGGCATAATTTCCAAAAATTCAACCACTGAGAAAATCTCCGAATTAAAACAGGTTCTCCCCAGATTAGTGGGGGGGGAAATATTAATTTGCGCTGCCTGTGGCTTGTGCTTAACACGCACAGGTATTGCACGATTGTGGGTGTTTTATCACGAATAAGTGCCGAATAAACGAATGACACGCAGTTTACTTGGGAAATAGCGCGCAAAAGCGCTGCCAAAAACTCAGCATATTGCGTCAAAGTTGATGCCCCGGAATAGCACTGATTGATTGTCTCCCACTAATCTGATGAGAGCCATAAAACAAAAGAATGGCCTTCGCGTTAATGTGAAGGCCATTCTTTGATGTAGGCTGCCAGGCGAGGACACGAAGCTCGAACCTGGCGGTTCCTTATTCAATTTCGATTGGGATACATTTTCCGAATTAGCTTTAGGCTCATGACCAAGAGATTATTGATGGCTATCAGATCGGAGGGAAAATCAACCGCCGAAGAACTGGATGATGTCCTTGAGCAGGTGGCGGTTGTATTTTTGAAACTGGTTATAATTTTGTGACATGGCCAGAAAGAAGCTCAAGGTAATGGTCGCAATGGCCAGGATGATTACCAGAAAAATAAATAAACGCTGCCGGTTGGTTTTCCCCTGCAGGGCCCGATAGCCTTGAAAAACACCTATAATCGAAAACAGCATAAGGGATGGTATAAAATCCGCGATGAAACGCATGGCGAGATTGAAGTAAAGCTGCAGCGCGGCAAAGGTCAGCAGGCAAGATACACCCAGACACAGAGAAATCCATAGGAGAGCTGCCTGCCTGGGGTCGGCATGCGCTGGTCTCTTATGAGTGATGTTACCCGACAACGAAGATATGGTATTCCAACCTGAGACACCTGCAAAATAAACAAACGGCACGCTAATCAGGATGCCGGAGATTCTCTCGGAATGCCAGTAAAGAACCTGGCCAAAATCCAGAACAGCAGGGAACTTCCCATATAGCGCCTGGAGAAACGGAAAGGTTTGCCGCACATCAATTGGATTCAACAAAAAGACCCACAGGCTGGCAAAAAAGTGGTTGAAGGAAAAGGCTTTGTTGATATCTGCGTTAAGATTGAGAAAGGTAATGGTGTACCTGAGACCGGTTTCAAACACGGAACCAAAGCGCGCCCAGTTATACCAGCCGTAAAGCATTATGCCCGCAGCCAGCGGCAAGCCCAAGGGAACCGCCTTTGGCAAGGCTCTGACCAGTCGTTTTGTATCAAAATCATTTCGCAGGTTCCAAAGAATGATCAACAAGGTCAGAAAAGCTGCCGGGACCAGCAGGATGGTGCGCGTTCCAGCCGCCAGCATCCAAAAAGTCACCGCCAGGACTGGCTTGAGAAGCGCTGTGGATTGGCTCTCGATGGCTGAGATTGCAAAATACAGACCTCCGACCAGGAAAAATTGCCCACCCAGGATGGTGGCCTCATAGATTGCCGCGGTCCCAAGCATCCAGGGTAGTGGGCAAACCAGCCCGGCTGCCAGGATGCACACGACCACCAGAAAGACGGGTACATCCTGGAAAAACTTCTGACGGATCTGTAGAATGATCAGGATGGAAAAGATGAGCAGCCCGACCAGGAATGCAAAGGCGAGATATTGATCTGCAATCGGACCGCTGTAGAATAATTTGATACCTGCCAGAAACACAGCTGGAACCGGCCCCCAGTATAAGTAGAGCTTACCCTTGTAGAGAGTCAAATCCCAAACTGAGTCAGCCGATTTTTCGGCTTCAGGAACGGCATCTCGGGCATCCGGATCGTATGGGTCGGGTAGTGTGAGCAGCGCGGGGGAGATGGTCGGCACATTATCGAGATATAGGTGCCCTGCCCTGAAACCTGTTCCCAGCATATCGTAATTTTGGCTGATTTCCGGCCAGAATGTCCAACGCCCCAGGCTGATAAAAAATACATAGCTGATGACAATCAACAGGCCGCTTAATACTGCTAATATGGGAAGGCGCCGGTTCCAGCCTGGCAGATTGGACAGCAGCGAACCTGAAGGCTGGTCCAAGATCCTGTCCTGGTGCCAGAACAGGACAGCGAGGCCGAAAAGAAGAAAACCGCCAACCAACAGGATGTACCGGCTGATTCCCCAGCCTGTATTGTGGTCAAAGCCCAATTGGAAAGCAAATACCGCGCTCCCGCACAGTAGCAGACCGAGGATGACCAGGGTGAATGTGATCCAGATTCTTTTCATATATGCCGAGAATGGTCTCGAAGATGGTATTTTAACTTCGCTATTCTAGCACGATAACAGAGGGAAAAGCCTGTAATTTGCATGGTAATCG
>CAINXK010000374.1 GCA_903854805.1 uncultured Anaerolineae bacterium
ACCCCATTGTGGCAAGGGCAATAAAAACCTTCCAGGTCAGGGATCCAGCGGATCCGGCAGCCAAGATGGGTGCAAACATTGGACATCGCCACAAAATCCTGCCCATTTTCCGTTAAAACATATGCTGAAACTTCTTCTTGTGCATTGATCCAGCCAGTTTGAATGTCAATAGTGGTTTTAAACAATGTAGGATTATTCATTTCCACTTTGCTGATTGCGCCTAATCGAATCCATGTATTGGCGTCTTGCTTGGATGCAGGCCCAACTATATACGCGATGGCAGGTATACCAACTGTCGCGGCGATGACGCCTCCCATCCCAGCGATGGCTATCTTCATGAAGTCGCGGCGGGTCACTTTCTCGTCTTGTGACTCACTCATAGTTTTTTCTCCTTTGGCGAATTTTTATTGCTACTCGCAAATTGGATTGCGAGTTTGATCGAAGTCCGCACAGCAGATACAATTGCGTTTCTTGTGCGTGACGGAATGCCAATAGTAAAAAACTATTCGGTTTTTGCTAGCTGGATATACATTTTGATTTCATGTTTTCACGAAATACTAAAAACCCAGCGGGCTTTTCAACAATTCAGGAAGAATTGGGATGATTATTCAGTCAGTAGAATAACTGGATAGAAAAAAGTGATTCATGGATAACAATTCAGGCTAAGAAGTAGTCCGGATTGTTATCCATGTTTAGTTTAACCATTGGCACCAGACAGAGGGCTTTCTCTTTAGAGAAGCCTTGGGTAGAGTCCTCATGTGACTGCAATAGATGAGCTGGCTATTTTTCTGGTGCTCCTGCATCGATCCAGGCTTTAACCTGGGTAATCTCATCGGGTGTCAGTTGTCCGGGGTGTCCACCGGCTGTTTGTTTTTGGATCAACAAGCTGTTGGCACTGTCTTTGCTGACTATCACAGGTCCTTTGGCACTCCCTTGAATGGTTCCTGCGTAAGTGGATATATTGAGCCCAGCCATGGCAGCTGCTCCGTGGCAGGCTGCACATTTCTGTTGGAATATCGGACCGATATAGGCATCCCAAGTGATATTGACTGGAGCGGCCGCCGGCGGTTCGGTGGGAGTAGGCGGTAGCTTTGTTGGAGTGGGGAGTGGTACAAAAATTGGTGCAGTTTCACCTTGGGGCGTGGTTGTGAGGGCAGTATTTTCAGAACCTACCAGATAATAAATCCCTACTCCAAAAGCAATCACGGTGACAATCGCAAAGGGCGCAAATATGAGCTGGCGCTTGCGCAAGACATCCGTGGGGATGGCTGCGGTGTGCTTGCCGCTCTCAATCGCAGCCAGTTCTGCAGGATGTTCATGGTGCATTTCTTCGCGGTTCAACTTGCCTGTGAACATACTCTTGTTAAAGGTTTTGAGATGTACATTGTAGAAATGCCAGATGATGATGGCCAGGACTGCCAAAACAGCTTCACCGCCGTGGGCTGCTTTGGCGGCAGGAATGGCCTCACCGGGCAGCATGCGCAGGGTAGTGATTGGGTTCCACATCATAAAGCCGGTCAGGGCCATCACAACCGTTCCCCAGATCACAGCCAGGTATTCCGCTTTTTCTGCGTAAGAATAACGCCCGTAATAGGCTTTGTGTTTACGGAATCCGAGATAGTAAAGCACATCATTAATCACGTGCTGGATGTCGTTGATCCATGGGATCATGCTGATGGGGGTACGTTTTACGATTAGACCGTAGAGCAATTCCAGCACATGTATCAGGCTGATGATCAACATCACAACGGCTGATATGTGATGTACGTTACGGAGGCTTTCCACACCGCCAAAAATGTTAAAAATTTGAAGGCTGATCGGTGAGTCTGCATATTTCTGTGGCAAACCGGTGAAACCCAACAGAGAGAAGGACACCAAAAAAAATAGGTGTTCGATGCGTTGAAGAAGTGCAAAGCGAGTAAATACATTGGTTGGCGAGGCGCTTATTGTTTTAGTCATAATTGGCCTCATCGTCAGTGGGATTGGCTTTTCGGGCCTTCTTCGAAACATTTTCATCCGGGTCCTGCGTTTTCCGGAAGCGGTTGATCATCATCCGGCTGAAATCCATGGTAGCGAGGACCGCCATGGGTATCAATATTCCAGGAATTAAAAATTTGTAAAATAGGTTGATGTAATAGACAATCGGATACTTTTCAGGGGTGGGGATGTAATGCGATAACCAGGCTTCTGGGAAGTTGGTGTTTGCGTCTGGATGGCATTTCTGACACTTGCCAAGCAGGTTGGACTTGATCTGCAAGCCCTTCTGCGGGTCGTCTGTTCGCGCAATGTCATGAATACCGTGGCAATCGTAGCAGACCGGCTTATTGGTTGCCGCATCTGGAGAAACTTGCTCAAAGATTGTTACAGTCGTACCATGAAAATCAGCCACATAAGTATTCAGAACTTGGGTCGAAATTTTATATTTGTCCATGCGCTTTGGATCAGTATGGCACTTTGCGCAGATTTGAGGTGAGAACAAGCGAAAGGCTGATGTGGTTGGGTTTTCAATGATGTGAACGCCATGGCAATCAATGCAGGTAGGCACATCCGGGTTATTACCATCAGTCAGGGCGGCCCCATGAACGCTGTTGCGATATTTTTCGTAGATGGCGCTATGGCATTTCTGACAGGTTGTGGGAATCCAAATGCGTGTTGTGGGTAAAAGCAAACCAGTATTTGGGTCTTTTATGCGTTGGACCGCATGCGCTGTGTGGCAGTCTGTACAAATCGCTGCTTCTAGTTTGCCCACGGAGCGGGCGGTGGCGTGAACGCTGTCTTTTTCCTGGGCAGCCTGTTTTTTATGACATTCACCGCAGGCCTGGTTCAGACGTAAAGTTACTTCTCGGCGGCTGCCAAAACTTAAACCATGCCCCATAGCAGGTTCAAACCCGACATGGCACTCGATACAGGCGATTCCCATCTCTCCATGTACTGAATGTTGGTATTCATCGGGATTAACAAATAAGTCGAAGACTTCTGTTGTTGTTTTATTTCCGATGGTTGTATTGAACTGTGGATTTTGGTGACACGCCAGGCAGGCGCTGTTATCGCCAACCAAAGGCGACGACATTTTTTGGGTGCTGGTTGGCGCTACTGGTGCAGCTGCCCTGGCCGCAGAAACTGAAATTCCTGTGGCGATGATCAGCATCGTCAACCCGGCGATTAAAAAGTAGTTGCGAATGCGCATTACTTCCTCTCTCCTGGTTGAACTTTTTCGCTTGTCTTACGTTCCAAGCGCTCATATTCTTTTGCGTGGTATTCGGCCATTTCTTTTTCACTGAGCCTGCCGGTGAATATGCTGAGATTTAATCTTTCAAGGTGAACATGGTAGAAGTGCCAGATCACAATGAAAATTGCGGCCACAATTGATTCAGTGCTGTGGGCCAGTTTGGCTGCCGGAACCGCGCCACCTGGTAAGAATTGGGTGAAATACACCGGAAACCAGATGATGAATCCGCTGATGATCATGAACGCGAATCCGAAAAATATAAACCAGTAGGTCACTTTCTGCTCAAAATTGAATTTTCCAAACTTGGGTTTCTCTTTGCGCATGAAAAGCAAATATTGGATCATTTGCCCGGCATCAATCACGTCCTGCCAGACCGGGAACATATCTCCCGAAAGCTTGCGGCGTGAAAGCCGGTAAATGGCGAGACCCAAATGGTATACAGCCTCAATCACCAGGATAATCGCGGCGATGTGGTGGATCTGGCGAATAAGTTCCAATCGTTCTGGCGTGGAGAGCAGATACTGGCTCCATGACATATCCCGATATTTTTGAGGCAGGCCGGTTAATAATAAAACGGTTGCACTCAGGATCAGGAGCATGTGCTCCCAACGTTGTCCAATATTAAAACGTTTAAAGGTCTTCTCTTGCTGAATTTGCGAATTGGTTATGTTTGGCTTTCCTGTCATGGCAGGCTACTCCTCACTCGATCGACAATGGAGCGGATGATTTGCAGTACCACGTAGATGAGGCATATCCACAATACAAAGGGGGTAAAGGAAGTGTAGAAAGTTTCTACGTAAAACAGGAAGGGTGTGCGCTGCAGGCTGATTTTATTATGTCCTGTCCACGCATCTGTCCAGTTTGGTCCAGCTCCAGGATGGCACTTCTGGCAAGTTGTTAATAGGTTTTTCGGGTTTACCTTCGAGTCGACATCATCCGTTTTGCCTATATCGTGGATGCCGTGACAATCAGTGCAAACGGCGCTGTCGTGCCAGATGGTTGGCCAACGGGATTTATATACGGATACATCAACGCCGTGCCAGGATGTTTTGTAGATGCTATAAACATCTGCTGACAGGCCGTATTTGCTCATTAATTCCTTGTTGGCATGGCACCTTGCGCACATTTCGGGGCTTTGCACGCGAAACTCGACAGTGCGCGGGTCTTGAATATTATGAACCCCATGACAGTCGGTACAGACCGGTACGTCTGGGTTGTTATCCTGGGTCAGTGCCGCCCCATGAACGCTTTGTTTGTATGTGTTTACGATATCAGCGTGACATTCGCTGCAGGTAGTGGAAATTGATGAACGATTTGCATCCGGTTTTTTAACATCATGTGCGCCGTGGCAATCGGTACAAATTGCAGCTTTAAGATTGCCTTCTGCAGCTGCCTTGGCGTGCATGCTGTCTTGTGCTTTTTGGTAATTACCTGGGTGGCATTTTTGGCAGGCCAGGTAATACGATCGTGATAGTTCTCGTTTGTTTTGGAAGGTCAGCTTTGGGTGGGGATAAGTAGTGATGTTTGTATGGCAGGCTTCGCATTCAATGCCCATCGGGCTGTGGATTGAAAGGCCGATGACATCCTGTGAGACATACAGTGAAAGCGTCTCACCACTGGGAAGTGTTGTGCTTAATTTGGAGTCGCCATGACAGGACAGGCAGTACTTTTCCGTTTCCTGGGCTGGCTGTCCCGCCCTGGCTGGTGTTACCAGCAGGAGGCTTAGCAGCAGGACAAGGACGCCTGCTGCAATCAAGCCGATTTTCTGACCGGATAGGAACATTCGGTGCAGTCGATGCAGGTTGCGGGTTGTCATGTGCTATGACTCCTTAGTATTTGTTGCCGAAGGGTTGTTATCATCATCTGATTTCTCTTGCGGTTCGGGGCTGTCGATCACGACCAGGCCAAAACGGCGGAGAAGATACGATATCCCAAAAAGAATAGCCAGTGGGACCAGACAACGTAGGATGAATAACAACGCCACAAAAATTGGATTGGCAGCAGTTTCATTCATCTTTTTTCCTCCGCAGTAAATAATTCTTACCGCTCGTGATGTGTGTTGTAGGCATTGCATCTCCGTAACACGATTATTTGGACTGGTTAAGTATAACCTAAACATAAGATTAAGAGATTAAGAGTGTGACATTAAAAAGCCATAGTAATTTTCGTGGTGACATTTGTTCTCTTGAATTGTGACAGGATGCACTACCTGAATATATCTATATTCATTAGTATGAATACTGTGAGTCCATCTACCTCGTGGGAGAATGTAAAAATGAATAAACGAACTTACAAGTATTTGTTGCCGGCTGTGTCTGTGATGCTGATTATTCTGGCATTCAGCGTTTTGGTGGCGGCCCCCACACAAAACGTTGCTGCAGCTGATAAGAACCAGGACATTACAGAAACCTGTAAAGCCTGCCATGACCAGGCTGCCACTCCCTGGTCGACCAGCAAGCACGCAGCTGGTAATGTTAATTGCTTGGTCTGCCATAAATTAGGCCAGGGTGAAGGTGTTCATCCACAGTTGAAATATACAGTTGAAAACGAAGAAACCACCTGCCTGGTCTGCCATACTGATGTTGCTGGCACGAATATTGCAGGGCAGATGAAGCTGAGTCAGCACGGAAAATTCGGGTTAAAGTGTATCACCTGTCATGAACCGCATTCGCAGGGACCGGTGCTTGCGCCTGGTTCCAAGATCGTTTGCGAAAACTGCCACAAGAATCAGATGGAAGGGTCTTTAAAGTCCACACATACTGCGGCTGGTTTGAATTGTATTAATTGCCATATGGGGCCTGAAAGCAGTCATACACTCAAGGTTGCGGGTGAGACCTGTGCCAACTGCCATAAAGATATCCATGAAGCCAGTCGAATTGTGAGTGCTGGCATACAAGTTCAACCAATGGCAACACCCATGGATGTTGTTGAGAAGGCAGCTGAACCAGATGAAAAACCTGTGCAAACGGCGGCTGGTGGCATAAACCTGCCATCCTGGATGCTTGTGCTGGCTGGTTTATTAGTAGGCGGCATCGGTTCTTGGGCTTTGTTTGGCAAAGACCCGGGCCAACCGGTGAAGTAGTAGCTTGCCTGGTTTGATGGCCTGTATGATCCAAACCGCAGAATTTTTGGAGGCTATTCATGAAAGAAACTGATGAAAGTCAGCCGGTACCTGAGCAGGGTACTACCTCAAGGCGTGACCTTATAAAGATAGTTGGGGCTTTGGCAGGCGCTGCCACGCTAACGCAATTTATCAGTACCGCCACACTTGCCAGCCGGGGCGTTTCAGCGGGTGGGGAAGTCGTTGAAGGCCCTCAGTGGGGCATGTCAATCGATATGAACAAGTGTATTGGTTGCAAGTACTGCACATATGCTTGCCAGGCAGTAAATAATCTGGCAGATGACATGATCTATAACGTTGTCACAACCGAGACAATGCAAAATGGCAAGGAATATTTCCTTTCCAGGCCTTGTATGCACTGCGCTGAAGCCCCTTGCGTTCACGTGTGCCCAGTCAAGGCTACATACAAGCGCAAGGACGGTATTGTCATGATGGACTACAACCTCTGCATTGGTTGTAGATATTGTCAGGTTGCCTGTCCTTACGATGCCCGAGTCTTTAACTGGAAGGAACCGATTAAAACCAGTCCCAAGTCGCCTAATTTTGGGTTCCAGGAAGTGGCCAACAGGCCGCGTGGCGTGGTGGAAAAATGTACTTTCTGCGCACATCGCATTGACTCTGGGATGGCCCGTGGAATGGTTCCAGGCGTCGATGCGCTGGCCACCCCGGCCTGTGTTGTCGCATGCCCAACCGGCGCCCGCGCTTTTGGCGATTTGACAAATCTGGAAAGCCCGGTTTCGAAGGTATTGGCAGAAGCAAAGGCGATCCTGCGTTTACGTGAAGACGAGCTGAGCACAGAGCCGAGTGTATATTACGTGCCTCCCGATACTCATACAAACAACCCTTTCCAGAAGGGGTAGGCCATGCAAATCTCAATTAATTATCCAAAACTGCGTCTTGGTAAGCGTTCGATCGATATCTTCCCGTATTGGATTGGTCTGTTAGTTGCAGGCTTGCTCTTCGGGTTGACGGGTATGTTTTTTCTTTTCCGTGATGGCCTGCAGGTAACGGGATTATCCAACCAGGTTCCATGGGGTTTGTGGATCTCAATTGATCTCTCATCCATTGCCCTGGGGGGCTGCGCCTTTGTATTCGGCGCCATCATCTATTTGTTGCAAATCAAACGTTTCGAATCGATTGGGAAGTTGGCAGTCTTGATTGGCTTCCTGGGGTATTCTACCGCCGGCATGGTTCTCCTTATGGATCTCGGGCAGCCACTGCGTTTTTGGCACCCGATCGTATATTGGCAGCCACATTCGCTCTTGTGGGAAATTACCATGTGCGTGGTGCTGTATTTGACCGTTTTACTTGCAGAGCTAATTCCTGTTGTAACAGAGCACCAAAGTTTTCATTCGCATCCCTGGCAGGATCGCTTTCCCATTCTGAAGATGTTGGCGAACTTTGCGAAGACACTCTCCGGATGGTTGCACAAGGCCGGACCTGTCCTGGCAGTCATCGGTATGACACTTTCCTTACTGCATCAGGCATCCCTCGGAGCTACTTATTCGGTGTTATATGGCCGAGGGGTTTGGTTCAATCAGAGTGCTCCAACCCAGTTTGTTTTCTCGGCGATGAGCGGCGGTATTGCATTGCTGTTTATTATGAGTGTTTTTGTCTTTCGCGTAATGCGACCTGGCTTGGTTGAAGATGATGCGCTTTATGATGTGGCTCGCCTTGCAGGTGGTGCCACTCTCCTGCTGACCTATCTGAGATTCTGGGATTGGGCTGTGACCAATTATTACAGCTTTGACCAGCAGATTTCTCTTCAAACTCAACTGCTCGATACAGTTGCGCCTTATTCACAAACTTTCTGGTTTGGACAGGCGCTATTCCCGGTATTAGCGGGTCTAATACTATTGTATGCCAAGCAGATTGGTAACTTCCGTTACCTTATGGCTGCTGCAGTGGTTCCTATTTTCGCCACGATCCTTACCCGCTGGAATTATAATTTCGTGGGTTTAATTGCGGCTACGTCTTATGATCCATACACCCCAACCGTGAGGTTATTCTCTTACACGCCCACCTGGGTAGAGTTTGCGGTTGCCACGATGGTGCTTTCCTATTGGTTAATAACATTTAGCCTGGCCACTCGTTTTCTGCCTTTCCATGGTGAAAAACATACCGAGCATTAGTCTGAGCATACATTTGGATTTCTGTAAACGACCTCGAGCTAACCCTCGGGGTCGTTATGGTTTAGCGGCATAAGCGATAGGGGTGTTTTTGTAAGGTAGTTGGGGGAAAGCTGGGTGAAGGTCATTATTCTTCGAAAATTTTGCGTTTGCCACATTATTGCTGTACAAATACCCAACTAATAAACTTCCAGTTTTTATATCAACAAAACAACGTTACCCCAAATTCCCAGCTTAATTAGCATGGAAAATGTTTTTTCAGGGTTATTTTCGCGCTTTTTTGGACGGAAACAACCATCTGTGATGCAAATTACTGACAGGGGCCACAGGAGCGAAAAACCCATTCCAACTTGAGCCTGATCCATTATTCAGGTTACATAAACAATTTAGGACTAATATGGTGTAGTTATATGACATTTGTCATGGCTTTTATGCGGCTATTTTCAGGATTTCTTAATCTATGTGTGTAAAACTACACACGTAGATATGTTCAACTTATTTTCATGGAGGTACTAATGTCATCCCCACGTATAAAATTTATTCTAGGCGGTTTGTTGATTCTGGTTGCCGTGGTTTACTTAATTGTTTCCTCTACTCAGGCCAGTGCGCAATACTTTTTGACTATCGATGAACTTGTCGCGAAAAAAGCAAATGTTGTAGATAAAAATATTCGTATCTCTGGTGCCGTGATTGGAGATACCATCGGTTACGATGCGAAGACGCTCACCCTCAATTTTACAGTCGCCCATGTTTCTGGTGACAATGCTGAGATCGAAAAAGAGGGTGGTTTGGCGGTTGTATTACACCAGGCAGTCATTGACCCAAACCGTTCAAAGCTGAAGGTGGTTTATGTTGGTGTAAAACCTGATCTGATGCGCAATGAGGCTCAGGCCATTATGACTGGCCATCTGAGCGCTGATGGCGTTTTTTATGCGGATGAGTTGTTGTTGAAATGCCCAACGAAGTATGAGGAAGCTGTCCCCCAGCAGGTTCAAGGGAATTGATGATCTTATAGTAACGGCGCGAGTCGTTACTATTTTTGTTAGTGGAGAAAACCAATGTTTGCTGATTTTGGTTATGGTGTTTTAGTCTTATCATTTTTGCTGGCAATCTATGCGATTGTCTCAGCCATTTATGGGTATAAAGTTAAATCCCAAAAATGGGTTGAAAGTTCGCGTCTGGCGATGCAGCTTACCTTTCCGTTGATTTCGCTGGCGGCGCTTAGCCTGATTTATCTGCTGGTTACCAACGACTATCATGTGGCTTTTGTATATGAGGTCACAAGTCGCTCAATGCCCATGTACCTGAAGATTACATCCTTGTGGGGTGGTCAGGCCGGTTCGTTGGTCTTCTGGGGCTGGTTAATGTCCGCTTTTGCTACCGCGGTTACCTTACGCAAATGGGACCGCGACCGCGAATTTTTGCCTTGGGTGGTGGTTGTTTGCAGCGTCACGCTCGCGTTTTTTATTGGTCTGGTTATCTTTTACGAAAATCCCTTTGGTAAGTTCTGGCAGACTTTTAGCGGTGAAATTGTGACTCTCATGTTTCAACCTGCTGGTTCGGTTCCATTTAGCCCGCCAGATGGGCGTGGTTTGAATCCGTTGCTGCGTCATCCTGGTATGGTTATTCACCCTCCCATGCTGTACTTGGGGTTCGTTAGCTTTGTAATTCCGTTTGCCTTCGCTATTGCAGCACTGGTTACTGGCCGCACTGATGATCGCTGGATCCGCATTACCCGGCGTTGGACAATTGTTGCCTGGTTGTTCTTGTCAGTAGGTCTGGTATTGGGCGGAAGGTGGGCTTACGATGTGCTCGGCTGGGGTGGCTATTGGGGCTGGGATCCGGTCGAAATTGCTGCGTTTATGCCCTGGCTTTCTGGCACAGCTTTCCTGCACTCAGTCATGATCCAGGAAAAACGCGGAATGCTCAAATATTGGAATATGATTTTGATCATATTGACCTATGCGTTGGTCATCTTTGGTACCTTCCTTACTCGCTCTGGTGTACTCTCTTCGGTACATGCCTTTGCTCAGAGTGCCATTGGTCCGTCTTTTTTCATTTTCATCGGGCTAACTTTTGTTACCTCGGTTGCTTTACTTATCTATCGTTGGGCAGATCTTAAATCCGAAGCGCAAATGACCTCCATGCTTTCACGCGAGGCGCTTTTTCTACTCAACAATTTGTTATTCATGAGTATTCTGGTTGTTTGTTTCTGGGGAGTAATTTTCCCGCTCATATCAGAGCTCGCCACCGGTCAAAAGGTGACGGTCGGACCTCCTTTTTATGAACGCGCCACCGGCCCATTGTTTGCCGCATTGGTGCTTTTGATGGGTATTGCACCACTTTCAGCCTGGGGTCATTCCACGATCAAGACTCTCGGAAATGCCATGTGGAGGCCACTTATCGTGGCTGTCGTCGCCATGCTGGGTGTTATTTTTGTGGCGAATATTCGCGAACCGTATGCATTGGTTGGTTTCTTTGTGGTTTTTACCAGCGCATCCATCACCTTGTATGAATTTTGGAGAGCTGCGCGTGCACGTGGAAAGGCGCAGAAGGAGAATCTACTCGTTGCGCTCTGGCGCCTGGCTGGTCGCAATCGCCGCCGGTATGGTGGGTATCTGATCCACCTGTCGATTATATTGATGGCGCTGGGAATTATCGGTATCGAAATGTTCCAGACTGAAACGCAAGGTACTATCGCACAAGGCGAGTCACTCAAAATTGACGGCTATTCAGTTACCTATAAAGATCTGGCGGTTTTTGACACTGCAGATAACCGGAATGTAGCCCGGGCGGTAATCAGTATCGAACGGGATGGCAAATATCTTGGCGATTTGCACCCCCGCCGTGATTATTTTTACGAATCTCAGCAACCAATGACTATTCCGGGTGTTCGCTCCACGATGGAGGATGACCTGTATGTTATTTTGGTAGACTGGCAGCCAATTCTTTCATCAGGCGCGACCTTCAAGATTTACCATAATCCGTTGGTTAATTGGCTTTGGTTGGGTACCATTATGATGATCCTGGGTTCTGTTGTTGCAGCCTGGCCTGATAAAGACGCTGATTATGAACCTGCCCGTACACGCCGCAACCAAAAAGTGATTTACCAACCAGGTTCTGCTGACTGATCTCAAATCCAGAGCGTAAATTTGAATCGGAGAAGTACATGAAACGCAACATATGGATTTTTATGATAGTCAGTGTAATGGCTCTTGCCTGGGTGACACAGGTTTCTGCCCAAACGCCTGGACCGTCTGACGACGAAGTCAACGCTGTTGCCAGACAGTTATTCTGCCCGGTCTGCGAAAACACCCCGCTTGATGTGTGTCCTACCCAGGCCTGCGCTCAATGGCGTGAATTAATTCGTGGAAAATTGGCCGAAGGCTGGTCGGCAGAAAAGATTAAACAATATTTTGCCACTCAATACGGAGCCCGGGTACTATCCGAGCCGCCCCGACAGGGATTGAATTGGCTGATCTATATCATCCCACCCGCTTTAATGTTGTTGGGGGTTTATATCTTGTTTCGCGCTTATCAGTCCATGCGCAAACCGGTTTCGGCTGATATCGATTCCGATGAATCCAGCTTGCCTGATTCTGATGAATATCTTCGTCGGATTGAAGAAGAATTGAAAAAAAGAAAATAATTATTTCCTGGATGTTTTTGGAATAATATTCCAGGGAAATAAGGAGAATGTATATGACTGAACCAGATGCCGCCCCCACCTCGGGGGCGGGTATTACGCAGGTTGCCCCCAGACGAGGGGTTCCTCTTTGGGCCCAGATTATCGTTTGGGTGGCACTGCTTGGATTGCTCACCATTGTTGCTTTGGGACTGCGCCGCACCCAGCAGGGTACGGTTCAAATTGGTGACATGATCCCTGATTTTACGCTAACGTTTTTCGATGGCTATACTTATCAGGGCAAGACTGAAGTCAAGCTCTCTGAGATGAAGGGTAAAGTTATTGTTGTAAATTTTTGGGCTTCGTGGTGTAAGCCTTG
>CAINXK010000375.1 GCA_903854805.1 uncultured Anaerolineae bacterium
CCACACGTCCATGAATTTCGGTCAAAAGGGATGTATAAGCCATGACAATCTCCTCTTGTTCAATTATAAACCCCGCCAGGAAACCATCCGCAAGTGTTCTGTTTTGGGAAATCAGCTTGCCAGCTGTCATTTATTACCAAGCGCGACAATACTTGCTGGCGTTCAATTTGCGGCACGAGAACCAGAGATCCGTACATACCTTTTTACGCGCACTCACAATTCTGGGAAAGGATAAATTTAATTCATTTAATTCGTCAAGATACTGGTGCAAATTTATTGCGGCATACCGTGGGTTTGTATAGTTTTCTGAACCGGCATTTAAGTCATTCACCGTCTGCAACTGACAAATCAGATGCAACCACCGCGAAAATTGGCCTGGCACATGCGAAATAGAAACTTTTTCATCCCTTTCGACGTTTATAATAAGGATGACAACGAATAAACAAACGCCGCACGTAAAATGTTCAAAATCAAGGAGAAGAGCATGTCTGCCTTAGCACTGAATTCGGGATTCTATTTTGAAGATTTCGAACCTGGACAAAAAGTAAAATCGGCCGGGCGTACGGTCACAGAACACGATATTGCCACCTTCGCGGGTCTTTCTGGAGACTTTAACCAAATCCACACCGATGCTGAATTTGCCCGGTCAACCCCTTTTGGCCAGCGCATTGCCCACGGCTTGTTGGGATTGGCGATCGCATCCGGGCTGGCAGTACAGACTGGCATCCTCGGTGCAAACGTAATCGCCTTTCGCGAAGTAGGTGAGTGGAAATTCGTTAAGCCAATTTTTATCGGTGATACCATCCATGTAGACATGGAAATAATGGAAATCAAAGCCTTCCCGCGCCTGGGTGGAGGCTCCGTCACCCTGAGTGTATACGTCAATAACCAATCCAATGAGACCACCATGAAGGGCCAGTGGACAGTCTTGGTCAAGACCCGCGGCCAATAAATATGCAAAACAAACATCCTGATAACGGCACAACCGCCAGGCGAGACAAGGACCCATCGAAATCACAAACCATTCCACCCGGGGGCGGATTTTCCAATCGTCCCAGTCCGCCACCGCTTTTTCCTGAATATACGGACCATCCCTATGCTGACGATCCCTTGCCGGAATGGGTCGAGCAGGAAGATATGAATGCTACAAGCGTCACCCCGGCGGCAATCAATATCACTGTGCGCCGCCCACCAGGCGGAAACCATGGTGGTCTGAATGGCGCTCGCAACTGGGGCTGTTTTACACGCGGGCTGGTATTGGCATTATTTGGGCTGGTTACGCTGGTGATTATCTCTGCTGTCGCACTGGTCTTTGCCTATTATTCGATTGCCAGTACACTGCCAGCCGTCGATGATTTACGGCAGCGCTCCGCGCAATTCGAAACCACGCGCATCCTGGACCGCAATGGCAATCCGCTTTACGAGATACTGGATCCCAATGCCGGGCGGCGAACCTATGTTAAGTTAAACGAAATCTCACCCTTTCTCGTGGCAGCAACCATCGCCACAGAAGATAAAGATTTTTATACTCACCCTGGTTTTGATCCGCTCGCCATCACACGCGCTCTCTGGGAAAATTCCACCACCGGTGGAAATGGATCGGGGGCATCCACCATTACACAACAGCTGGCGCGCGCGCTTCTACTCACTCCCGAAGAACGTGTCCAGCGCTCTTATATGCGCAAAATTCGCGAGATCATCCTGGCCGCTGAAATCACCCGCCGGTACGGCAAGGATGAAATTCTCGAACTCTACCTTAACGAAATCTATTATGGCAACCTGGCCTATGGCATTGAAGGCGCAGCTGAGACCTATTTTGGCCCGAACATCGACGGGCAAGCCAACGAACTGCACCCTGAAGGTTCCCCCAAAAATAGCCGGCTGGCCGATGACCTGACCCTGGCCCAGGCGTCATTCCTGGCGGGTTTACCTCAATCCCCGGCCGTTTACGATATTTACACCAACCGGGATATTACCCTCGGCCGGCACCGAGATGTACTCTCGCTTATGTATGAACTCAGTACCAGCCGTAACTGCATCATCGTCAGCAATGATCCGCAGCCGATTTGCGTGGATATTGAAACTGCCCTGAAGGCTTCAAAAACAATCGACAGCTTCAACTTCCCTACACCAAACGTCCAGATGCGCTTCCCACACTGGGTACAGTTCGTACGTTCGCAGCTGGAAAATCAATTCGATGCACAGACAATCTATCGCTCCGGTTTCACGGTCACAACCACACTGGATGCCGGATTGCAGGATACCGCCCAACAGATCGTCAGCGATCAGATCGCAGCACTGGTGGATAAAAACGCCCAAGATGGAGCGCTCGTCGCAATCAAACCACCCAGCGGTGAAATACTGGCAATGGTCGGCTCAACCGATTTTTACAATGAAACGATCCAGGGGCAGGTCAATATGGCTACCAGCCAGACACGCCAGCCCGGTTCATCCATTAAACCTTTCACTTATGCTGCCGCTTTTGAAAAAGGTTGGACACCATCCACCCTGATCTGGGACATTCCCAGTGGCTTCCCGCCATCCGGTGACCCGAACGACCAGCGTGATCCTTACGAGCCAGTCAATTACGATGGCCGCTTTCATGGCCCGGTCACAGTGCGAACGGCGCTCTCAAATTCTTACAACATCCCGGCTGTGAAAACCTTGCAATTTGTGGGCATCTACGATGACCCCAAGACGCCCCAGAAAGAGGGTTTGATCGGAATGGCCCAAAAACTGGGAATCACCAGCCTGACCAGGAACGATTATGGGCTGGCGCTGACCCTGGGCGGTGGAGATGTCAGTCTACTGGAAATGACCGGCGCTTACGCAGTATTTGCCAATGGCGGGCGGCGCATTCCGCCAGTCGCCATATTGAAAATCACAGATAATGCCGGGAATCTGATCTACGAATATAAAACACCCGAGGGCGAGCAAGTACTGCGACCCGAACATGCGTACCTGATATCCACCATCCTTTCAGATTACGAAGCCCGCCGCCCAATGTTCGGTGCCAGCCCGATCATCAATCTTGGCTTTAACACACGCGTAGCCTCCAAGACCGGCACAACCAATGATTTCAGGGATAACTGGACCATGGGCTATAGCCCCGACCTAGCGGTGGGTGTCTGGGTTGGGAATGCCGATTACACCGCTATGCAAAACACGACCGGTCTGACCGGTGCGGCACCTATCTGGGCCAGCTTCATGATGAAAGCCATACCCAGCATAACGGGCGGAGAGCCCAGCCCTTTCCAACGTCCATCCGAAATTGTTGACAGGGTCATCTGCTCGTTTTCGGGAACTGAACCTTCCCAGTGGTGTCCAGATCAGCGTAATGAGATGTTTGTCGCCAACCAATTGCCACTGCCAGCCAGTGAAGATTTATGGAAGGAAGCCACCATCGATACCTGGACTGGCATGCTGGCTACACCTGCTTGCAGCGAATACGTCGAGAAAAAAATGACGCTGAATGTCACTGATAACCTTGTTCAGCGTTGGCTGCGTAAAGATGATGCCGGGCGTGCCCTGGTGCAAGAATTGGGGTTTGAACGTCCACTCTACTTCACACCGAGCGACGATTGCAAAGCAGATTCGCCGCATGTCACTCTGTCACTCGAAAATATCAAAGACGGTGATGTCTTGAACACGGAAAAGATTGATGTGCGTATCATCGCCAGCGCCACAAATGGATTTGAACTTTGGAAACTGGATTATGCGCCCGGCAGCGACCCAGGTGAAAACGATTGGCAAGTGCTGTTTAATACCAACGCGCAAATACCCGAAGCACGCGATATATTCACATGGAACCTTAAAGAAGTAGGCAATGGGAAATATACCCTGCGCCTGCGCATTGAAAATACTGAAAGCGGGTATGCTCAAAAATTAGCTCACATCGAGATCAACTACATTGCGCCAACAGAAACACCCACGCCAACTCTCGCACCTACCGAAACACTTCCGCCCATTCCAACAGCAACACTGGCGCCTCCAACCTCGATTCCGCCGACCGCGATGCCCTCACCAACTTCGATACCAGAAACACCCATTTCCACTCCTTGAGCAGGTGCATGCTCAAAAAAAATTTTTCAACAAAAATCCAGGCCACATTGAGTGTGGCCTGGATTTTTGTTGTTCATTCTTTTGGAATACTCTGCTTATATACTTTCCACCAATAAAACCGACCGACCTCACGCCAATTTATTGGATCTTCGTTTTCTCTAAAATGGGCACTCGGAGGCTGATCGACCGGAAACTCCTGTCCATCTTCTCCGTTCAACACGGGGCCAATCCGATCAAGTGTAAGCATCGGATCATCGAGATTAAAGAGCAAAGGAAAATCTACCACCCAATTTAGTGTTACATTCTCCTGCTCGGCAAACTTAGCCACCGCAATTTTTAACAATAAGGATGTCTCAATACCTGGTTTTAGTAGGTAACTACAGGCCCCCTGCCTGGTTACTTTGACAGGATAGAAGAAATAACCAGAATATAAATTCTCAGAAGTATCCAGTGGTGAATTTAGGATATCGTCACTGTGGGTGCTTCTAACTTCGGAGCCGTCCGTGATATGCATGATTATCTCGGCTGGAAAAAGTGAAAACTCAACCGGGGTTGTTGCTATTTCAGGCTGGATCAAAATAATAAAAGCAAATTCTTCCCGCCGATCCAGGATGGCGAGACTCTTCTTGGTCTCGGCTTCCAGCAAGTCTGGCTGTCCAAGGATACCTTTATAAAGAAAATGGTTTAATACAATGGCTCTGACCAACCCAGGTGTAAGAAAGGTAACAATAACGCGCATGCGCGGTTGGGGATCATAATTTATATATTGCACACTCGACCAACGCTCGGTTTCATACTTTAGGAATTTGAGCGCTTCACGTTTACCCACCGGGTTATCCGAAGAAGCAAGCGAATAAATTTCATCAGCCACGTTTTTCGCTTCCTGGCTGCGTAGCTCAGGATAGTATTCTCCCGTATAAATTTGGGAACTTTCGGATGGGCAAAAAGGGAGTATCTGAGGGTCGGCGGGTGGTTCGGAAGCACACCCGACAAATAACAAGGCTACAGCACAATAGAGTAATACCACCCATCTTTGACGCGACGGATGATGCGTGAATAAAATCATCCCCTTTTATTCCCTCCCAGTTTCCATATCTAGATCATCTGTTTGAGTATACAACTTAGAATAATAAGGATGTAGTGACATATTGCACCGATAAAATGTGTAATTCACCACTTGGATAGTCGAATGGATTCACGAAACTTTTTCATAGACCCTTTAGTGTACCCTGATGATCCCACTTTTTTAGCGCCCACCGGCCGGTTTCTGGGCTGGTGCGCCCTTCCAGATCGACAAACTCGGGAAAAGCCAGCGCAGCATGGATATTTTTTTCCAGCACAGAGAGTGAATCATCTGACCACTGCAGCATCCCTTTTTTCGCCAAGGCTGCAAGAATAGATCCGTGAAGATGCAGGTAAATCATGGGCTGAGTGTTCTTTTCGAGAATATCGCGGATCAGCTTGCCAGTATAATTTACGTCCAGAGATAATGTCTTTTTCTTACGATCTTCAGAAGTAGGACCGGACTTACTTGCACTGTTCTGACCAGAGATCGCTTTTTTCCACAATATCTGAAAAGGCTCTGACTCGCTGCGCATGGCAAGACCCTTGATCTCCAAACCTGCTGTCTGCGCAGCCAGGAACGCAGCACTGATAAAGGATGTCTCCGGTTCAGCCAGAATGCCAAAAAAAGGCACATCCGGCGCCAAAATATCGACAAGATTGACGAACAGCGCTTTCAAAGCAACAGCATGCCACTGCCAATCATAGCGGCGTCGCCGCAGGACAGACTTGAATGGGCCAACAGCGGCGTGGCCCCACAACCAGCCCGACCAGAGCGCCGAAAGAGTCCAGAAAGCCTGGTTCGGGCGCGGAATGGCTGAAACGACAGCCTTGAGGGGAATATCTCCGAACTCATGCTCCAGATCACGCAGTGGGCCTTCAAATATACACAGCCCGCCACTCTCTGGGGGTTCTTTGGGCCAGAGAGTCAAGGGAACTGGGCTTTCATGAGAGGCCCAGGCCTTGACCCCGGATTCAAGCATCATCCAGATATTATTTTCACGATACACAGGCGGAAAGGTTAACTGCCGCGGGCGCGGGCGCTCTGTTAAATGTGGCCAGAGGGCATTAGCGCTATCAGCAGCATACAGCAGCAGCGCACTCATGCAACGGCGGCGCTCATCGGATGCAGACAGCCCATCCAGACGATTTACTATCAAGCCCAGAGCATAAACAGCGCGCGGCAAGTAGAAACTAAGAGCTTCTTCGGCAAAGGGGCGGTCAGGATCACCACCGGGGGTAACACGTTCAAGGGCACGCGATCGGTGTAAACCATCAGTACGGGCCCAAAGTGCGGCATTTTCCACATCCAACGGCGTTGCAGCATGCTCACCTCCGCTGCCGCAAACACAATTATATATTCGCCCTATCAGCGCGCCAGTTTTCCCATCCCACAAAAAAGCTTCGGCAGATAATTCGCGCCGACAGTTATCACAATGCGTGAAGTATAGCGACTGCAGATGGGTCTCCAGGCGCTTGCCTTCTTTACGAGCGGCAGCCAGATCAGCCAGGGCAGCTTGCAGGTCTGGTAATTTTGGAGGATGGGCCGCCAGGTCAAAGAGAAAACGGCTGACCGGGTTTCCAGCAGTGACCAGTACTCTTTGCCCGGCACGCGCCATCTCTACAGCCAGGCGCGGCGACGAAGCAAAGGGATCCAGTATCCAAGCCGGCGATGGTTTCAGCCCGGCTACATAGGCACGAGCTATACCCTCCGGCACTGGTGGGAGGAAACGATTCAGCGGTCCGGGTGGATCCAGTCTGCCAGTTGAGAGATATTGCATGGAAATTTCCATGCATCTAGTATAGCGCGAATGGGGATTATTCGAGCGGCCGGGAAAGTGGTTCGCGGGGAACCGACTGCAGGTCAATGGATACAGCCGAGAGCAGAAATTGAATTCCCAGTATCACTGTCAGAGTAGCTAACATTACCGTACCCGTCGGTGCAGGAATTGCGCGGCTAGCATAGTGAACCCATTCCAGGCTCCCAAAAATCAGGCCGAATATAAAAAGGGGCAAACCCACCAATATGTAAACAGAACCAATCGAAAAATCGTATAAGAAATAATGGAGCAAAATACGTCTCAGAAATAAAGCCATCAGTGCCGGAGGAAACTCTGCCAGCACCTTAATGATCGATAAGCTGGATATTTCGTCGGCATAACGCGCCTGAATGGGCACATCGCGCAAACAGGCCCCAACCAGGTATAGTTGGCTGAGTTGGGAAATCTCAAAGAAATAGCTCTTGTGGATTCTCTCAAGAGGCAGCTGGGCCAGAACTTCGCCACGCATTGCCAGGAAACCGTTGGTAGGATCAAAACAATTCCAATAGCCTGTAGCCGATTTGGCCAGAAAACTCAAAACGACATTGCCCACGCGCCTGATAAAGGGCATTCGGCTGAGTGCCAGAAAATCTCTAAAACGATTGCCTTTTGTAAAGTCAGCTTGACCCGCGATCAATGGCGCGACCAGGATAGGAATATCATCCGAAGACATCTGACCATCGCCATCCAGTTTTACAATGATCTGCGCACCCAGTTCAAGGGCTTTTTGATAACCACTGATCATCGCACCGCCCACACCGCTATTTTTTGCATGCACTACAGGAATAATACGCTTATCCAGCAGGCGGGCAGCTTCAATGACCTGCGCCGTACCATCCGGGGAGGCATCATTCACCACAACAATGGAACGAATATACGGCGGGATGCTGTTTAATACGGCGTTCAATTCACGCTCGACGCGATACGCCGGGATAATAACAATTATGTTGTATTTCGAAAGGTCAGCAACCATATTAAAAGTTTATCACACAGCCGCCGATTTCACTTCCAGCAGCAGAACTTCGTAGGGATACAGTTCAAACTGCTGATTGGGGGCCAAAAACCCCTGGCGACTGGCGTTACCAAGCAAGATTGTGGCTGTTTCAGGGCTGGCGTCTGGGACAAAGCTTATTAGCGCTGGTTGACCGGTAAAATTCATATATACGAGGATGCGCTGCGGTTTACCAGCTATATCAGCCAGCGTACGCTCGTATCCCAAAACACCTGTGTCTGCGCGGAAAATCACCCGGAAAGTGCCCTGGCGCAGAGCTGGATGGGTACGGCGCAGGGTGATCAATCGTCTGGTAAAGTTCCAGAGAGAATTTGGATCAGCTTGTTGAGCTACGACATTTCGATGCACATAGTCGGGATGGACTTTTAACCAGGGCTGGGCTGATGAGAACCCGGCAAAAACAGCATTTGTCCATTGCATGGGCGCACGGCAGCCATCGCGTCCTTTATAAATTGGCCAGTATTTTTTACCTGGGGGATCCATGATCTCATCCCGATTCAAAGCAACATCGCGCATACCAATTTCCTCACCATAGTACATGAACGGTGTACCGCGCAATGTAAGCAACAGAGTCATAGCGATTAACGCCTGGTGATCCTGCTCACCTCTGGCATAGCGGCTGGCGGTACGAGGTTTATCGTGGTTACTTAAAACAGTGGTAGGCCAGGCAGCCGCGCGCTCAAAAAGCATCTCCCGGCGATTGATACGCTCCAACAGCCAGTCTGAACGCCAGGGAAATATCAGGTCAGAATCAAAAAAATCAAAACTAAAAGCTGCGTGCAAGCGATCGTCGCCCATGTAACCAATGGTTTTCTCGAGCGAGGTGACATAAGTCTCACCGACCGAATAACGTTCGGGGTAAGAATCAAGCAGCTCACGCAATTCCTGTAAAAGGCCGGTCATTTCGGGCTGATTCATATCATAAACATGTTTCTGGCGATCAAAAGCCCGCAGGCCAAATTGGGACGGGTTGCTGCGAAACTGGGCATCCTTAAAATAAGCATTAAACACATCCAAGCGGAAACCATCCACGCCGCGCTCCAGCCAGAAACGGAAAACATTCATTTGGGCTTTACGTGCATCGGGGTTGCGCCAGTTGATATCTGGCTGCTGCTTGAGGAAAGAATGTAGATAATATTGGCCTGTTTTTGGGTCGAATTCCCATGCGCTCCCGCCAAAACTCGCCTGCCAGTTGTTGGGTGGACGTCCGCCCGGGGCAGGTTCGCGCCAGATATACCAATCACGCTTCGGGTTTTCGCGACTGGAACGCGACTCTAAAAACCAAGCATGCTGGTCAGACGTGTGGTTTAGAACCATATCCAGCACAACACGAATACCGCGCTGGTGAGCCTGCAACAACATATGATCGAAATCGGACATACTGCCAAACCGGGGATCGACCGCAGTGTAATCACTAATATCATAGCCAAAATCAGCATCCGGACTGGGATAGAACGGAGAAAGCCAGATTGCATCAATGCCCAGGTCTACCAGATAGTCCAACCGGGCCGTGATACCAGCCAAATCTCCGAAGCCATCACCGTTTGAATCAGAAAACGAACGTGGATATATTTGATAGATAATGCCATCACGCCACCAATTGAAAGTATCAAGCATACAAACTTCCTCGGCCCTAATGGGCCATGCCTTACAAATCTAAAAACACAAAAGTTCAAGAATCATGCTATTATAAATTGATATGGCTAACACTTTATCCGAAAAAATTCTTGTTGTTGAAAGTGACCCTGGCATCAGTGATTTAATTGTCCGGCAAATCCTGAAGCCGCTTGGATACCAGGTAAGCGTGGCTATGGATGGGTCAAGCGCTATTCGCCAGGCAATCCAACTTCAGCCAGATCTGGTGATCACAAATATCAATCTACCCGGCTTGAGCGGTAAAGATATATTGGTGGCTCTCACATCCCAAGGCATGTCCATCCCCATGATCATCATGGCCGAAAAAGGTCAGGAAGCTAAGATCATTCAAGCATTCCGCCTTGGTGCCAGTGACTATGTAATCTTGCCTGTGCGCGAGGCTGAGCTCGCCTCGTGCGTGGAACGTGCATTAAAACAAGTGCGTGAAATCCGTGCACGTGAAGCGCTGGATGCGCAAATAAAAAAAACAAACAGCGAATTGCAACAGCGTGTACGCGAACTGAGCACCATATTTGCGGTTGGGCGCGCCGTGATATCGATCACTGACCAGCGCGTGTTGTTCGATAAGATTGTCGAAGCAATAACCGGCGTTACAGAAGCTGACCTGGGCTGGCTAACCATAAAAGACGAGAATACCAAGGCATTTGTATTGGCAGCACAGCGCAATTTGCCCGAAGCTTTGGCACGAAGAATTGGCCAACCCTTTGACGATGGGCTCGGGCCTTTGGTGGCGATGTCGCTTGAAACACTGGCCATTCATGGTCAACCTTTGCAGAATTTTAAAATCGCTGCATTAGGCAAATCCGCGATGGTCATCCCTGTAAAGGTAAAAAACGAGGCCGTCGGACTGCTAACCGTTGTACGAAGAGCTGAAAAACCGTTTGGAGATAGTGAACACACACTCGCTGAGGCTATCTCAGACTATGCATCAATATCATTGGTAAACGCACGCTTATTCCGAGCCTTTGCGCAAAATGCCGAAGCAGCCCAGATTGGCGAAAAACGCAAGAACGATCTGCTGCAGCGCATGCGCCAGGAAATCCAAACCAGCCTGACTACAGCACTTTACCCATTGGACTTAACCATCGCTGAAAAAATGGGGGCATTAAGCCCACAACAGAAACAGGCCCTTGAAACAACGCAAATTACATTGAAGCGCCTAATCGCAATGATCAGCCAATAAAAAAGTCAACCAAAAACTTAGGGTAAGGTAAAATTGGGGTATGTCCAAGACAGACCTTGTTTTGCTCGCCATGGAGCCATCACCAACGCTCGATCTATTGGAGCGAGCATTGCGGTCTACGGGTTATGGCCTGTCGATGGCAACGACTGTGACCGCACTAGATAAAGCCCTGCAGGAGACGACTCCAACCTTACTTGTCATTTCTGAAAAACTGGGGGACAAGAAAGGCTTTGATCTGGCAATAAAAACTTTGGAGCGCTTCCCCACGCTGCCGATCATTTACTATGATGCCACCTATACTCCGCAGATGGCACTGCAAGCCCTGCGAGCCGGGCTGAGCGATTATATCTACCCCCCCTTGAAGATCGACGATATTGTGCGCGCCATCCAACGCAGCCAAACCCGCGCCAAACAAATGGGAGATTGGGTTCGTCAAGAGGTACGCCGCAGCACATCTTCACTGGAACAACGCGTCAACGAGATGGACACGTTGGTTAATTTGAGCCGCTCCATCACGGCTTCACTCGATCTCGACAGCGTACTGACCAGCGTAGTCACCGCTGCAGTGGAATTAACCGGGGCAGAAGAAGGACATTTACTGCTGCCCGACGAAACCACCAAAGAACTATATATGCGCGCCGAACGAAACTATACGGATGGACTTGCCCGCACCTTTCGGCTGCCGGTAAATGATTCGCTGGCTGGGCAGGTAATGGAAACTGGGCTGCCCATCTCTTTTTCCCAGGATGAGCCCAATAAAATCAAGACTTCCTATTTGGTATATTCGCTCATTTATGTTCCCCTGTCTACAAATGGACGCGTAACAGGTGTAATGGGTGTCGACAACCGCAACGCAAAACGCCCATTTACCAAACACCATGAATTACTCATGATGGTGTTGGCTGATTTCGCATCGATCGCCATCCAAAACGCCAAGTTATACACAGAAACGGAAAATGAACGCGCCAAGCTGGAAACTACGCTCGCTAACATCCAGGATGGCATTATCCTCCTGGATAACCAAAAACGCATTTTATTGATCAATCCGGCCGCAAAAAACATCTTTGGTCTGGGGTTAGCCAATTTTACCAACACGCCTGTTTTGGAAGCGATCCCGGATATCGATTTTATCGGTTTGCTTGATTCAATTACAGATGACCCACTTAAGTTTCACGAGATTGCATTTGAGGATGGGCGTTTTTTTAGCACTCAATACACGCCCATTGCTTCCATCGGTGCGGTGATAACGCTGGAAGACGTCACCCACCGTAAAGTACTCGACCAGGTGAAAATCGATTTTATCCACACAATATCCCACGATCTGCGTTCACCTCTGACTGCTATCATGGGATATATTGAACTGCTTGATCGTGTTGGTCCATTAAATGACCAACAAAAAGAATTCGTTAAACATGTTCAAAATAATGCCCATAGCATCACAGAACTTGTGAATGACTTGCTCGACCTGGGCCGCATCGAAGCTGGTTTCGATACGCGACGAGATGACGTTTCGATCGGAACCATATTACGCTATACCCTGGATAATCTTGAGCGGCAAATTAAAGACAAACACCAGGAAATATTGATCGATATCGACCAGGATTTGCCCATTTTACGAGGCAATCCTCTGCGTCTTCGGCAAGTCATAGACAATTTGCTGGTCAACGCTATCAAGTACACTCCTGAAAAAGGGAAGATCAAGGTCAGCCTAAAAAGCGATGCAACCAAACTTATTTTCGAAGTGGCTGACACCGGCATAGGCATCTCTGCAGTTGAACAGCACCATATTTTTGAAAAATTTTATCGTGCCAGCAATGCTCCAAAGGGGAGCGCGGGAACTGGTCTGGGCCTGGCAATCGTCAAGTCAATTGTGGAAAACCATGGCGGCCGGATCTGGGTGGAATCGGTACTCGGCCGAGGCTCAAAATTCACAGTCGTACTGCCAACCAACGTAGAACCAGATTAACAAAATATACAAAAGGAACGCTCTAAACAATCAGAGCGTTCCTTTGATTCAACCTGGTAGTTTAAAAATGGACACACTTACAGATCACCGCCACCGTCCCCACCATCATCGCTGGCGCCACCACCCGGGCGAACTTCCAGTACCACGCCGTGATAATCAACAGTCACTTTGAAACCTGACATACCCAGGTATGCCCGCATTTCTTCAGGAATGCCAACTTCAAACAACATCGCAAACTGCTTATCGATATTCTTTAGTTGGTTTTCGATCATTGCTTTGCTAAATAAATCATCCGCGCCAATCATTTTGGCAGCCTGCTCACTCAGAAAGCCTTCATTCCCGTGGATCAGCTTTTTCATTTCAGCCAGAATAACCTGGTCAATCTGTTCAGCCGGGATATAACGCTTAAACCCGGCATCATTAATGATATATGCTGGATCCACGCCGACAGATCCAGCTTCAAGCGGACGATCATACTCATCGAAAACCAACCCTACAAAGAGGGCCTTGCGTGACATTATTCCTGCTTTCCTTCGATGATGGCTAATAATATTGCAGCCGCCAACCCAAGACGCCGGTCAATACGCCGGGCACTATCCATGCTAAAGTCGAGATCCATTTCATAACGAAAGAGATTTAAACGCTGTTTCAGATCAGCCACGCGTTGATTGTCAATCGTAAGATCGTAGTTTTGGGGTAAAAGCGAACCTAAAACGAAACGACGCAGCATTGCCAACCCCATGCTGTCCTCAAAAAGACTACCAACAAGCCTGTCATCGGCATCGAGCACATCCCATTCATCACGCAAGATAGACTTGAAACCTTTACGTCTCAAAGTCCCTACCTTTTCAGTAGTAGTGCTGTCAATTACATCGTATGCGGCAGAGAAATCGATAATCTGACGGGCCTTAATTGCCAAAACTTCCTGTGACTTTTGCTCATCAGAAAAGACACGGATATCCTCGCGCAGTTTGAACATTTTCTGTTCGCTAAATAATACCAGCACACCCTGTGGGTTATAAAAACGTAACTTCCCGGTCAGCGCAAAAACCTGACGCTTTAATAAATATTGGTCAAATTGAAAAGAGCTGTGCATTTTTCTCTCCGAACTACCTATTCAATCTAATAGTGTACGTTTACCAGTGTGCCCACCGAAGCCCAATTAAATACCCATCCAGAATCGGGGATAGAAAGATTCACACATCCATGGCTCATTGGCGTGCCAAAGTTATTATGCCAGTAAGTGCCGTGAATTGCATAACCCTGATAAAAATACATTGTATATGGCACATTGGGCAGGTAATAACCCGGGCCAGACATATCGGTATATCGATATTTAACATAAACATGATACTGACCCGTAACCGTTGGATGCTGCCAGGTGCCCGTGGAAACAATAAAGGAATTTACAACTGTATTACCTTCATAGGCATAAACCCTCTGATTGGTCAGATCCACATCAATCCAGCGACCCGCAGCGTTTGAACCGCCGCCATTCGGGTTAGGAGTAGGAGGAACATACTGAGTTGAGCCAGGCTCAGCAGTATCTGTTGGCAGTGCCGTGGGGGATGGTTGCTCCAATGATACAGGCGCCAGGGTGGCTGTTGCCTGAATAATATCGGTGGGGATTGGCGTTGCAGTTGGCACCGGCGTTGTGGTTGGGACTACAACGGTAGCAGTTGGCGGTATAAATGTTTCGGTGGGTGCCGGAGCAGTCATCGTTGGCACGGTCAGAGTCTGAGTGGGAGCAGGCGAAGTCTCAGTTGGTACATCAGTTTCGAATGGGGAACGTGTCGGGGTTAGTGTCGATAAACCGGCCGAAATACTATTCGCTGGCGGCTCCAAGACAGTGGTAGTCGGCATAGGCGTCGATGCAAGCACAAGCCTGGGAGCATCTGATTTGGCAATTTCTGCGCTGCCCAAGGCAGGGCCATGATCTTCAGCCGCAAAAGCGCCACTATTAAAGAAAGCAGCTACGGGTGTGGCCCCCTGCC
>CAINXK010000376.1 GCA_903854805.1 uncultured Anaerolineae bacterium
CCGCAGGGAACCCCAATTGGACGCGGATTTTCGCGGATGTACGCGGATAAACCAAAAGATTTTTGCTTTTTCCGCGCTTGTCGGCGCTCGTCCGCGTCCCAAAAGAATTTGAATAAGCAAGTTATGCTCCACTGCCAAAATTATCATGCTTTGAATCCATTAGCATGGTTTTTTATCGCATCAGTTAGCGGAAACGAAAGATAAAATGGATGCGCTCTGAAAATAGCGAAGAACGCATCCACCTCTATGAAATTGTCGCACCCCAGTCTATTTGAAATCAATCTGCACTTTCGTGTTGGCTGGTGTTGACGCAATGTAAGCACTGAACTGTCTTCCATCGTTCAACAAGCCCTTTGCCTGAAACTCACCAATTGAGATTTTTGCTCCACCACTCGGATGCAATACCTCCTGGTAGGAACTGGCTGAACCGGTCATGAGAGTGCTCAATCCACTCAGTTCGGGCATGGTCAAGACACCATCTGAAAGCGCGCCTTGTAATTCAGGCCAACTCACAAACAAAACCGGTACGGCTCCCAGCCCATGCAAATTGACTTGAATGGGCGTGGATATCCCTGGTTCTCCGGCCCAAATTGAAAATCCGTCAGTTGTGTATGTTGGGCATGCAAATGCAACAGGGTCAAAGAAATCAAGCAAATTGAAGTTAGAAGGGACACATTCCAGTGGGCGGTAGAAGACAATGACAGCCCATTCGTTGGTGTGATAGATTTCATTGTGTTCGATCCGCGCATAGAACGGGACATCACCTCCAGCTCCTGTGCGAATTTTGGCATTGACCGTTGCGGGGAATGCCAACAGCATCAAAACGACTAGCGCCAAAACGATCTTTTTCATCGAAATCTCCTTTTTATCAAGATTAGTCTTTATTGACAGCTTATATCTACCCAATAAATCTGAGCGCACCTCCCCACAAACAGATGAATGGTTCTGTCTGCATATGTCATCAATCTTTAGATATTTCAATGACGATCTTGTGATATGTTCTTTCCAACTTTTTGTCTTCAGTACTTCTTGTGAAAAAAAGCAAGGGGATATAAATTCACCTTATGATGTAACTGCAGGATATACATTCCGTCCGACTAGATCCCTTTCGGTTGTCACGAATTCGGATAGGTCGGTTTTTTGGTGTGGAGGTTGTGCTGCGCACCTTTGTTGTGGTGACATCTTACGCCATAAGACGCTGATTGTCTGAATTTTTACTTTGCGCATGGCCTAATCTGGGCCATACCACAGAGCAGGTGAGCAACAATAACCAGATCATTGATACGGTTAAGAGAATATGAACATGCTTAGGCTGAACGTGTCAATGTCCGCCAAAATCTGTGCAGTCAATAGCGTTATTTTGTGATGTTTGAGGTGAAGTTGTTTCGGGTGATGCATCGCCAACCAAAAATACATCATGTTAAGCTCACTGGACCTAATACCGATAAGTTTGTTAAATTCAATTGGTCCGATATTTGCTTTTATTATACGACTTTCAAAAACGCCGCGCAATTTTGGGATTTATTTCACAAACGTATTTGTTGATGCCCCCCGTTCGTTCGGTATGAAGCATAGCGTGGATGCACGCAGGAACTTTTTACCAGTGATGGCTGTCTGTGAGCGTAAACCTGAATATGGGGCCAACGTCCGGCCATTCGACAACCTCGCAAAGGCAAGCTGCTGCACGCCAGCAGCCCCGACGAGACTACTCTGCTGACTAAAGCTGGCAGAGAAATCCAGGTAGAAATTTGGCGAGATTTGGTGATGACCGACCAAAACCCCAGCCCAAAAAACAGAATCTTTGCTATTTATGTGTTTTATGACGCCACCAAGTACATGCTGGGTGCGCAGCGCCAGTTTTATTATAAGTTACGCGCCAAGTGAGCTGCTTTGCACTGTGTCTTGAGCCTGTGCTGCTCGAGAGGATCACCAGATTCTAGCGATCAGCTGGACAGCCAGGGATGAGAGTGCAACTGCCGACCAGGTGGCGGCCCCCAACAAGACAGCTCGGGGCCCGGCTTTTATGAAGGCTTGCAGGCTGGTGTTCAGGCCGATCGCAACCATGGCCATGATGATCAGGAATTTACCGGTCAGTGCCAGGTTTGCAGTGATGTAGACGGGCATCCACCCGCTGCTGTTGAGAATGGCTGCTGCCAGGAAACCAAGCACAAACCAGGGGAAAATCTTCACAAGTCTGAAGTTCTGTTGTTCGGGGTGTTCGCGGGCTGTCAGCAAGGCCAGCGCCAGGGTTACCGGTACGATCATCAGGCTGCGTGTCAGTTTCACCACAGTCGCAAAATTCCCGGCCGCATTGCTGAACGAGTAGCCGGCTGCCACAACTGAAGATGTGTCGTTGATGGCTGTCCCGGCCCACATTCCGAAGCCTGTATCGCTCAGTTTCAGCAGGTGCCCGATGAGTGGAAATAGAAAGACTGCCAGCACGTTGAATAAAAAGATGGTCGAAATCGAATATGATATGTCCTGATCTTCGGCATTGATCGCAGAGGATGCGGCGGCGATGGCCGACCCGCCACAGATGGCGGTGCCAACCCCGATCAGGATGGTCAGCTTTTTGTTAACCTTCAGCAGCCTGCCAACAAAGGCAGCGGTCAGAAATGCCGCCATCAGGGTCGTGCCAATCACGAGCACGGATTGCTGTCCGACTCTGATCACGCTGGCGGTGTTCATATCAAAGCCTAACAGGACCACAGCCAGCTGCAGGATGTACTTGGATGTAAATTTAACCCCTTTTTGCGAAGCGAGGGGCAGCTTCCAAAGCGTAGTTGTCAGGATTCCAAGGCTGATACCCACAACCGCGCCTCCGACAACCGGGATGATCCGGCCTGCAAAGTAGGCTGCCAATGCGATCGTGAGCGCGATCAAAATCCCCAGCCCATTTTCCCGCGCAAAATTTTTCAATAGAGTACGCTCCTGTTAACCTGCCGGTCTGGTTTTGAATAAAACCAATTATAAGCGCCAAAACAATCCCCGGTGCTGAAATTTGGGGTTTGATGGCTATTTTTCAGGCTGATTGCCAGATCAATTTTGTCGAAAAGCGGCGCTTGAAAATCGATGCTTTTCCCCACCTGCCCAATGATGCATTGTTTTTGGGGCAATATTCCACCCTGAATTTTCTGGGGTCAGTTCGTGTCCGTAACTACAACAGCGGCAGATTGATTTGTGGTGATTCGGCGGAAGATTTTCCGCCAAATCACCACATGTTTGGAACCTTTGGGTTGGTCGAGCCAGGCTCAGATTGAGATTATTTGGGTAATGATCGGTTAGCGGCCGGCCGAGAACTGTGGGCAGGTGCTGCGGTAGGGCTCGTCAGCGAAGAACTGCAGCCACTCGGCCTTCGTGAAGTTGCGGCCAGCGATTAAACAGGCCTTGTTGGCCCATGAAGCCGGGTCCATATCCCACAGGATGACTTCATTGCTGCTGCTTGCCAGATATTTGCCATCCGGGCTGAAAGCCAGGTTATAGATGGGGAAGCTATCTGACGTTTCGACATGTTTGTAAATGACCTGGGAGATTAACTTTTGGCGGCTGGCTAGATCCCAAAGGATGATCCCGGCGTCGTGGTAACCGGCGGCCAGGATCTTGCCATCCGGGCTGAAGGCCAGCGCTGAGATTTTGCTCGGATTTGTCATGGCCTGCTCGATGGCCAGGTGTTTCTCAAGATCCAGCAGGGTGATCCGGCCATCATCTGCGCCGGCGGCCAGGATTTTACCATCCGGGCTGTAGGCCAGGCTGAGCAGCAAGCCCGGCCCGTTGGAGAATGCCAGGTCTGAGCTCTGCATGCTGGCCAGGTCCAGCAGGATGACAGCTCGCGAGCTGGCCAGGGCCAGGGTTTTGCTGTCTGGGCTGAAAGCCATCTGCGCCAGGCCCTGCTCGGGTGTGACCTGCCCGATTTGCTTGGAGGTGCGCAGGTTCCATAAAATGATGGTGGGCTGCGGCGAACTGCTGGAATTGAAAAGAGTTGGGAGATTAAGCGCCAGGGCCAGGGTTTTACCATCCGGGCTGTAGGCCAGCAGGACGTTTTTATCGCCGGCGATTTCGCCGCTATAGGTCAAAGCTGGGGCGAGGGCCAGTTGGGTTTTAAGATCCCAGATCTGGATACTTTCTTTAGAGCAGATCTTGGGTTTCTGGCTGGCCGGGGTGCAGCTGGCCGAGGCTAGCGCGAGCCCATCAGGTCTGATTGTAATGGCGTCCAGCCCAGACGGTTTGATGGTTTTGGTGTCAAGCCGAAGGCTGACGGTGGGGCTGTTGTTGGCGCGTGCCGTACTCTGGATCGTCCATAACTTGATATAGCCGCTATCGCAAAGGAAGTAATTATTCTTCTCGCAATCGCTGAAATTGCTGGCGGCCAGGCCGGCAGAAGTACCCGCCGTAAAACCCAGCCCAGGCATGATGCCCACACTGCTGGTTTGAGCAAGCGCTATGCGGCCCCTGGAGTAGACAGTTGCAAGCATTTGTATGCGTGTGCGGGTCGTGTCATAGATCCGAAAGGCTTCGACTGCCAGTAAGTTAGACAGGTCGTCCTTTAATTTTAGCTGTTGCAAAAGAGACTGTGCCACCAGCGCACTGGCCTGTGCCTGCAGTTTTTGTTCCTGGGCGATCAATTCTTGTTCTTGTGCCCGGGATTTTTCCACTTCAGCCTGGGCCACGGCAGTTGCGGCAGCATCGGCATTCGCGATGGCCAGGGTACTGGCAGCCTGGGCAATCGCCTTCTGTGATATGGCCTGGGTGGCGGCGGCCTGGGCATTGGCCCGTTCCATAATGGCCTGGGTGCTGGCGGCCTGGGCATTGCCCTGTTCCATGATCGCCTGGGTGCTGGCAGCCTCGGCGGTCTTGATCGAGAGCATAATTGTTCGATTGGCTCTGATGGCGCTTATACCAAAATAGACTGCCACTACAAACAAGGCTGTCGACGTGATCATGGCGGCCAGGATGCCCCGGCGCAGGAGTTGTTCGCGATGGGCGCGGCGCCGCATTAAGCGGCAGGCAGCCAGGAAGGCGTTTTCGTCGTCAGTCAGTACGATGCCAACGATTTCTTTTTCGGCTTGTTCCAGGTCATGCCCGCTCAGCAGCAGGCCTTCGCTGCGGCCTTTTTCCAGCCAGAGTTCGGACTGGCGCTGGAATAGACTGAGGTGTTTGACGAACCACTTGTGGTTGTTTCTTCGGACTGGTTCCAGCAGGCGGTCATGGGCCAGTTCCATCCAGGTTTGCCCGGCGCGTTGCTCGGAGCGAATGAGATGGGCGTTTTCCAGCATGTGCACATCTGCATTTGGCAGCCCGTCGCTCGTTTCAGTGCCGAGGCGTACCTGCCCGCGCAGCCTGTCCGGGGTTATCAGTTTTCGGTCGAACCATTCGCGGATGCTGCGCTCGGGCGTGCCGCTCAGCTCGGCTGTTTTTGAGACACTCATGGCGTAATAATTGGCGAGCGCCTCGTTTACATCTCCGACGTTGGCAAGGTCCTGGGCATCAATCTCTAACTTGTCTTGTCCGAGGCTTTCCCACAGGCGATAACAGACTACCTGGAGTTGAACGGGCTCTACATAGGGTCCCAGTTGTTTTTCCAGCGTGCCATCCGACTGCAGCACTTGAATGCTGCGCAGGTCATCGGCCAATTGTTGGGCAGCCTCCGGGGTGAAGTTGACGCCGGTGGCTTTGGCTGGCATTTGCATGGCCTGGATGGCGGCCTCGGCGCTCAACAGGTCGAGTCTTAAGCGTGTAATCATGCGGTTTGGGATTGGGCGCAGGTATGGCGTTAGCTTACCCAGGTAATCTTCGCGCATGGAAAAGAGCGCCCAGCGTGTTTTGTTGCGCAAGGCATCGCCCAGCTGGTTGAAAAAAGCCAGTTTGCCTTCCTGATCGGCAGCAGACATGGTAATCACTTCTTCAAACTGGTCGAAGACCAGCAAGGTGTCTTTGGCTGGGGAGCGCTTATCCAGGTAGTCATTCAGGCTCAGGGCAGAAAGCTCTGCAATTGGCAGGCGCTCGGCCTGTGGGAAACCTTCTTCGAGCGAGAGCATGGTGGAGAGTACATAGCGGTTGGCGCTGGCAGCTTCGGCTGGTTTTTCCAGGTTGACGCGCACGATTGGAAGCACATTGAAGTCTTGCTCGCGCAGTTTGGGCAGCAGCCCGGCCTTGAGCAGTGAGGTCTTGCCTGCGCCGGAAGGGGAGTGCAGCAAGACGATACGTTCAGCGATCAGTAATGCGGTCAGCGCGCGCAGTTCCCGGTCGCGTCCATAGAGTTTCTCGCCGGGTTCAAAGGAGCGTGGACCTACAAAAGGGTTTGGTTGGGTGGTCATGGCTTGTCTCCATTTCGCCAGCTTTGCATGAGTTCAGCCAGAAATTCCTGCGGGCTACCCCAAAAAATGTCGATGTCCGAGCTTTTCCCGAAGTAATCTTCAAGATAGGTACGCGCACCCTGTGGCTCCAGGATGCGTCCGTCTTCTGGTTCAACCTGTGCTGCGACCTGGGCATATTGGCTGCGGCGCTCGCTGCCGGGTTGGGCCAGAATGCTGCGGTACAGCACGCGGAAATCCCATTCTTCGGTTTGAAAGCCCAAAAAGAGCAGGCCAGAATCGCTCAATGCCACTCGCACTTGTTCCGGGATGATGTCCTTGTTGCTGGTCACGCCGATCAAAAAGTCAAAGTAATTGTCTTCGGTTAATACGATTGACTCCGGGTTATCCCAACAGCCAAACAGGTGAAATACCAGCGGCTTTTCGGGGGTGGGATCATCGGTGTATTCTCCTTGCTCTTTTTCAACGTGCTCATTCCAGGGGCAAAGGAAGACGCGTGGTTCGCGGCCGGCGGCCTTCAGGGCAGATTCGAGCAGGTTATCCTGGTTGGCGGTGATGTAGATCGGCAGGGGCAGTTCGGCCAGGGCTTTGTGCGGGTCGAACGGGTCGTTGGCGCGGTTGAGCGCTCCGAGCTCATTCAGCAGATCGTTCAGGCGGACAGTGCCCTGCCTGAGTTTCTCTGGCAGCGAGGCTGAGAAGCGCTGACGCAGGTGATTGATGAGGGTGTCTTCCAATTCTTCAAAGGGGAAGTGTGCATCCTGATGGATGGTCAGATACTGGGCGACCTGCGGGAGTGACTCGCGTTCGCTGGGTAACATGGGGTAATGATATTTTTCGGCCCAACGCGCGGCAATTTCGTGCATCGATCCGAGCAAGGGCTGCACCAGCCCCGGTCCGATCAACGGCGTGCAGTGGCCGCGTTTGATGTTGCGGATGACTGCCGGCAGTTTGGTGGCACCTTTGCGTGCATCCCCAAAACCGGGGGTGTACCAGAGCCGGCCACTTTTGAGGCGCATGAACAGGACCGGCACCCAAAAATCGGGGGCATCGCGTACCATGCCGCGTGCCACGCTAACAGCCCGATCGATCTGTCCATCCTGGTTGAG
>CAINXK010000377.1 GCA_903854805.1 uncultured Anaerolineae bacterium
CAGATCAGCGCCTATCCAGAACTGCCGAATGCCCGGTTATCACCGTTGTTCGAAGCAGCGATTGAAGCCACCGAAGAAGCCATCTACAATTCACTTTGCATGGCAGCCACAACCAGCGGGTATCGCGGCACGATCCGGGCCCTGCCGCTTGATCAGGTCAGGGCGTTGAAAAGAACCTGACCGCCGGGTTGGGAACCACGCAATACTGTAGATCCATTCAGCAGTCCTTCAGCTTTGCCGATAACCTCCGCAACGATTGCTCGTAAATGAACGTGGAGCGCTGGTTTTCTCCAAAGCACCACTTGCACGAAGCACCAAGTACCGGGAATATCTTCGATTAGCACTCGCCGCGCAACAAAAATCAACATGGGGAAAACGAAACAAATCAGTAAATACTCAAGGTTGGGCCACAGCTGTCCGAAAATTTGAAATTCCCAAAGGTAAGCACAATAATTCCACGCTGAGTTACCCCATCCCACCCAGATTGCCCGAGCGGGCGGCGAGATGGAACGCTGAGCTTGCCCGGGTGCTCGGTTAGCGCTTGCCTGATAGTTTGGGCTGGGCTGAATGGCTGGCAAGCTATCGACAGCCTGGAACCTGGCCAAACTATTCTCGGGTTATTGGGTTAGATGACCATTTTTTATCAAGCCAGCGCTTGTACTCATGTCTAAAACGCTATACACTAATAGTGTATTAATGCACAATACTTGATCCGTAGTTCAAGATTCGCTGCCCACTAGCGTAAATACAGGCTGGTTTGTGGTGGCGAGTACTTGTAACCTTTTAGCGCAATACCGCATAAGTTGCTTTTTTATATTTTTATCACCAACGTGGTTTCCAAGCTTTTACCCCTAAGCCCGCAGAGAACCCCAATTGGACGCGGATTTTCGCGGATGTACGCGGAAAAACCAAAAGATTTTTGCTTTTTCCGCGCTTGTCGGCGCTCGTCCGCGTCCCAATAGAATTTGAATAAGCAATTTATGCTCCATTGCCTTATATTATTGCAAAACTATTTTCACAGGATGAATTGTTATGGGAAAAAAAATTAAGCAGGAAGACACACAACCAACTGAAAAGCAGGTTTTCATCATCAAAGGCGGTATCCATGCCGGTCGGGACGTAATCCAGGGTGACCAGACTAATTACATTACCCAGCAGATTGCCAACATACAATCGAGCGCTGAATTTGTGCGAGCCCTGAACGAGGTCCAGGCACAGATCGCGGCGTTAAAGACCCAGCCAGGTCTGGATGATGCTGACATCAAAATGATCGAAGTGGTGGAAGGTCGGATCGCTGGCGCGGCTGATGAAGCCAAAAAGGACAAACCAGCTCCTGATATGATCGTGCCAAAACTGGAGAAAGCCAAAGCCACCCTGGAGACTTTCAACAAAAGCCTGGGCGCGGCGGCAGCCCTGGGCACCACCCTGGGCGGGCTTGTGGCGCTGGCCATCAAATTATTTGGTGGGTGATCTCAAAAGGATAGGCCATGGCAAAAAAGAAACCGGTTGACCTGCGCGCTGCTCGTGACGTGGTCATGGGAAACCAGACCAATCATTTCGACGCCGATTTGACGCATCTGGAAGGATTGCTGGAGCAAATCGTTAGCCTGTTTCAGCAGCCAGGAACCAGCATTCAGTTCGGTGGGGATGTGCGTGATGCGATCAGTCTGGTCGGGGATAAAAACCACCTCCAACTCAGCCGCGTCGAGTTGGAAGGTCTGAACCGGCTGCAAAGCGGGGCAGAGCCCGCGCGCCGCGAGCAGATCTATTTGACAGGTCTGCTCTTGCGTGAAACCTATGCACCATGGGACCGGTTGTATGTGCCATTAAGTGGCAGCATGCTCATCCGGCAGGCATTTGACGATCTACCTGTGCGTTACAGCGAATTCATTGTTCCGGTTGATACAGCGGCCGGACTGGGTCAGCTTACCATGCGCCCACTCAAAGACATCACCGAAGCCATGCAAAGCCATGCCACATTTGTGATTTTAGGCGCGCCTGGCTCAGGTAAAACCACCACACTGCAAAAAATTGCCTTTGAGCAGGGCCGCACCTGCCTCAAGAATCCTTCTGGGATGGTGCCGTTGTTTGTACGCCTTAGCGAGCAGCGCGGGGTTGATCCATACAGTTTCTTGCAGACTGAATGGGAACGCAGCGTCGGCACGCCCTTTGCCCAGGCCCTGCTTAGCAACCGGCTTTTGATCCTGGCGGATGGTGTCAACGAAATTCCGCGGACTGCTCGCGCAGAGCGCTTGCTGGAATGGAAAAACTTCGAGTCTAAATATCGCGGCGGCAACTTGTTGATCTTCAGCGGCAGGACCCTTGATTACGAAAACGAACTTGGTCTGCCGCGCGTCCTGGTAGAGCCACTGGAAAAAGAGCAGATCATCGATTACCTGGGAAGGCATAAGGCGCAGGGGCTTGAATCCCTGCTCGACGAACATGCCGGCCGCTTGCTCGAGATTGCTAAAATCCCGCTAAACCTTTACGTTCTGGCCAGCCTGTATAAGATCGATCCAAAGCAAAGTTTTACGAACCTTGGTAAGTTGTTCAAAGCCTTTAGCGATTCGTTGTTTAATCGCGAGAAAATGAATCAGTCCGAACCAATGCCGGTAGACGCCATGCGCAGGGCACTGGCGCAAATGGCGTTTCAAATGCAGGAACAAGGCGAGGGTCTGACATTTCCCCTTGAAATGGCGCGTGCAGCCCTGCCTTCCACCGTGGAAGTCAAAGGCGAACCGGTTACGATCGATCCCGCTTGCCTTTTCCGCTTTGGACGTGGGGCCACCATCCTGGACCCTAACACTGATTTGGATGTGCGTTTTCGCCATCATGTTTTACAGGAATATTTTGCAGCCGTGGAGCTGCAGCGACGCTTCGATGAAGGCGAAGACCTGGGCCGGCTGTGGCGCGCCAGACGTACTGTTGGCGAAATGCCTGAGGCGGCAGTGGGCGCTTGGGATCCCTTGCCTGAGCCGCCCGGCACCGGTTGGGAGGTGACCACCATCCTGGCCTGTGGCCTCAGCCGCGCCCCCGAAAAACTAATCGAAGCCGTGCGCCAGTCCAATCCGGCCCTGGCCGCGCGCTGCATCGATGAATCTGGGATAGAAAAACCTGGAACCGTGACCGTCACTACCAGTGCCAACCTGTTGGCTGATCTCTACAACCCCGATATTCACCTGCGCGCCCGGCTGCAAGCTGGGTATCTGCTTGGTAAAATTGGTGACCCACGTTTCACGCAGCGGGAGATCAATGGAATCGGAGTCATTCTGCCGCAGCTGATGCCGGTGCCGGGCGGCGAATACTTGATCGGCAGTAAAAAAGGCGAACAAGGCAGTTTTGACCAGGAATACCCGCAGCACAAAGTGAGGCTGAATGCCTTTTCCATTGGCAAATGGCCGGTGACCAATGCCGAATATGCCTGCTTTATGGCTGCCGGTGGTTACCAGGATGAGCGCTATTGGCAGACAGAGTTGGCAATGCGTTGGCTCCAGGGCGAAGATGTGGCTGGCGGGCAGTTTAAATCATATTTGGATAACTGGAAAATACTGCAAACCTGGCCCGATGTCCGCAAAGGGCTGGAAGAAAGCGGGAATTTCACGCCATCCGATGTAGAAGCATGGGTTCGGATGGCAAAAATGAGCGAAGTAGAACTGAAAGCGTGGCTCGGAAAACAGCTTTCGAAAAAATCCCGCACCCAGCCAGATAAATGGAACGACGCCCAGTACAACAACCCATCTCAACCCGTGGTCGCGATAACCTGGTTTGAAGCTCAGGCTTACCGCGCCTGGCTCTCGGCTGTTACTTGTAAAGAATTCCGTTTGCCTTCTGAGATTGAGTGGGAGGCTGCCGCGCGTGGGCAGGCTGCCAGGCTTTATCCCTGGGGTGATGCCTGGGACCTCG
>CAINXK010000378.1 GCA_903854805.1 uncultured Anaerolineae bacterium
AAGCACGAACCTGAGCGCCAGCTTCGCCGCGCGTGCCATCCTGGAACATCGCTCAATATTAACAATTGACCTGGAAAGCTCCACGCTCCACGAAAACCCACAATTAGAAAAACTTTGGAAAAAGGAGAACTTTGTCTGCTATTGGTGCGTACCTTTGATTGTAAAGGGAGAAGTTAAAGGCGTACTGGAAGTCTATTCCCGAACAGCCTTTACCCCCAATGCAGAATGGCTTGAATTCCTTGAAGCCCTGGCTGGCCAGGCAGCCATTACAATTGATAGCACCCAACTCTTCGAGAACTTGCAGCGCGCCAACCTAGATCTTAGTCTAGCTTATGATGCCACCATCGAGGGCTGGTCGCGAGCTATGGACTTGCGCGACCATGAGACCGAAGGTCATACACTCCGCGTCACAGATCTGACCTTGAAGCTGGCGCGCGCCATGCAGGTTAATGAGTCCCAACTGACTGCAATTCGCCGAGGCGCACTCCTGCACGATATTGGCAAGATGGGAGTACCCGACTCGATCCTGCTCAAAGAAGGTAATCTGAATGATGCTGAGTGGGAGAGTATGCGTAAACATCCTCAACTTGCACGGGATATGCTCTTACCGATTGCTTATTTAAAGGACGCACTCGATATACCCTATTGTCATCATGAAAGGTGGGATGGTTCAGGCTATCCACAAGGCTTGAAAAGCGATCATATTCCGTTGGTCGCCCGTATATTCGCGATTGTGGATGTCTGGGACGCATTGACAAATGACCGTATCTATCGCAAGAAGTGGACAAAACAAAAAACACGGCATTACATCATCGAGCAATCCAGCAAACATTTTGACCCGCAAGTTGTTTATATATTCTTGAAACTCATAGATGATAATACGCTTGACGAGAATGCATAGCCTGGTTTCAATAAACACAACCGAGGGAACTGCACCAGCTTTCAAGACAACACCCCATTTTGCAATTAAATCCACCCGCCGATCAAACCCGTAGAGATAACCGGTTCGATCGGCGGATTTCTATTTACCAAAGGAAACAAACGCAAGAGCAGAGAAAATCGGATGGTTGCCCCACAAAAAATAAATCTCTTCCATTCGCCAGATTTACTCGCAAGGCGAGCAACGCTGGGCAGAGTTAGCTCTCCTAAACAGGGTGCCTTGTGCGGGGCACAAGATGCTTTTGGTGGCAAACCTTGTTTTAACACACGCGTCAGTCTGCGCAGCAAAACCAGCCCGACGATTTCCTGCCAGGTTAGTAGATACCCGAACTCGGACAACACAGCTAACCGTAAATTTGTGATTGTCAAAGGAAAATCCGGTTGGCAATGCTAATTTTTAGGCAGCAAATCTGTCATTGGGGCTGTTTTGCTCTCCAGGCCTGTTTCGGATAGTGGTCCGGGGAAATAGGTCCAAATACAAATAGCAGGTTACGCAAGCGATTGCATTTTTGGACTATATGAAGAAATTTTGGCTCTCATCAGATTAGTGGGAGACAATCAATCAGCGCTATTTCGGGCCATCAACTTTAACCCTGCATGCTGCCACACGCGAGTTTTTGGGAGCGCTTTTTCACGATATTTTCCACAGAAACTGCGTGTCATTCGTTCATTCGGCACTTATTCGTGATAAAAACACCCACAATAGTCCCAGCAATACCTGCGCTTGTTACGCACAAGCCACAGGCAACGCAGATTAATTATTTTTTGACTACTCTGGGGAGAACCGAATTTTTTACCCGGGCAGACCAGGCGACGTATCCGCTTCCACCGGTTGAACCCCCAGCAGTTGTTTCAGCCTGGGGTGCTCGGCATATAATCCTCGGTAACTCTCAGGCAAAATAGCCGCAATCTGGCACATGATCTCATCTGTATACTGCTGCAAAGCTGCATCCCGGTTTTCTCTAGGGATGGGGGGCAAATTAAAAGGCAAGCCAGCCTTCAGTGTCACCCTGGATTTACGTAAATGCTTGATATTTTCCAAAATCGATTCATCTTCGGTGCCGGTAATGGCAACCGGAACAACCGGAAATCCAGAACGCGCTGCGAGATAGGCAACGCCGGGCTTTCCTTCGATCAGGGCTCCTGTACGGGAGCGCGTTCCTTCTGGTGCAATCACCAGGGAATTTCCGGCTTCCATCAATGCAATCATCTTCCGCAAAGCTTTTAAATCCGGGTTGTAACGATCCACGAACAAGAAATTCAACTCTCGCCCCAGAAATCTAATCCAGCCATGTTTTTCCCATTTTTCGGCTACCGGGATAAACATGTCAAAACGATCGAACTGATAATGGAACATGGCGATATCGATGATACCGATGTGATTGGTGGCAATCACAAAACTCCCCCCGGCCGGCACATTTTCGATTGTATAAACCTCGATATCGGCAATAAGATCCAGGATGGAAATAATCAGCCATCTGACAAATTTACGCATAGATTCCCGAAGCAAGAAAACGAAGAATAGGAGTGCAGATGCTCATTTTTTACCTCTGAAAATTCTCGATCAGCACTGGGAATCGCAAAAATTGGCTCAGGCTGCTTTAGCATACATCCAGTTTCAGCAAGCTGTCAGGGTCCATGCTCGGCCTTCACGACACTAATCTGCTGAGCGCTGGCGCGCTTGACCTGCCAAGAGTTCCTTCAAACGCGCGTGTTCGGCATAAAATCCGCGGTACTTTTCCGGGAGCATCACGCCAATCCGGCACATGATCTCATCCGTGCCGCCTGCCAGAGCTTCGTCATTCTGCTGCCTTTTGATATTTGCAAGCGTGAAAGGCGCCCCGGCCTGAACAGTAATGTGAGACCGGCGAAAATGTTTAAGGTTATCAACCACCGCGCGATCCTCAGTACCGGTTAGAGCGATCGGGATGATCGGCAGGCCAGATCTGCTTGCAAAAAATGCAGCCCCTGGCCGGGCTTCCTGCAACGCCTCAACCTTGGAACGGGTACCCTCGGGTGCAATCACAAAGACCCCACCCTTTTTAAGGCGTTTTAACACTTCACGTATCGCCTGCAAATCAGCGTCAAAACGGTTAATGAAGAAACCGCCCAGGGCGATCACCAATGGTCCAAACAACCAATGCGTTTTATATTTTTCAGCCACCGGCATAATGATATCTTCGCGCTGGACGGCATAATAAAGCAAGGCTGAATCGAGGCGCCCAAGGTGGTTTGCTGCGAGGATATACCCCCCCTGTGGAGGCAGGTTCTCATAACCGGTTATATCAACCCGGGCGATAAAGAACAGGACAAAACGAACAAAAATGCGAAATAGTTTCTGAGCCATACGCCTGATTTTACAACAAAACCAGCCCGATATACCTGCGAATGAACATTTCACTCTGATAAATAAAAAACCGCCTCTCGGCGGCTAATACCAAAATATAGAACGTTTGATAAAAACGCCCTTATTCTAAAAAGTGGAGACCTGTTACAGAAAATACCCCGGCAAGAAAAAACCGTTACCAATTTGGGAATAATTAATACTACCTTCTGCTTTCTTGAACAGCATACTTATTCAGAATACGGTTAAAAATCTCTTCATCATGTGGAGAGATATTGACAATTTGGAAACCATCCACAAATGAATTCGGATCCATTGGATCATTCTGAATCCACTTCGCGCGAGCAATAAAAATAATAAACGAACGGTCTGAGATGTCTGGAGTAAGATCAAGCCGCAAGGTATAATCTTTATTCGCCGTTAAGGGCTTTAGGCTATCCACTCTAAATCCACGGGGGCTAATATCAGTAAGGTACCCAACCACCTCAGAAGAAATATTATCTACTACGCGCATATAGTATCCAAATTTTTTACGATTATTATTTCTACGCTCATCAGCCATGATTAATCCTTTGAATATAAATAAATTATAGGGTATGATACGCAAAGATACAAGGTGGTTTTGAAAAATTTAGGCCGAATTTACGCCAGCGCTCATCAAGAGCAAATCCAGATATCTAAAACGTTCATTACTGATTGGGAAAAAATACGCTTTACGAAAGCGAACACCTGAGTTGATCTGGAATAAGCACGAAACCCGCAATTATCCTGTCAATTATCCTTGACTCTATTCCAAGTTTTTGATAATATCGTTATCGATAACGGTAACGATAACGATAAAGTACCTCATTGTTTTAAGTTAACCGTATCAACCTTCCTGCAGCAATTCCCGGCTTGCAATTCAGCCGGAGAATCACTTACTCCTTCACACCAAGTTCGAAAAGGAAAAGAAGAAATGAAGAAAAGCTTACTGTTTCTGGTTTCAATACTGCTCGTGTTGTCTGTCTTCATGAGCGCCTGCGCCCCAACCGCGCCCGCTACTGAAGCACCCGCCGCTCCCGCTGCAACGGCCGCCCCAGCCGCACCGGCCGCTGGCGCCAAGATTGTTGGTATTTCCATGCCGACCAAGACTTCCACTCGCTGGATTTCTGACGGCGAAAGCATGGTCAAATCATTTGAAGCACTGGGTTACAAGACCGACCTCCAGTTTGCTGATAATGATATCAACAACCAGCTGGCCCAGATCGAAAACATGGTCACCAAAGGCGCCAACGTTCTCGTCATCGCCGCCGTTGACGGATCGACCATGTCCGAT
>CAINXK010000379.1 GCA_903854805.1 uncultured Anaerolineae bacterium
CACCCTTAGGCAACCCTGCATATATTTATCAGTTACGGAATTCTGTCTTACTTATTGTAATCAATTCACTTGGGATTACAAGCAATAAACCTGGAAAATTCGCCACCCTTCAGCCCTGGTTTTTTACAGATCAACCAGGCCCCACAATCAAACTATCGACTTGGTCACAAAGGCTTTTTTAACCACCCACTTCGGAATGCATCAATTTTCCCAAAGAACCAGCGGCACCCGTCTTCAATACACGTCATCATTGTACAATTTTTCGCGACTCTGGCGGTTGAGAAAATATGCCCGGCAGTCTGTGCCTCGCCGAACAACGCGACCATTTTTAAGTTAAAAAGTGTGTATATCCAAATAACGTGCATGTTCGTTTGTGTTTAAACATATATGAACATACACACAAAGCGAAAAAACAGATTCTGGTTAACAATTATTAGATTTTCAACTTAAGCACAACTTTCCGGATCAGCTCTGGAATATTGATACACAGCCCAGGCATGTGCCCGTCTTCAGGGAAGAAGATCGCAAAAGACCCGGCAAAAACATCTACATGATTGCCAGACCCGGTCATAGGTTGGAAATCCTTCTCTGGGATGTACTCCCCCAACTGCATTGTGCTCAACTGGACAAACCCGATCCGTTCCTTGCCAGTAACCATATATTGCACATCAATGTATTTACGATGTGCTTCCCATAGACCTTTCTCGGCAGGCTTGGTTGTATATTCCTGCACCAAGGCGAATAAATTTTCGCCATCTATATCAACACGGCCCACTGGAAGAGTATTAAGATTGTTTTCCAGTAGAAATTTCATCGCACTCGGAAGGTTGAACCCAAACCCGGCGTAACGGATATGGTGATCAAGGCTGTCAAATATCATCAAGAACTCCTTTTATTATGGATCGATTTACTTACCACCTGTAACCTGGCTCTTAATACTGAACGTATGCTGAGAAGAACGACCCGTAGCAGCGTCACGAACGGCACATTACCAAGCATGGAAGTGATAGAAGAATCAATCACAGCGCCAGGGCAACAAGTCTGCTCGGAAGTCCATGCCGAAAACTCATCCCCGAGTAATGAACGGACTCTGACACGCACTTGCTGTCCATCCATCAAACCATCCAGGTGCCCACGTGAGCTTGATTCGATGCAAGTACTGCGCCAATCAGAATCCGGTTCAACACGCCATTGGATTTCATAACCTGTCACAATTCCGGCACGCGGTGCATCCCAAACCAAATCCAGGGCCCCAGACGAAGGATTAACCAAAAAGGCGCCTGGAGGTTGCAGCAGGTTACCTTCGGCCAACCAGGCGCGACGCTGTTCAGATTTTATAAAACTTTCAATATCAGCATATATTTCAGCGTTAATTTCAACCGGCGCAGAATGTAGGACAACGCCAGGCGGGTAAAAATAGGCACTTGCATCGTTTTGAAGTTCCTGGGCTGGCTCATCACCCAGGTAGGGCGCCAGCATTAATGAAAAATTCAAAGATTCTCCATTGAATGAAGGCCCATTCGGTTGAAGCGCGCCACTGAAGGCCTGCATAAAAACTTTCCCGTTACCATTGCCACCCAGATGAGAATAATCGAATTGTTCGCCATAATAAGAACCAAACGGGTTTAAGGAAATAGACTGGACCCCTTTGTGCTCGCGCAGGCGCATCGGACAAAACGCCATCGACGTTAGGGTTTGCGCATTTTCCGCTACAAGCAAACCTGTGTTTCCATTTGAAACCGCCACCCAGCCCGCAGTGACCTGGTGATTGAACGAATCGAGACTGCGGTTTTTGGGATTGATTTTCCCATAATCCAAATCATAATAAGCTGTCTTACCCAGGTAATTATGTTTCCAGACTCGCAATGGTTTCAATCCAGGTGCGTGCAAACTAGGCGTCAGCTGAAATGGAGCTGTCTCAATCCATCGTAAATCGATCAATCGTCGTAGCTTCTGGGTCAGATTGTGGATCACCTGGCGTGGAGGCGTATATGCATAATGCACATCCACATCTACAAATAGATAGGGTAAGTCGTCAAAAAGAGTAAAAGTATAGGTCAGATAACTAACAAATTCGCCATCCGCTGTTTGCATCGGCAGGCTTGTCTTCAAGCGCACACGCTGCAAACCAACCCAGCTTTCAGCATTCATCGATTCAATCGAGTATTTGACCGTACGGAAGGTGCGCTTGTCGTAAGTGATAAAAGGGTTAAGGAAACCTGCAGTACCAATCACCTCATCGCAAAAAATGAAATTTTCGATACCTGCCTCTTCCGAGAAGGCTACATTCAGCCATTTATTTTTCAGCTGTTTGACTGGCGCAGATGATGGCAGCCTGGTGGATGGCCGGACTCGAAAACGGGAATGGCTTAAAGGTCCAACATCCGCAATAAACCGGAGCCGGGCAGATAGACGCCCATCGGGCAGAGGCTCGACGTCAGTCAGCGAAGCTGCCAGCTGCTGGCCCACTTCGTTTTCCAGGACAATAGACCTTACTCCGGGCGGCAGCACCAGTAGCAAGGAAATTGCAGAACGTGCCGAGGCAGATTCCGCGTCGCGGGCTGGCGGGGTCGCAAAAAGCTCAAAATCGTAGAGACATGATTTTTCGGCATCTACCGGCTGAGCTGCTGAGCCCATTTGTCGGCAGGCCATACCGGCTGTTCGCTCGGCATCCAGCGCGATCTGGCGAGCTCGGCCCAGGATGGCAAAGGCTCTGTCCTGACGTTCTTCATTGATGACAGGGGTGGACATACCAAAATGAGTGGTGGTCAGACCAATCAAACGCTGAAAGAAGGCTGACTCCATACCATTCCAAAGTACAGATTTCAGATCCAACCCGGACCGGTTGGCAAAGGTTTCGGCCCGATAGGATGCCAGGCGTGATTGCTCAAGCAAAGTCCAGGCCCGCAGGCTGGCAGATTTTTCCGCCCAGGAATAATTTCCATCGAAACCGCCATCAGCGAGGTCTTGCCTGACGATGATTTCAGCCCTGGGCGGGTGATTGGCAACATATTCAGATGGCACACTAAAATCGGCCCATGGATATTTATTGACAACCCGGATAAATTCTTCCAAACCGCCCATATTGGGGAACCACTTAAGCATGGCGGGCAATTTGACTGGCAGCCATGTTTCCAGATCAGCATCTTCATTGAGGTTGATGAGCACGTCTGACTGGATTTCGCCACGCTCCTGGCGTCGATGCAAATCGAGCATCAAATTTTCGAGTGATACCTGTTCAATTAGATCTGCAGCGGCAATACAGGGTAATAAAACTAGCGCAGGTTGGTCCTCATGAGACCGAAACCAGAGCGGGTTATAACGCTGCTCATCTTTGAGCACCGGAATGAAATTGGAAATTGTATTAAAAGGAACCCCAGCATAATACAAGATCAAGCCTTGCACGCCATATTCCTTGAAAATAGTTTCCTGACCAGTGGTAAACATGGTCTCCTGGGGTCGGTAGTAGGGCGCCACCTTTCCAAATAATTGGCGCAGACCACTACCCCATTCATTCTCAATCGCCCAGCCAACTGAAGCACGGAACTCATCCGCCGTGGCGGCATGATTGGCACCGTTATTGAATGGCCCCAGCACGATTTCATCCAGCCCGGCCTCCACTCGCTGGCGCATCCCTTCAAGAATATCAGGTGAATGTTTTGGAAGAATTTCCTGAAAGGTCCAATAAACTTCAGTATCCCAGTAAGCGCGCGCTTTTAATCCGGCCTGATTTGCGGCGTTAAGGATTTTCAATACCTCGCGCATCACGCGAATATCCGTACCAAATCCGGCCTCATCAGGAGTATCTCCACGCCAGGAATGGTAGAAGTTAATGTGAAAACCAAGGGTGACATAAACTTTAAAGTTCATTGATCCTGACCGTATGAAACCAGATTACAAAAATGCCATACCCTCGCCACGATACGTGCGGACCTGCCCGCTCAGTCTGCCATTCTCAACCAACCACAAGTCATTGAAGCGTTCACAAAGCTCGCCTGCCTTGGCGTGCTGGAGGAAGATTGGGTCGCCCAATCCCAGTTCGGGACAATTCTCAGGCAGAATAAATGGTGTCTGGACTTCACCCGCCCCTTCCAACGAGAGATAGCTTAGCCCAATTGGGTAGACAGGCAGAGGCAGTTTCTCAGGTCCGATTGCACCTGAAGCGATGTACCCGCCGCCCAGGCAAGTGACCATCCCTTGCGTTGGAATCCGCACGATTTGAATGGCAAAAAAAGCTGAAGGTTCAAAATGGACTTCCTTGTAATGGTGAAATAAGCCGGAAGCATAAAATCCCGATCCAACAGTGATTTCCGTGACCAGCGGGTCCTTGCCAGTTGAAACCAAACTACCGCTACCGCCCCCGTTAATGACCCGAAATTCGGCTCCTTCAGCGCGCAAAGACTCAACTATTTTGTCACGCCTGATCGTCAATTCTCGCACAGAATCTTTTTTGATCGCCCGCATCAAACTATTTTTTAGTCCCGCTCCGGGCACATCATCATTCATCCCAGCGATGTGACCTTCGTAACCCATCAGCGCATCCACCGCGACACCCTCATATTTTTTGGCGGCGCGGATTAAATTACGGGCTTGTTCTGGTGTTCGCACCGGGCTGCGGCGTAACCCCAGGTGGACAGATGATAGATCCAGGGGCCGATAAGCCATGTCGACTTCAAGGCAGGCGTGCAACACTAAACCGGCTGCATGACCAGCGGCAGATAAAACCCGAATATGTTCGATACTATCCACCATCAACCAGACCTGCTTACCAGCTCGAGTCAGATCCAGTAACAGGGAAATATCGCCCGGCTGTACAGATGGGTAGGCAATGATCATATCGTCGAAGCCCTGGCTGGCCAGCCAGGCGGTCTCTTCGACGGTGAAGGTCAGTAAACCACGATAAATTTCTGGGGCAGCGGCTAAAATTCGGCGCATCAATTCCAAGCATCGAATTGACTTGGTTCCAAGCCGGATTGTCTTGCCCGCCGATCTGGCAATCTCGGCTACATAAGCCACATTGACGTCGAACTTATCTAAATCAATAAAGGCAAGAGGCAAGCGCTGACCACGAAAAATATCCCTATATCTGAGATAAATGTCGTTCGGATCCATCAAACCCATCCCATTTCCCAGCAAATTAGCCGACACGATTAAGCTGATAACCCAATACGTCTAGCGGATTACTGCCCTTGTTGCCCGCGCCGCCATTGCCAGAGTAATAACAAGCGAATATGATGCCGCGCAAACCAAGATTCAACTGCCGCAACACTGCGGGAAGCATGCCAACCCGGTCGAGTGATTCTTCCATGGTCCGCACAAGCCAGCGTAAGAAACCTGAGGGCGCAACCGAAAATACTGGGAGAACAATATTTAGCAGTTCAAGATCTTCCTTGGGTAAATACACAATCACATCATCGATGTTTGCGATGCCATCAAACTGCGAGAAAGAAGGCATATCATCATCTTCAGGGATAAACACATCCCCGATGCGATTTAAGCCCTTTAGGGAGGCGACCGAGAAATATTTGGATGTCATTTCGTCAACTCCTCGCTTAATTTATGCGATAAAGCCATGACCGTCAGGCCCGGATTAATACCTGGCGCATTCGGGTACAGGCTTGAATCACACACAAACAGATTCTTCTGTCCATGAACACGATAATCGGGCCCAACCACCGAGTTTCCCGGGTCTGTACCCATCCGTGCCCCACCCATCAGATGAAGCCCAAAATAATACGGAGATTCGATCACACGCCTGGCACCGCTCGCCATCAAGATTTCCTTAAGCGTTTCTGTACCATCCTTCATGCGCTTTTTATCCTGGTCGGTCATGACCTTTTTAACAGTCAGCTTGCCGGTTTTATCCGCGGAAATCTCGCCCGCATTCTCATCGCGGATCGCCACCTCCGCACAGGTCATAAAGCGATATCTGCGCATAGTATCTTGGTGCTGCCGCCCCGAAGCATTGAAAAGCATGGCTGTCGAGACTGGCCCGGCATATACATTTTCCAATTTGAAGCCACGCGCACGAAAATTAGGATCCTTGGAAGCCACCGACTGGAACATGCCCTTGTGCGCATTCACTTCATCATCATACACACCAAAGAACATGAACTGTGGATGTGAACTAAAATATTTTCCCAGCGCCGGCAAAGATGCTTTGAAGCCAGAACGAAACAACATACGCGTGGTGCCAAACGCTCCGCCGGAAAGGATTACATTTTTTGCCTGGTAGACTTTCTTCTCGCCCATGGATTCGGCATATACCTGCACAATTTCCCCAGGCACGATGTGTTGCACTTCCACTTGCGCTTGCACTTCCAGCCCAAGCTTTTCGGCCTCGCGAACATACACAACCATGATACTTTGCTTGGCATCGCGATGGCAACCCCCCAGGCAACCGATACAATCATTGCCCTTATCGAAGGCGCAATCGCTCTGAGCACGACGCAGATAGTGCCAGTGGTAACCCAGCGCATCGCAACCTTTGACAAACAGCTGAGCATTGCGGTTGCGCTCTTCTGATGTAAAGGTATGCAGCGCGAGACGGCTCTCGGCTTGGTCGTAATATGGCTCCAGCGCTTTGAGTGAGAAAAATTCCACGCCGGTTTCCGCCTTCCAGTCATCCAGAGCAATATCATCAAACCTATCCATCAAGGCCTGGTTCACAATCGATGACCCACCAACAACTTTCCCTCGCAGGAAGGCCATGCGCGCATCCTGACTGAACTCGATACCGCCACCCCAATATAACTGAGCCGAAGCAATGGCCTCATTTTTGGGGAAAGTTTCCTTCGTCAGATACTCACCCGCTTCCAAAAGCAGCACCTTGGCCCCGGTCTTACTCAAGTTGTACGATAAGACCCCGCCACCAGTTCCCGAGCCAATAATGATGAAATCATAAGTTGTCATTTTATTTTCTCCTCATTCCCAATGCTATCCAGCTTGAGCGCGACCGGCAAAAACGCGAGCCACTTGCGAGGACGGGTAAAGAAAGTTCGCATCAAACGGGTCATTAAATCATATTTAGACTTGCTCTGCGGATACCAATGGGTTTCAATCAAGTTTTTGTTGGGTCCCAGGATCAACGACTTCACATTGGAAAAGGTCAACAAGCCCCAATCACCCTTATAGCGACCAAAACCGCTATCCTTTACCCCTCCAAAAGGCAGCGCAGGATTGCCTTCCGTCAACATATGGTTGTTGATGGACACATTGCCTGTCCGGATGGCGCGTGCCACCCGTTCAGCCCGGGTCAGGTCCTTGCTCCAAACGGATGCGCTTAACCCATAAGGTGAATCATTCGCCAGCTCAACAGCCTCATCTTCGGTTGTGAATTTCATAACCGGCAGAATCGGGCCAAAGGTTTCTTCAGTCATCAACTTCATAGCGTGGGTTACACCAACAACCACGGTAGGCGGAAAGTGCAGTGTGCCTGGAAGGCGTTTACCGCCCACCAGGATCGTAGCGCCTTTGGAAACTGCCTCAGCCAACTGGGCTTCAATAATTTCCAATTGGAACCCGGCAGTCATGCAGCCCACATCGCAGGCACCAGCTTCGGCCACCTTGCTATCAACGCCGGATACACGCAGTTTAATGGTTAAATCAACCACTTTTTCAACAAAAGTATCGTAAATATTTGCATGGACGTAGCAACGCTCCATGGAGGTGCAGCTCTGCCCGGCGTTCGTGAAGGCGCTCCAAACGATACCGTTCGCAGTCCTTTCAATATCAACATCTTCAAACACAATCGCCGGATCCTTACCTCCCAGTTCCAAATCCACCGGGATCAGATTTTTGGCTGCAGAAGCCATGACTGCCTTACCGCCACGCACAGATCCGGTAAAATGAATTTTGTCAGGTCGCTGCTCAATCAGAGCTGCACCAGTTTCCTTGCCACCGTACACCACCTGGATGGCATCTTGCGGGAAGCCGGCCCCATTCATTATTTCTTCATATAAACCCTGCAGCGGCGTCACTTCGGATGGTTTATATACCACCGCATTACCGGCCAAAAACGCCAGCAGGGACGGAACAAAACACTGGTAAAGCGGGTAATTCCAGGGGGAAATAACCAGCACAACACCCAGCGGCTCGAAAACGATCCGTGAAGTTTTGCCCATCAATACAATTGGGGTATGGACAGTCTGATCTTTGAGGATTTTGGGGGCAGCATCACGATAGTAATCAATCAGATCGCAGATCTCAAACAATTCGGTTGAGAGAGCATCGAAACGGGTCTTGCCGGTCTCTCGAACCAGCCGGTCAATGATCTGCTCCTGGTGAGCGACCAGGTAGTCGCTCACCGCTACCACCCTGGTGATACGCTCTGCCAGAGCCAGCCTGGCCACTTGTTTCTGGGCATCCCGTGCCCGGCCGAAAATAGATGGCATCTCGCTGGTTGGTGTTGGTGTCACTTCATATAAAAACTCACCTGTCGCCGGGTTATTTACGCGGATACTCATGCACCATTCTCCTTTAACTAATGTTGGCTCTTCTTTCAGCATTCGCCAGCTCAATATAATGCTTCACCCATTTCTGCACAGATTCGAAGTGGCGAACCAATTGTTTACGCGCCAGCTTTACGTCCCTTGATTTTACTGCATCCAGGATGCGATGATGGGTTTGAAGTTCATCGAATGGGTTGGCATCTGGGATGGCGGTGTTCTCCAGGGAAGCAAAAGCTACCCAAAAAGCATCAAAAAGCGGCATCAGAGTCTCGTTTTCAAGGACAGCATAGAGTATATGATGAAATTCTTCATCCAATTCAATATAACCGCGCCCATTCGCAATACACGCCTCCCATTTTTCCAGCAATGCATCCAGGCGGTCCAGATCTGGTTGGCTTATTCGTTCAACAGCATCCCCAATCACCGCTGTTTCCAACCAGATACGGATTTGCAATAACTCAGCCACAGTACGCGCATCATACTGCATCCCAAACTTAAAGGTTGCCAGAGTTGAGTCAAAATTTAACTCGCGCACAAATAAACCGTTGCCATGTTGAACATCGATGATCCCCACCGATTGTAGCGACTTAACCGCCTCTCGAACTGAACTACGACCCACTCCCAATTCATCAACCAGTTGACCTTCCGACAACAAAGCGTCACCTGGATTCAAATTGTGGTCAATGATATATTGCTTGATGTAATCAAAAACTGCTTTATAGAGTGCCGGACCACGCAATGTATTGCCCATGTTGAAATTCTCTCTTGAATAATTGAGCTGATTGCACACCGTTTAGAGAAATTTAGTATAATTCATAAGTTATCAGACATCACATATCTTATGTTTTGTATTATACCAAATATCCATCTTTTTGTTCACCGTGCTCCTGCTTAAATTAATATTTGTCCAACAGAGGCTAATTTATGGAAATTAATTCTGAAAAACTAGGTTTTTGGCAAAAAATAAGCTATGGCGTTGGCGATTTTTACGGAGGCGGAGCCGGAACGCTGATCAGCTTCTTCTATCTCGTCTTTCTGACAGATGTTGTTCGAATCAGTCCGGGGCTGGCGGGTACCGTTATTTTAATCAGCAAAATTTACGACTCCGTCACAGACCCTTTTGAGGGCGTCATCTCAGACCGGACGCGCACAAAGCTTGGGCGCCGCCGCCCTTATTTACTTGCTGGCATTCCACTGGTATTCCTGTCTTTCGTTGCCCTGTTTTACCCGGTTAATTACGAAAGCGAAACTATACGTTTCGCTTTCGTAATAGCTACTTACCTGTTTTTCTCAACCGTGGTCAGCATTGTAACCCTCAATTACAGCGCCCTGCAAGCCGAACTGACTCTCGATTACAACGAGCGAACTTCACTTGCGACCTTCCGTATTTTCTTCTCCACAATTTCTTCCATTTTATGCGCCTTGCTACCATTGGAAATCGTTAAATCATTCCCCGACGTGCGCACTGGCTGGATCGTGACAGCCGTTGTCTTTGGCATGCTCTTTGCTTTGCCATTTATCGCCACAGTCGCAGTTACACGCGAGCGCCCTGAATTTCAAAAAGAACTCCGACCCTACAATTGGAAACAGGCCTTTATCGAACCTTTCCAGGTGCGGACATTCGTCTACGTGCTGATCATGTACGTGACAGCCTTCACAGCCTTTGACGCAACCCAATCCATCGTAGTCTATTATATTAAAACTTATCTCGGGCGTGGATCAGAAGTCAGCTTTGTACTTGGAGGTATGCTGATCGCGCAGATCATCTCGCTGCCATTTTTCCAATGGCTGAGCAAGCGCAGCTCCAAGGCTGCAACGTACAATATTGGCGCGGCGATATTCGTGATCGTGATGTTCTTCTCATTTCTTTTCACACCCACCAGCCCTGCCGCCGCGCTGTATATCTTTGCAATCCTGGTTGGCATTGGCTCCGGTGGTGTAGTCATCATGATCTATGCCATCTTCCCTGATATTCCAGATGTGGATGAGCTGCGCTCAGGCGAACGCCGTGAGGGCACGTATTCAGCACTAACAACTTTTACCCGCAAACTATCATCTGCACTGGCAGTCTTTGCTGTTGCCCAGGTACTCCAACTGGCTGGCTACATTCCACCAGTTGAACAGGCTGGCAAATTGATCGAATCCGTGCAAACGCCTGCCTTCATCAACGCATTACGGCTGTTTTTTGTGCTCATCCCGGTCGGTTTCATCTCCTTTGGCATTTTCTTTGCTAGCCGGTTTCCTCTGACCAAATCCATTTATGACCGGTTGGAAATTATCCTGGCTGCCATGCGCAAAAAAGAAAATGTGGATGAAAGCGAAAGACAGAATCTAATCAAATTGCTCATGGGCTAAATTTGAGTTGTCTGAAACATAAAAAGCGCTTGCAATTTGCGAGCGCTTTTTAACTCTGTTTACCAGTTAAATGTACACTGATCGATAGGTTTTCCAGCACCTGCCAGCTTGTGCCCAAAGCACCACAAAACAATAATTCTCATCAGCCTGGGGATAGCTCTATCAATCAGCCAGATCAATGCAACAAATCATAAGCAGCAAAGACACCTTTGTACGCAAGCCTGCAATCAGCCAGGGCTTTTTCCCGCCATTTGGCTTCAATAGGAAAAAATAATTCTTCGTATTCTTTACGCAGCGTATTGCGGATCGCCTGTGTGCGTGCGCCGAAATGGAATAGGCGATTTTCAAAAATGGTGGCGCGCATGCTCCGGATCTGCGCCAAAAGCGAGTCACCGAAAGTTCCAAATTCAAAACAGGTCGCAAATAGCTTTTTTGCTGGAAATTTTTCGTCGCGCAACTGATAAAAATAATCAGTGATATCGCCGGTGGTTGTATAAAAATCGGATAGCGTGGCTGCCACAATGAGCGGATAATTAAAGCGTTTCACCAAATCGGGTGCCGTTGCAGGTTCGCGGGTTGAATTGACGAAACTCATCTGGTAACGCGGGCCATATCCAGTATGCAAGTCGATATGAATAACCTGAGCGTACTCCTCAAGCGCTTTTTGCATCAGGCTTTGCAAGACCTGTGTACTTTGCTGCGTGGTGTCTCCACCGTACTGCACACCTTTTGGATGGCGATACTGCCCACTCAGGGTACCCTGGCGAATTCGTAGAATGCCGAGCCGGATGATCCTCCCCACCAGGCGAAAGAAAAAAGCTGCATCACTCAAGATCAAATTTGAAATTTGTCGGGCCGGATTCAAAAGCGGAATCAATGGCTCGTAATCTGGGTTGGCTTGCGGGTCGAATTTTTCGTTCCAAAGAAAGTTGCGATTAATATCGACGTTATTTTCATTATAACGACGCCTGATCTTCATCCCAGATGGATTGATGGCATGCACAAGCAGCAAGCCAGTGTTTTCAGGGTCCAAGCGCGGCGCAAACTCATCCATGAATATTTTCAGCATCGCAGATCCGACATATCCTTCAATGCCATGCAGACCACTGGAAATTACGATCAAAGTCTGCTTCCGGGCTGGTTCGGCCCAGCCAAAGTCAATGCTCAAATCAGGATCGCTTTTCAGGCGAAATGACTCGAGCCGAGCATCAGGCCACTTGACACGCACTGTCTCAAAATCCTGAATAAAACGCGCCCGTGATTCGGCATAGCTATCCGGAAAAATAGAATCCATTAGAACGGCCCCAACTTGATTGCGACTGCGATTCCCAAAAATGCAACAGTTGCAATAATGACCCACAACCAGAGTTTGGCCGTCCAGCGCAGCCATTTGGGATAACTAACCACGGTTAATCCCAGGCTGATCAGTAAAACCGGGTTCGTGGGATAGGCCAGATTGGAAAAACCATCCCCAAAAATATATGCCAGGACTGCGGTCTGACGAGTAACACCAATCAAATCTGCAAGCGGAAGGACGATGGGCATCATCAGGAAGGCCTTGGCAGACCCCGATGCAATAAAAAACTCAATTCCAAGCGCAAGCACATAGACGACCACGGCTGCAGGAAATGCACCCAGGTGAGTAAATGGATCAGCGGCTGCATGCAGAATAGTATCGGTAACCCCTCCGCGATCAATGATGTAACGGATACTGGCAGCCATCAGGATCAACGGGACGGAAGGAGCCAAACCAATCAACCCCTCAACCAGCCCCTTCCAGACAATTCTTCCACCCGCACCCGAAAGGAAACCGGCGCCAAGTCCCCCAATCAAAAAAAGAATGCCCACAATTGGAAGTGCATACGCAGAAATAGCCGGAATAAATGGGCCCGAGAGCATGGCAATGAAGATCAGTATAATGAAGAGCCCGAAGAAATTCATTGCTCGGTTCTGTTTTGGATTCTCTGTGATAAAAGTGGCATCCATACTTTTATATTTCTCGCGTTCAGCCAAATCTTCACCAAAAATCAGGGATTTTTTCGGATCCTTATCTATCTTATGGGCGTAACTTGAAAGAAAAAACATGAAAATAAAATAGATACTGATGAAAATAATGATGCGGAACCATGCCCCCGAGAAAAGCGGCAAGCCTGCCAGCTGCTGAGAAACACCGAGGGTATATGGGTTTGTGATGGCTGCAGAAAAGCCCATATTGGTGGCAAGGATGGACATTCCCAGGCCAACCAGAGCATCCCAACCCAGGGTATAAGCCAGCGCTATCATGAGCGGCACAAGCAGCACAACCTCCTCGAATGTACCAAGCGTGGCCCCCAGAAACATAAATGCCAGGCAGACCATCCAAAGCAGGGTATATTTGCGCCCGCTGAATTGACGCACAATCCGGCCAATAAAAGCCTGCAGCGTCCCGGTCTTATCCATGACAGCAAAAGCACCACCCGCAAAAAATAATACAATGATGATAACGATGACAGTCAAACCACTGCTGCTACCCAGGACCTCGATGGGAGCAACAAACCAGCGCCAAATGGGATAATCAGGATGGTCAATTAAACGGAAGGAAGTCGGGTTGATTGTTTCACGCCCATCAACCTGTATGCGGGCATACTGCCCTGCGGGGATCACCAGTGTCAAAATTCCAGCAATCATCATTAAGACAAATAATATCGCCAGCGACTGTATGAAAGCGCGCTTGCCAATCTGGGCACCTGCTTTTTGTTCCATCGGAAGCTCCTTGTTAATAATTCAAATCAGACTTTGTCATAAAATACTGTGATTTTATGACAAAGAATTAAAAAGCATATCTTTATGAATTCATTCCATGGAACTACCAATAAGCATTTCTCAATAAATCTTTTGCCCCTGTATGGATCGAAATTTCCGAAAATTAGCTATACTTATTATAGTGTAGGAACAACCCAACCCTTCTATTAAAAACAGAAATTGGGCAGAACTTATTGTAACTAAAAAAGGATTCTTATGGAAAAAATCATCCAGGTCACCGAAAAATATGAACGTAATGGTTGGCCATCATTGCCTCGGCCAGACCTAAAACCGCCCACAGGCTGGAATCTATCACTCGTCACCGCCCAGGAACGGCTCCGCAGTCACCAACTCTCGCCAGATGGGCAGCAGATTGCTTTCATCAAAGATGACGGACAGCTTTCCGATGTTTACATCTTACCAGCCGGTGGTGGCTGGCCTGCCCGCGTCTCCACCGATCGCCGACTGGTCGCCTATTGGGACGACGAGCTTCCACAATGGTCACCGGATAGTCAAAATCTTGCATTTTGTATTAATGGACATGTCCACATCAGCAAAAATGGCGGGCGTGGACTGCCCTTAAAAATATCGGACTTCAGCGCTGGCGCCGGGGGGCCACGCTGGATGCCAGATTCGAATGGGCTAATTATTTCTGTGACGCGTTACGAGGCCGACCAGCTGGTATTGACCGATAAAGTTGGCTCCTGGCCCCGGCAATTGACCAACTCTGGCGATGGCGATCATTGGGATG
>CAINXK010000380.1 GCA_903854805.1 uncultured Anaerolineae bacterium
CTACACAAACATCGCGGCTGAATTCAGCAAACACCCGTCCTGATAAAGCAGAGATCTGCCAGCGATGAACACTACAGTCTGACTTATCCAACCACCTTGCGCGCTGTCAGCCAGGGAGCGCGTCCAAACCAGGAGATGATTTAATGGTAGAAGTACACATGACTTGGGATTTTGTACCGGGCGTAGATCAACAAGCCTATAATGCCTGGGCAAAAAAAGCAATCGGCACAGTCTTACAACAGCCAGGGATCCTTGAATTCCGGGCTCATCGCAACCTTTGCGGCAGCCCAATGGTCCTGGTTGTGACCGATTTTGAATCGGCAGCAGACTGGGGTAATTTTGCTGAGAAAGTCTGGCCGGCACTTGAGTCCGAGGTACACCCCTATGTAACAAATATCAAGTACACTCTCTGGGGAACCTCGCCAGTGGTACCCAAGCCACTGCATCCGGCTAAATAGGATTTATAGCAGGACGGGTAATCCGAAATTCCATCTTCCGGCTGCGGGCGATGGAATTTCAATTTATTGGCCGGAATAGCCTGCCGGCTGCTACCAGCAACCAGAAACAATATCGAAAGGTTTACCAAAATCCGCATAAAAAAAGTAGTACACCGTTTTTTGTGGGCAAAACCAACCCGGACAGACCCCTATCCGGTATTCAGGGATAAATAATAAAGCCCATCCATCGACCCGCATCCAGATCCAGTTTGATACCATTTTGAGACACGCCCGCTGATCCGCTACAGAATGAGATAAAATTGAAGCGGAGGGAATATGTCCATAAAAATGCAAACCGCACCCGATTTTGAATTGTCCGATATGCATGGAGACCGTGTACGTGCATCTCAGTTTCTGGATCAAAAGAATGTCCTTTTGATCTTCCTGCGCGGGTTCATGTGACCCTACTGCCGGGCACATCTCGCGCGCCTGCGCGACGAGATGGCAGCCTTCACCGCGCGTGACGCGGTCATCATTACAATTGGCCCGGATGGGCCCAAATCTTTCCTACGCTTTTGGGAAAGCGAAAAAATACCTTTCATTGGTTTGCCCGATCCGCAGCATAAGGTGGCCGATCTTTACGGACAGGAATGGAACCTTTTCAAACTTGGACGCGTGCCAGCCTTGTTATTGATCGATAAAAAAGGTCAGATCCGTTACCAGCACTACAGCGACTCGATGTCTGATATCCCCGAGAACAAGCTTGTGTTGGCGATGCTGGATAAGATGAACGAAAAACAGGTTCAGCCCAGCGCTGCATCGGTTTAGCTTATCACCATTCTAATCTTTGCAATACGGCGATCAGCGTACGCTTGCAGGAAATCGTGGCACTGATTAAGATCTTCGCTGGATACCGTTGCGTAAATATGAAAAATCAGTAGTAGCCGAGATAGTGATTACTTCGTTAGCAGGCCCTGGCGTGAAATACCCCCAGGCGGTGGTTTCTTGACTTTACAGGTGAAAAATGAAAATGGGAAACATAGCCTTCCTCGGCTCAGGAGAAACATCCCTGGCCGGTGGGCGCATCTTTGAACAGCTCGCGCGACAGATTTCCGGTCCGCTGCGGATTGCTGTATTGGAAACACCCGCCGGGTTCGAGCTAAATTCGGGCCAGGTGGCTGGAAAAGTGGTCGATTTTCTCAGAACTCGCCTGGGCAACTATCATCCACAAGTGGATGTGATCTCGGCCCGCAAAAAAGGTGGGCTCTTCAGCCCGGACGATCCCGAAATCTGCGCCCCACTCTTACGGGCCAATATGATCTTTATGGGGCCGGGCAGCCCAACCTATGCCATCCGACAGCTGCAAGGCAGCCTGGCCTGGGAGCTGATCCGCGCCCGGCATCGCATGGGAGCCACACTCGTGTTCTCCAGCGCTGCTACAATCGCCGTGGGAGCCTTTGGCCTGCCAGTTTACGAAATATACAAGGTCGGATTGGATGTGCACACCGTGCCAGGCCTGGACTTTTTCGCAGACCTGGAAACCCCGCTTTCCATCGTCCCACACTGGAACAATACCGATGGCGGCGCGGATGTTGACACCAGTCGCTGTTTCATTGGGATGGAACGTTTTAGCGAATGGTGCGCAGCACTGCCCGTCGACCACACCGTGCTTGGATTGGACGAACACACCGGCATCATTATGGATTTTGCGCGGCGCGAATGCCAGGTGATGGGAGTCAGTTCCGTCTCGTTGGTGCGCGCCTGTAACCCACAAATCCATCCATCCGGCAGCACCTTCCCGCTTTCAGAAATCGGGCCGTTGCTGGATCCGCTCCCGGCTTCAAGTGGCATCTCTGAAACAGCCTGGGCACTGGCGTTGAACACGCCAGAACCGGAAACAGCGGACCCACAGACCGCGCCGCTTGCGGTGCAGACCCTGGCCGAGGCTCGCCATGCCGCCCGTACCCGCAAGGATTGGGCCGCTTCTGACGATCTGCGCCGGCAGATTGCGGACCTGGGCTGGAGTGTGCAGGATACCGCTCAAGGCTGGAATCTTCTCAGGAGCTAATCAGCTCACCGGCCTCGATGGAATTGTTAACTTCAACAGCAGCTGCCAGACCGCAAGAACGTCCGGAGAAATTTAAGTTACAATAGAATAAGTATTCTCAGGAGTGTCATGCGTAGTATCGATATCATTATTAAAAAACGCGATAAACAAGAACTAAGCCCGGAAGAGATCGACTTTTTCGTCCAGGGCTATACCCGTGGCGAAATAACCGATTACCAGGCTTCAGCCTGGGCCATGGCTGTTTTACTCAATGGGATGACTGCACGCGAGACCACCGACCTGACGCTTTCCATGGCGCGCTCGGGCCAGATCCTGGACCTGGCAGATATCGTCGATGTGGCCGTGGACAAACATTCCACCGGCGGAGTGGGTGATAAAACCACCCTGGCCGTCCTGCCCATCGTGGCTGCCTGCGGCCTGCCGTGTGGCAAGATGTCTGGACGCGGGCTGGGATTCAGCGGCGGTACACTGGACAAGTTGGAATCCATCCCCGGTTACCGGGTCAACCTGAGCACGGAAGAATTCAAACAGCAATTAAAAGAAATAGGCATTGTGCTGACCGGTCAATCTCTAGATTTGGCGCCGGCGGATGGCAAGTTCTACGCCTTGCGAGATGTAACCGGCACGGTCCAATCCATCCCACTGATCGCATCATCGATCATGAGCAAGAAAATCGCCGCCGGGGCTACCGCCATCGTGCTGGATGTCAAAACCGGGTTGGGCGCTTTTATGCAGACTCTGGATGAAACCCGCGAGCTGGCAAAAACCATGGTTGCCATCGGCGAACTGGCCGGTCGCAAAGTAATGACCTTGCTTTCGGATATGAATCAGCCGCTCGGCTTTGCCGTCGGCAATGTTCTGGAAGTCAAAGAAGCCATCGATGTACTGCATGGAGCTGGTCCGGCCGATTTTCGCGAACATTGCCTGGTAGCCTGCCAACACATGCTTGTGCTGGGCGGCCGCGCAACCGATCTGGAATCCGCCCGTCAACTGGCCGAGGCAGTCATACAAGATGGCAGTGCCTTTGAGAAGTTCCGGCAGCTGGTGATAGCCCAGGCTGGGGATGTATCATTCATCGACCAACCTGATAAAATGGAGAAAGCGCTTTTCGTGGAAGTCGTCGCAGCGCCGGTATCTGGTTATCTGGCCCAGATCCATGCCCGCCTGATCGGTGAAGCCGCTGTGGACCTGGGTGCCGGACGCGCAAAAAAAGGCGACTTGATCGATCATGCAGTTGGTTTTGAAATCTTACATAAAGTTGGCGAGTATATCCAGGCCGGTGAACCGCTCTGCATTGTGCACGCCAACGATCGTGAAAAGCTCAATCGGGCCAGGGAAGCAGTCCTGGCGGCACACACATTCAGCCAGACCGCCGTCAAGCCCCTGCCCTTGTTCTATAACTAAACTTGTCGCTTATCAGAGTTTGGTGCCTCTTGAAACTGGAGTTCTGCCATGGTAAAAGTTGCCCTGCGAGCCTATAACCGAGAAATAGAAGCCCTGATCGACCAGGGCCATACTGAGGAGGCTGTTGCTCACTGCATGCACATCCTCAAGAATTTCCCCAAGCATTTGGAAACCTACCGCTTGATGGGAAAGGCTTACCTGGAAGCTCATCGCTACACAGAGGCAGCGGACATCTTTTTGAGAGTGCTGCTGGCCGTGCCAGACGATTTCGTCTCCCAGCTGGGGATGAGCATTGTCAACGACGAAAAACGCGACCTGAACATGGCCATCTGGCACATGGAGCGTGCTTTTGAGATCAACTCCACCAATGGCGGCATACAGTCTGAATTACGCCGCCTGTACGGCCGCCGCGACGGGCTTGAACCTGAGCGCATTAACCTGACGCGTGGTGCTCTGGCTCAGATATACATGAAGGCCGGAGAATACCAGCGCGCCATTACCGAGATCAAGTCGGTTCTGTCCGAGGATAATTCCCGCACTGATATGAAAACCTTGCTGGCGCGTGCTTATTTCCGCGCCGACATGAAAAATGAGGCCATCGAAAGCTGCGTCGAACTGCTCAAACTCTACCCATACAGCCTGGATGGCAACCGAATTTTGGTAGAACTTCTACCAGATACCAGCGCTCAGAGCCTGGATCAATATCAGCGCCGGATTCGTTCACTTGATCCGTATGCATCAGGTGCAAACAGCCCGGCCTTTGACACCCAAAGTGTGCCGGAAAACACAATCATGCTCGAACGTCTGGATTGGCAGCCCGGCCAAAGTCATCAGGTCGGCACCAACACCCAGGCCAACAGCGCAGCGAGCGCCGAAGGAATTCCTGACTGGATGCAGCAATCCGGCTGGGCAGCATCCAGCGGCGAACCCCAACCAGAAATCAATCAGTTCGATGAACCAGAACAACCCGGCGCAGCTTCCAATGAACTGGCCGCCGCAGAGATCCCTTCCTGGCTGAAAGCCATGGCGCCCGCAACCGTTGCGCCCGAATCCGGCGCTGCCAGCCAGCCCGGCGAAGAAGAAGCAGATTTTGATTGGCTGGATGGTCTTGGAACACCTGCCACGCAGATTGCGGACCAGGAAAGCGCTCTGGCACCCACCGAAAATATCCCGACTCAAATATTTTCCCCCGAAATTCCAACTGGCGACAATTTGGATTGGCTGGATAGTTCTGGGCCTGCTCTCAACGCTGGGCAAGCAGCCGCAGATGATAACCTGGCCTGGTTGAATGACCTTACCCCGGCTGAAGAAGCCAGGACTGGAATTGAACACCCCGCGGCGACACTGCCTGATTGGCTCAGCGAACCTGAAAAGCCGCTAACTTCAAGCAACCCGCCGGCCGGGGATACCCCCGACTGGTTGGACAACCTGTCGCTGGAGACTCAGGCTGAGGCCGCCGCGCTCGAAAAAACCCCAGACTGGCTGAAGGAGCTGGCAGTGGAACCAACCACCAGCCAAACCCCACCAAGCTCTGAGCCTGTCAGCACGCTTACAACCGAAACCATCCCCAGCTTGCCGCAAGAGATGGACGTCTGGCCGGTCGTCGCGGAAAACCTGGAAACTCCACAAACATCTCCATCTGAGCCTGCCGCCATCGAAGATACACCAGATTGGATGCAAGGACTGGCCGCTGAAGTACCTGCCCCCAGCACAGCCTCCGACTCGCCTTCAGCCGACGAAAGCGCCGATTGGTTGAACCAGTTCATGTCTCCGGATGTTGAAAACGCCACCCAACCAGAAACAGAGAATGATTGGTTGGGCTCACTCGAACAACCAACTTACAGCCTGGAAGCCACACCAGACGAACCCATCCATGAAGAGGACAGTTCCGGCAGTTCCCTCGATCGGATTGGCGATATCCCAGAATTTTCTGCACAAACCAATCCGGTTTCCAGCCCACCTGCTCCAGCCCTGGGCGAGGCCGATCAGGAAGAAGCCTTCAAATGGTTGGAAATGTTGATGGCCGGGCAAATCACAACACCATCAGAATCTGCCGAAATGGCAGCGACGAGCCAGCCAGCCAGTGCACAAACTGCTGCTCCAGATGCCGGGGCTAACAATCAACAGGACCAAGCCGCACAATGGCTGCAATCGCTGACCCAGGATCAAAACGTGGCCGCTGAAGAAGCACCCAGCCCAGCAGCCGACGAAGCAACTCAGCCCAGCTCTGAACTAATCAGCCCGGCGGCCGAAGAACCACTCTCGGCATTGGTCACCGGCCCTGGCACCAGTGCTTCCGACCAGGACGATGCTTTGGCCTGGCTTGAATCGTTGGCCGCCTCACAAGGCGCCAAACCTGAAGAACTGATCACCGCACCCGCCGAGCGCAGCGCAACCGCGCCCGAGTGGGTTTCCGCCGCAGAGACACAACCGACAGCCGCAAGCCTGCCTGTCGACGATAGCCTGAGCACCGAAGAACCGCTCTCGGCATTGGTCACCGGCCCTGGCACCAGTGCATCCGACCAGGACGATGCTTTGGCCTGGCTCGAATCGCTGGCCGCCGCACAAGGCGCCAAACCTGAAGAACTGATCACCGCGCCCGCCGAGCGCAGTGCTAGCGCGCCCGAGTGGGTTTCCACCGCAGAGACACAACCGGCAGCCGCAAGCCTGCCTGACGAAGATAACCTCAACACCGAAGAACCACTCTCGGCATTGGTCACCGGCCCTGGCACCAGCGCCTCCGACCAGGACGATGCTTTGGCCTGGCTCGAATCGCTGGCTGTCTCACAAGGCGCCAAACCTGAAGAACTGATCACCGCACCCGCCGAGCGCAGCGCAACCGCGCCCGAGTGGGTTTCCGCCGCAGAGACACAACCGACAGCCGCAAGCCTGCCTGTCGAAGATAGCCTGAGCA
>CAINXK010000381.1 GCA_903854805.1 uncultured Anaerolineae bacterium
AGGTGTTAATAAATTTATTGAGTAATGCTGTTAAATTTACCGAAGAAGGCCGGGTTTCAGTCGATCTAAACGGCACCATCATTCCGAACGGATTTATATTGGTGACTTTCACTGTTCGTGATACCGGCATTGGAATCTCTGAAGCGACCCGTGAGCGCCTGTTTGAACCGTTTACCCAGGCAGATGACAGTGTTACTCGTAAGTATGGTGGTACCGGCCTGGGTTTGGCAATTTCGCGACGCCTGGTTGATTTAATGTATGGCGATGTTGGGGTGTTGTCTGCCGAAGGCGAAGGCTCCACCTTCTGGTTCTCAGTTCCACTGGGGCTGATTCCAACATTGGATTCAGCAGATTCCAGCCCGAAATCCGAAAATGGTTTTAATGTGCCACCGATTAAGTATTTTTTGAGATTTCAGGACCAAAAGCCTGCCCTGGTTGTCGACGATGATGATGGCAGCCGCAACTTAATGGTTCAACAGTTACGCACTTTTGGGCTAAGCGGTCTTCCGGTTGTTTCAGGTGTTGATGTAATTGATTTAATCCGAGACAACCCGGATGATTTCTCGATCATTTTGATGGATGTAAATATGCCCGATCTTGACGGTCTGACTGCCACGCGACAGATTCGTCAGCAAGAGGCTAAGGCAGGTCAACACATTCCAATCATTGCTATAACTGCCAATGCCATGGTCGGTGATCGCGACATTTGTCTTGCCGCCGGGATGGATGAATACCTCAGCAAACCAATCCGCCTGGATGAGCTCGGCCAGGTGCTTCGAAAATTATTAAAGAAGAGTTCTGAATACTAGTCCGAGGCTGGGTCAGGAACGGGATTTCTTAATTTTCATGTAAATTGTATCTTCCAGCCACCAGGTCAGAAGTCCGGCAAACAATCCACCCAGCAAGCAAACACCCCCGACAAAGACTAACTGAAAAAGTAGATTTGCAATGCTAGCCTGCGCCAGGATGTTTGCAATGATGGTTATCCCACCGGTCAGAACAAATAAGATCATTCCGAAAAAGATCAGTCCATAGCGCAAGACAAAATGCCAAAAACCTTGCTGACGGATCTTCTCCCAGGCCAAGATATCATCAGGTGTCCAGATAAATAGTTTTTTCACTGCTTTTTTCATTATGGTAACCGCTTCATTTTAGAACCGAATGTGGTTTTGACGATTAAGAGCAGATTGGGTTTTCCATTGCTCATGTTGCCTGGCAGATGTTCGCCCTGCCGGGTGCTTAGCATTGTTTTGCTTAAATACAACTGCGTAAAATCTCTTTTTATTTTTTATTAAAGAAACAGCCGTAGATGGTTTTGATTAAAATTAATCGCACCATAATTATATGCCTTTACCCGGGTTGGCTGTCGGGAATAACTACTTGGCTAATCCGGGGGAAGAATATAAATTCCTTTCGGGAGTTTGATGTTGATCCTATCCGACTGCAATCTGTTTTTGGTCTATTCTTCATCCTTGACAAATAGGCTGTGCACGTCTAGAATAGGTTTTATCAAATGATATATGGTTTTATTAGATGAAACTTGATGATCCTGCCCAAAAATCTCGTTATAACATAGAAGCCCTGGCGCGAGGGCTTGAAATATTGTCGTTGTTTTCTGCCAACTGTCCAGCTCTGTCCCTGACCCAGATTGTTGAAACTCTTCAGATAAATAAAAGTACGGCTTATCGGGTGCTTTCGACTCTGGAGGCGATGCAGTACTTGCAACAGGACCCATCCACGCGCTTGTATCGACCCGGGTTGAAAGTATTGCAATTGGGTTTTACGGCCATAAATAGCATAGAAATTCGACAGATTGTTCACCCCTACCTTGAACGGCTATCGCAAGAAATCGGAGAAACGGTCAGTCTGGCAGTATTGAATGGATTTCAAACCATTTACATCGACCGAATTCGAAACCAAATGATTGTAGGTGTAATATTGGGGATTGGGTCGAGTTTGCCAGCGCATTGTACCTCGCTTGGTAAGGTCTTATTGGCAGATCTTCCGACAGTTGCATTAAATAAATTACTTGAATCAAATGAGTTGATCAGATTTACACCCAGGACAGTTTCCACGCCAGACGCGTTGCGCGGCGAATTAGACTTTGCCCGTCAGAATGGGTACGCATTGGATGACGAGGAGTTGGCTTCCGGTCTACGCGCGGCTTCGGCACCCATTCGGGATATTTCCAGAAGTGTAATTGCGGCTGTCAACGTGACTGGTACAGTAGAGCGGATCAGTTTAGAGCGGCTCAAAGCCGAGATCGTTCCGGCTCTGCTCGATGTAACGCATCAAATTTCCACTGCCCTGGGCTATTTTCCGGAGCAGCTGCCCGCGCCCTGACCACTTTTACGCAGGTATCTTTTTCTGCCCTACCTTCATTAAGGAGAACCCAATGGATTTCACATTAAGCGAAGAACATCTGCAAGTTGTTAAGGTTGTACGTGATTTCTGCCGCAAGGAAGTTGCACCAGTGATCAAAGAGGCAGACCGTTCTCAATCAATGCCGCCGAGTTTTCTGCCTCGCATGGGTGAACTGGGTATTCTGGGGATTTGCATACCGGAGAAATATGGCGGACAGGGTTTTGATTACATCACGCTTGGCCTGGTTTGTGAGGAACTTGAAGCCATGGATACCAGTGTTCGCGTCGTAATGTCTGTTCACACTGGTTTGAATAGCATGGCCATTTTGCAATGGGGAACTGAAGAGCAAAAACAAAAATATCTAGTGCCGCAGGCCAAGGGCGAAAAATATGCGATGTTTGGCCTGACAGAACCCGGCGTTGGTAGTGATGTAGCCAATATGGCATCCAGTGCCCGCCGGGATGGGAGTGATTACATTCTGAACGGTGAAAAGATGTGGATTTCGCTGGCCTCAAAGGCGCACCACATTTTATGGGTGGCGCGTACCAACCCGGAGCGTCCCGATCCGCATGATCAGCTATCAGCTTTTATCGTGGATACCAGCTGGGCAGGTGTTTCGCGTGGTGATCTGCACGGAAAACTGGGCGTGCGGGCTGGATCGACTGGCTGGGTAAGTTGTCAGGACGTGCGCGTTCCGGCTGAAAATCGCCTGGGTGAGGAAGGCGAGGGTTTTAAAATTGCCATGTCGTGCCTGGATAACGGACGTTATACTGTTGGTTCGGGGGCAGTTGGGTTAATTCGCGCCAGCCTTGAAGCCAGCGTAAGTTATGCCAATACGCGCAAGGCTTTCGGAAAAGAAATTGGCAAACATCAATTGGTTCAACAAAAACTTGCGCGTATGTCGCGTGACTATGAGCTGGGTCGGATGCAATATCTAAAAGTTGGCTGGATGAAAAACCAGGGCTTGCGCAATACCAGGGAAACTTCCATGCTCAAGTGGTTTGCCACGGATGCGTCCTTTGAAGCCGCCAATGAAGCAATCCAAATTCATGGTGCTTATGGGTATAGCGATGAATATGACGTGGAGCGTTATTTGCGAAATTCGCGCGGTGCCATTATTTATGAAGGGACCAGCGAAATTCACCAATTGATGCAGGCGGGGTATCTGTTGGGTTATCGACAGGATGGGCCGCTGCGCTGTGAGCTGCCTGCTTATGATGAAAATACCTGGCACTCGTAACACCTCAACTTTTGGCTTTGTTTTCCATTAAGAAAAGAGGCTCCTTGTCCAATTCCGCCCTGGCAGATATACGTGTCCTTGATTTTTCCAGAGTGCTAGCCGGCCCATATTGTTCCATGCTTTTGGCTGATTTCGGTGCGCAAGTCATTAAAGTCGAAAGCCTGGAAGGTGATGATACGCGCAAGTGGGGACCGCCCTGGTTGGAGGGCGAGAGTGCTTATTATTTGAGCACAAACCGCAATAAACGTAGTCTGACGCTGGACTTGAAGCAACCCGCAGGGCAGGCCCTGGCCCGTAAGTTGGCGGACAAAGCTGATATTGTTATCGAAAACTTCAAGGTCGGTGCCATGGCCAGGTTTGGCCTGGATTATGAAACGCTTTCTTTATCTAATCCTGGGCTTATTTATTGCAGTATCACCGGCTATGGGCAGACTGGACCGAAGCGCCTTCAGACCGGTTATGATTTTATAATCCAGGCCGAGGGTGGCATCATGTCTGTCAGCGGGCCGGTGGATGGCTCGCCTTCCAAAGTTGGTGTTGCGATTGTAGATGTGACCGCTGGTTTATTTGCCAGCCATGCCATTCTGGCTGCTTTGCATCACCGCCAGGTAACCGGAGAAGGCCAGTATATTGATGTAGCTCTGCTTGACTCCCAGCTTGGCTGGCTGGTTAATGTGGCCCAAAATTATCTGGTGTCTGGCGAAGCACCCAGCCGGTATGGGAATGCTCACCCGAACATTGTTCCTTACGAAGTGTTCCAAACGTCAGATGGGTATTTAGCGCTTGGTGTGGGCAATGACAAGCAGTTCCAAGCTTTGTGTGCAGCTGCCCAACGCCAGGAATTATCAGCTGATGTGCGTTTCCAAACTAACCCAGCCCGGGTTGCCAATCGCAAGGCACTGATCCCAATTCTGCAGGCAGTTTTTGTTGGGCGGAGAACGTCTGAATGGCTGGCTCTTTGCAATGAATTGGGCATCCCGGCCGGACCGATCCAAGACGTTCCATCAGCGTTGAATGATCCACAGGCGAGTGCCCGCCAGATGGTACAGGAAGTCCGGCGTGCAGATGGTCAAAGCGTCAGACTGGTTGGGCCAGTTGCCAAGTTATCCAAAACACCAGCGCAGATCTTTTGTGCTCCTCCCCGGTTGGGTGAGCACAGCCGGGAAATATTGGAACAAGAACTACAGCTTTCAGCGGCTGAAATTGATAAACTAATCGCTGAAAAGGTAATTATCCCATGATTTTTCAGCCGGATGCCAACGGCAGAGACCTGAACGAATAATTGTTAGCGGAGTGCCAGGCTTACCCCGGCACTCCGCTAAATGTATTAATTGAGAAACCGACGCCAAGTTTGCGAAAATGGGCTGAATTATGTGATTATTTCGCGGGAAAAATTACCACCCGCCTCCCAACGGACTTCGGGCTGTCTCACCTGCAAGACCCGTAAACGATCACAAACCAAACCAGCCGCGACCCTCATCCATTTTTGATGTTGAATTAAATGTAGCCCGCTCGGCGGAAACCATTCCAATTCCATATTCGCCAGCTACCTTTGTGAGGGCAAGCCCAATAATTGAGCTGTAACATACCCGCCTAACCAGCAAATGGATCGCCGCCGATCATTAGCAGGTATATTGTGGATAAATAAACTCTAAAACATACAATATTGCTCGTGGACAAATAATTATTTTTCGGTACAATGGATGTGTGACTGATCAAAAAGATTTAGAACTCATTGGGCAGGTGGTAAAAGGCGACGAGCGTGCATTTC
>CAINXK010000382.1 GCA_903854805.1 uncultured Anaerolineae bacterium
TGGGAAAGGATGCAAATGAAGGCGTGGTGGATGAGAAATTTGAAATCCATAATTACCCTGGACTGTTTATCATAGACGGCTCAATCGTACCTGGTAACCCGGGCGTAAATCCTAGCCTGACGATTACGGCGCTGGCAGAATATGCAATGAGCATGGTTGCCCCAAAATAAGGCGACCTTTAATCCGCAAAGCACAAACCGACTCAACGCAGCTCAGCGCAAGAAAACTCAGACCTACCGCGCTCAAATTACTTTAGGAAAAGACACTTGAAATATACCTGGCTGCTCTTTGACGCCGATGACACCTTGTTTGATTTTTCGAAAGCCGAATCAAACGCATTAAAATGGACGCTGGAACAATCCGGGCTGCCGTTCCGGCAAGAATTTATCCAACTCTATGCAGGTTTCAACCAGCAAGTCTGGCAGGAGTTCGAACAAGGACGGCTAACTTCTCAAGAACTGCGCGTCAAACGCTTCAAGTTGTTCCTTGAAAATGCTGATCTGCAAGGAGATATACATTTGATCAGCCAGATTTACCTGCGCAACCTGGGATTGGGCACGGATCTTTTGGACGGCGCAAACGATCTCATCCACAACTTAAAACAACGCTATCGGGTTGCGTTGGTCACCAATGGGTTGAAAGATGTGCAAGATCCGAGGCTGCAGGGTTCGACCCTGCGCGACTGCTTTGAACATGTTTTCATCTCAGAGGTAATTGGAGCCGCGAAACCAACGCGGCAATTTTTCGAGGCCGTTTTTGATATCTTACACCAGCCGGCTCGAGAAGAGGTTCTGATCATTGGTGACAGCTTGAGTTCAGACATTAAGGGCGGCATAGATTTTGGTATTGACACCTGCTGGTACAACCCCAGGGGAAAATCCACAAATCTAGCGGTAACTTATCAAATCACACGGCTGAGAGAGTTGCTGGATATACTCGATTAGTAAAAAGAGAGCTGGGGAGAAATCCCCAACTCTCTTTTTAGATCAGGCGGAAGGAATTACTTTTTTCCAGCCACATAGATACGAACAGCAGATTGCATGAACTCCGCCAGATTGGGATCCAACTGGTCGAAGGTAGCCTTAAAGCGCGAGTCCTGGTTATACAGGTCCGCCAGGCCAAGCAGTTGATCCAGGTTTGGTGTCCAAAAATAATCCATATGCGCACGCCAACGTTCAATCAGCACCTGCACAGCGGGAGAATCTGCACCTGCAGGCATAGCAGCCGCCATATAGACATAAATCTGCTTGCCTTCGTCAAGTACTTGCTGTTTTTGTTCTGCAGAATAAGCCTTCCACTTTCGATTGGATGCTTTTACGATTTCAGGATCATACATCGTTTCGGCTTCGGCTGCATATTTTTCTTGTTCTTCTTGTGTAAATCCAGAAAATATCTGCTTACTGCTCATTTCTTTTTTCCCTTTCAGATGCGAAATTGTATTATCCACCGTGTCAAGCAGCCGTTCGAGACGCGCCATGCGCTTTCCAAGCTCCAGTTTGTGATCTTCGAGTGCAGAAAGCACTGCGAAATCGCGGCGTCCCACGATTTTCTTGATATCGGCAAGCGATAGATCCAACTCCCGATAAAATAAGATCTGCTGCAAGAGCAGTAGAGCTTCATCCCCATAATAACGATAGCCATTCTCGGCTACATGGGTCGGCGCAAGCAGCCCAATGGCATCATAATGGTGAAGTGTGCGTGGAGATACTCCCGCAAGCCTGGATAGCTGTTTGACAGTGAACATAAAATAAATATAAACCCTTACGTAACGTTAATGTCAAGGGTTGACATGATGAAATTCAAAGAATTCGTTATCACTCCCCCAGATACTGGAGACCTACAATTGAACGCCCACAGTAATAAAGACGAGCAAGCGCTGATCCCAAATTAAATTTCAGCCCTGTCCTCTTCCAATTTACAGCACAGACAATAAACGTATTTACCCACGATAATGGCTTCGGTCATTTATATCGAATAGGATCTGGAAGATATTTTTTGCGCAAAACAGCGCAAGAATAATCAGCTGCAAGACAAACCACCGGTTTTCGTTCATTCGCAGGTAAAAGTTTGTGGTGATTAGGGTCTAAACCTGGCTTCCGTCAGCACAACCCAAGAACAAAGAAAACTAAAAACCATCTATTCAGTATTAATTGTCATCGTCTGTGCCCTGTTGGACAATTACTGATTATCAGTGATCAAAAGGGAGCCAGATAATGAACTGAGAACCCTTGCCTAATTCGCTGTGGACCTTGATAGTGCCACCATGTTTTTCTAGAATCGAACGAACAATGAACAAACCAATTCCTGTCCCCGGAATTTCATCCTCAATGGCATTTGTGCCCCTAAAAAAGCGATTGAACAGCATCGGGATATCCTCGCTTGGAATCCCAATACCCGAGTCAGTGATTGTAATTTCGATACCATCCAATTGCCTATCCATAGAAACGTCAACCTTGCCACCATGAGGCGTAAATTTAACGGCATTTCCCAGTAAGTTGATAAAAACCTGGGTCAAAGCGTTCTCATCCGCATTGATGACATGGGAAGTTTCATCTAAATCTTCCATAAAATGATGAGTTAGTATGATGTCTTTTTCTCGAACAGGCATTTCAATTTGGTGGATGACCTTCTTCATTACTTCGCCGAGATCTATATAGCGGAAATGCAAATTAGCCTGATTGCTTTCCAATCGACCAGCAGTCAACAAATCCTCGACAAGTAAACGCTCGCGACCCAACTCGCTCTTCAGAACATCCCAATATTCACTATATTCTTCTTGCGTTGTGCCGCCATCAATCAAGTTAACCATTAAGAGCATGGTGGCAATCGGTGTGCGCAGCTCATGCGTAGCGCGGTTGATAAAATCCGACTTCATTTGTTCCAGGCGGGCCCTGTCGCTGATATCACGCACAATAGCCGTAACTTCATCTGTCCCACTATCTTTAAATCGAGCTTCAAAAGTATGCGACGAATCGCCAATTTTAAGTATGTATTCCATGGTTTGGATCTCTTTACTTTCCAACGCCTGCTGGATGCAAACCATGGCTTCGTCATGCAAAGGATAAGGCATAAAACTTTGGAGTGATGAACCAACTACCTGCTCTGCTGGAATAGCAAGCAAGTCAACCGAGCTGGCCTTGTAGTCCAGGAAAGTACCGTCACGGTGAATTCGAAAAATTAAATCTGGAACTGCGCTGAGCAAAGCAGTGTTACGAATTTCGCTCATCAGTAATTCAGTTTGCATTTTAATGCGCATGAAGGAATTGGATAAGATATCACCAACCATTTTGACCAACAGGATACTGTCCGGCGACCAAAACCGTTGTCTTAACACTGAATCAAACCCCAGAAAACCGACAAGAGAGTTATGTGAAACCAGCGGAACAACAAGCACAGATTGGATCGATTGCGATTCCAATATTTCTCGTTCCGCCAGAGCTTCATCTGGCAATTGGGATGCAATCGGGATGTAAACTTCTTCCAACTGTTCCAGCTTTTTCATCCACCATGGGAATAAGCTGGTAGGCAACCCCTTTAAATTGTCAATCTGAGATTCAATCCCGGGCGCGCACCACTCGTGAGTATTCGTCATCGAGGCAGATCCATAATCCAGCAAAAAAACATAACTCCGGTCAACTTGTTCGAACTCGCCGATCTGTTTCAATACGTTATTGATTTCCGGGCTAATTTCTGATGGAGGCAGGTTGATAAAACGAGTTGAAATGGATGTCAGCGTTTCTTCAAATTTCTGGCGGTATTCCAGGAGTTTGGTCTGTTCCAACCGCGCATCTTCAGCTGCCTTTCGTTCAGTAATATCGCGGGCTGCGGCATAAACTCGGTTACCATCTGCCTGCGCGCGCCATTCAATATAACGCCAGCTTCCATCTTCACATCGATAGCGATTTACATAATTCAAGATTTTTTGACCAGCACCAAGGCGCTTCATTTCTTCGATGGAAGCCTGTAGATCATCAGGGTGCACAAATTCCAACAAATTCCTTTGTGATAAAGAGTCTGTGGAATACCCAAGCGTACTTTCCCAGGCTTTGTTCAACCGCAGAACATTCCCCTGCAAGTCGGCAATACAGAGAAGATCCAGCGAAACATCAAAAAAGCTCTCAATCTCTTGTACGCTTTCCCGGATCATTTCTTCTGCGGCTTTTCGGTCGGTAATATCCCGGCTAACCCCAATCAAAACATCCTGACTTCCCCAACGTCCGTGCGCCACCTTGGTTTCAACCGGGATATGGGTGCCATCTTTTTTGATCAATTCCAGAGGGCATGCATCGATTAAACCAGCAAGCATATCCTGCACAATCTGCCAGGCATGCGCTCGCTGTTCATACGGATGAACTTCCAAGACACTTTTCCCGAGTAATTCATCGCGCGAATAACACAGGCTGTCCAGCACTTTTTGATTAACCTGAATGATAATTCCGTGATCATCGAGAACAAAAACATAATCCATCAGTGAATCAAACATGCTTTGGAGCTCAGCCTGACTTTCAAACAATTCAGCCTGAACATGAAACCGGGCAAGCATATTACCAATTTGAAAAGCAAGGTTTTCCAGCGCATTACGACGGTAGTCAGGCATGTCATCGAGTGTATGCGAGGCAACATTCATACAAGCAATCACATCGCCATTAAATTGGATCGGAACAATCGCACTAATGTGCAAGCCCTCGTTTAAAGCGATTTCATTCTTAATTGTCGGTACATGCAGATAGGGTTGATATATTGAATTACCACTCATCACAATATTATGTTGACCTGAACCTGCTTTGTACTTGTTTGCCCGATCAACAAAAGCATCCGAAAGACCCTTGTGAGTCATTAATACTAAATCCCGGCTCGGCCGGTCCACCAGGTAAATGCCACCGCAGTCCATATCAGAAACATGCAGGGCTAAATCCAAAACAAGTGGCAGCGCATCTGCGATTGTTGATTTCTGCGCGAGGATGATGGCCAGATTTCGCTCAACGATGGCAATTTCTTCCATCTTTTTCCGAGCGGTTATATCACGGCTGATGCCGAGAACACCAATTGTCTGACCGTAGCTGTCATAAAGAGGGGCTTTCAGGGTGTCCAGAAGGACTTGTTGGCCATCCGGATATTTTATCCATTCTTCATTATGGCGTTGTTTGCCTTGTTCCACCATCATGCGGTCATTTTCGCGGAAAAAATCTGCTATTTCCGGAGCGAACAGATCGTAATCGGATTTGTTCACAATTTCATCAACCGATTTTCCAACCAACCGGGCAAATTCCTGGTTAGCCCCCAGGTAAATACCCTGCGCGTCTTTAAAGAAAACAATATCAGGGATCGAATTAAATAATCCCGAAAGCAATGCGATCTTATTGGATAATTCTTCTTCGACTCTTTTAGTCTCAGTGACATCGACCCCAACTGCCTGAATTTCATAAAGATTTTTGGATGAGTCGTGGATGACGCTATCTTCCCATGCAATCCAGCGCCAACCACGCATGGTCATGGCACGTTGGGTAATATTTATCCGGTAAGGAGGTCTTTCCAGATCTTTCATGGCTTCCAGAGTGAGGGGTAGTTCGTCCGGATGAACCGAAGGAGTGAAAGAACTGCCAATCAATTCATCCAGATTCTTCCCAAACATGGTGCAATAGGCCTGGTTGGCAAAAACAAAGCGACCTTCAGCATCCACTCGCACAACGAGCGTATGCTGAGAATCAATCATGCCCCGATAACGTTGTTCCGTCTCATTGAGTGCTTTTTTATTAGCAAGCTTCTCACTTATGTTACGAAGAACACAAATTGCAAAATCCTGGCTTCGATAACTGCGTTTGTTAATGGAAATATCCAGTGGAATTAGATAACCGGAATGGTGTTTGCCATAGACAACCCGGTCGCCCCCCATCCGGCGAATACCCCCTGAGTCTGTGAAAAATTTTGAGAGATGCTCTTGATGAATTGCAAGATACTTTTCAGGTAGCAATAAATCCAGGTTTTGACCAATCAGTTCAGATTCTTGATAACCAAACATCTCTCGGGCAACAGAATTCAGGAAGACAATCATCAGAGCTTTATTCAGAATAATGATCGCATCTGGCAGAAAGTCAGCCAGGTCATGAAAAGACCAACCGGAATCTTGCGATTCTGGTTGGTCTTCGCCCTGAATTGAGAGCATACGTTTCGTCATCAAAATCAATCCTTCTCTTCCCCAGCGCCTTGTCCGGACAGGGATGCCCCCACCAGATCATCGGAAGAATACAAGGCAAACACTTTCTGGCGATGGTATAAATTGTTAACCGTAAGGATATTTATACCTACCCAACTACTACCTTACACCTAAAATTAGCATTTGGCAAGCCGCTGAACCATTAATTTGCAGGATCGAGATTGACAACCTTATCTTGCGAATGATAATTTATTTTGAGTGACTGGCTTTATTCTTGAGTACCATTTGCACATTGCAACCCGAATCGGATTCAAGTATTTTGACATCGCCATCCTGCGTTCTGGCAAAAGAACGGGCCATGAATAATCCCAGCCCCATGCCATGGTTTTCAGGAAGTCCTTGATCATATGGCATTTGAGAAAACCGCTCAAATACAGTCTCGCGCTTATCGGCTGGAATTCCGGGGCCCTGGTCTACGATCGTCAGCGTGCACCCGGCCGATCCGTTGGCTTGCAGTATCACCTGTACCAATCCACCTTCCGGACTGAATTTGCAGGCATTATCAACCAGGTGACAAACCACCTGCGTGAAAACACGCGCCGGAGTGAAAATGGTGAGGCCATTATCAAGCTTAAAATCCAATCTTAAATTCTTGTCATGCCATATATCAAAAACTTCCTTAATTGGAATGAGAAATGAATATTCGAGATCGACCTGTTCGCCAACAGTTGGGAATCGGCCCAGATCATATTCATTCATCCAAATCAAGGTCTCCATCCAGATTTTCATCCGGTAGGCGCTGTTTCGAGCATATTCCAGGTATTGATCTGTCGGCGATTGGTTTTTGGCAATCATTTCCAAGGAAAGGAGTAAAACACCCAGGTAGGTTCGGAAATGATGACTGGTATGGATTGGCAAAGAAGTTGACAGATTATCCAATAATTGCCGAACTTCCTGCCGGGCCAGCAGGTCTGCGCGTTCTCTGCGCTTAAGAATAGCCTGGATGCGGGCGATCAATTCAACAATATCGACCGGCTTTGTGATGTAATCTTCCGCACCTATACTCAAACCAGAACTTTTAATCGCCGGAGCAGATAAGGCCGAGAGAAATACAAAGGGGATGCCCTCTGTAGCTTTTCCTTCGTTAAGAATGCGCTTGATTTCCATACCATCAGGCGATGGCATTTTTAAATCGCACAGGATCAATCCTGGGTGAATTTCGTTGGCAAGTTTGATCCCTTCGGTCCCATCCGCGGCAACAGCCACACTGAAACCAGCTTTGCGTAGGTTCGCCGCAAGCCCCAAACGAAAATTAGGATTATCGTCAATAAGAAGTAAATCTGCCATTATCACTCCAACAATAAGAAATTATTCCAATACAAATGGTGGTAAAACCATTTGTACTCGGCACCCGGACAAGCTGTCCAGGATCTTGATTTCGCCCCCCCAGGCGCGTACAAATGTCCTTGCAATCGTGAGCCCAACTCCCAGACCGCCGAAATCCCTGGTTTCCCCCTGGCTGATCTGGTAGTAACGTTCGAAGACCTTTTCGCGCAGTTCCGGCGGAACGCCAATACCATCGTTGGTTATTTCAATAATCGAACCTCCCTGCTCGCCAGGCTGAACAGAGATAACCACTTTGCCCTTTTCCGGGCTGAATTTACAAGCATTATCAACCAGATGAGCAATTACATGTCCGAACTCATTCCTCGGGGCAAATATTTCTGTCAATGGGTTGATGTTAATCTGGATATTTAACTTTTTCTTTTCCCACAGGCTGAGCGTTTGGTTGATCGGGTTTCTAAGGTGAAAACTAAAATCAATCCTTTGACCCATGGAATTCAAGCTACCCTGATCCATATCGTAAAGCATCTCCAGGTCTTCAACCAGAAATTTCAAGCGGTAAGCACTGCTGCTGGCTGTATTGATATATTCATCCAATTCAACATTGCCCTGAACAAATTTATCTTTTAGGATCAGTTCCAGGGTCGATAAAATAACCGTCAGAGGTGTGCGCATCTCGTGGCTCAAGTTAGTTGAAATATTAGCCCGCAACTTGTCCAGATCAGCGATGCTATCCTGAATTCCGCGAGTATGCCCGCGCTCCTCCCGGCGGATCACTGATTGGATTCGAGCCAACAGTTCGTTTACATCAAAAGGCTTGGTGATGTAATCGTCGGCTCCGCTTTGCAAACCAGCCAGCTTGTCCACTTGAGCAGTGCGCGCGGTCAGGAAAAAAAAGGGGATATGCCCCAACTGAGGATCATTCGCCAGTTCTTTTTTTAGTTGGATACCGTTGGGTGGCGGCATCATGATATCGCACAGGATGATATCTGGCTTTGAAGAGCGAATGGCGGCCATGCCTTCAGCACCATTGCCAGCATTGATCACATCAAAACCCTCCCGGCGCAGGACAGCAACCAGCCCAAGTGAGAATTTTTTATCGTCGTCAATAACCAGGATCGTTTTATTAATTGAGTTCATTCGCCACCTCTTTTTTCAATGTATCAAAGTTAGACAAAAAGTGATCCACAATTTTCGGATCAAACTGTTTTTCACGCTGGGAAAAAATCATTTCTTTGACCACACTTTCTTCAATGGCAAACTTATACGGCCGGTTTGAAAGTAGTGCGTCATAAACATCGACAATACTAAATATCCGCGCCACCAGAGGAATTTCTTCTCCACGAAGTTTCCCTGGGTAGCCAAGTCCATCCCAACGTTCATGATGACATAGGGGAATATCACGTAGTGGACGCAAAGATTCGGTGGCAGATAACATCTGATAACCCAGCACAGGGTGCTCATGGATAATCTTCCATTCATCAGATGTCAACGGTCCGGGCTTATTAAGAATGCTATCTGGAATAGCGAGCTTGCCGATATCGTGGAGCATGGAACTTTTGCGAATTATCTCCAATTCGGCGCTGGCCAACCCAAGGGATCTTGCTAAGGCAACTGCCCAACGGGTAACTCGTAAAGTATGGCCTGCTGTACCAGAATCATATATTTCGATTGATTCTCCCCATTGTTGCAGTGTTTCCATAGAGAAACTTGTAACTTTAGAATCTTTTACTGCCTTACGATAGCCAAGATTGATGGTCCGAAGAAGCGCCTTCAACCGGGCGATTAAAATATCGGCATCAAACGGCTTGGTAATATAATCTTCTGCCAAATACAACCCACTCAAGATGTTGGTCCGATCACTAAGAGCAGTTAAAAATATAACAGGGATTGATTGGGTAATCGGCAGTCTGTTCAAAACCATCTTTACCTGGAAACCGGTCATCTTTGGCATATTTACATCCAACAGAATCAAATCAGGATGATCGGTCTGGGCCATTTTAATGCCATACATCCCATCGGATGCAGAGATTACATCATAGTCTGCTTTCATCAAAGTTCTTGAAATACCTAGTAAGAAATTTGCATCATCATCAATAATCAATATTCTTTTTTTATCGTTGATCGACGCATCGACATTATTCGCAATCATAAATAAGAAGTCTCCTCTGCCCAAAAAAGAGTCATAAGCATATATCTTAGAATAGCCGATGCTAGCTTTTTTGTCATCCCTGTCACGTTGAAATAGTACTTCAAAGTTGCGGACGGAAAATCCACAGTTGCAGTCAACAAATGTTGACGCGGGAACAAAAATCAAACATTTTTATATAAAAACACAAAACGTCCTGGAAATAATTCCGGGACGCGACAAAATGGGCATAAATCAATAATTAAACCGGAGTGATATTATAATTTTTCTTCATCCACATTTATCAGCCCTTTTCGGATCGCATAAACAACCGCCTGGGCCCGGTTTTCCAGGCCAAGTTTACTGATCAGATTGCTAACGTGAGAGCGAACTGTGCCTTCTGTTATCGTTGCTTCATGGGCAATTTCAGAATTTGTCAAACCCAAAGCCAGCCAGCGTAAAATATCAAGCTCACGAGTCGTAAGCGCTTGCAGGTTAGGGGCAGTTGACTTGTTATTTTGGATTTGGTGAAAAAGGCTAAGTTCTGTTCGAGCTGATAAAGTTGGTTTACCCTGATGCGCATTCCGGATTGCGTAAAATATTTCTTGAGGTGAATTATCTTTCACAAGATAACCAATCGCACCTGCCTTAATGGCCGCCAGGATTTGATCGCCTTCGGAATAGGACGTGAAGATAATTATCCTGGACTCCGGATTGCGTTGAAGAATTTCTTTAATTGCTTCCAGTCCGCTTTTTTTTGGTAAGCCCAAATCCATGAGAATCACATCTGGATTCTGAGAAAATGCTTTTTCAACTGCTTCTACCCCATCGGAAGCCTCTGCCACGACGTTAAAATCCGGCTCGTGATGGAATAATTCAACCAATCCATACCGTAACGCGGGATGGTCATCCACGATTAATAATCGGATAGGCTGCTCATTCAAAGTATTAATTCCCAGTTGTCGCACAAAATATTAAGTGCAGAAAAAAAATCCCAGCTCTGGTAATCATTGGGAAATACATAATCTGATTATAAACGACGATTTAATAAAACCGCTATTCAACTATTTGCAATTATGATAGAAACCGGGTAAACAGGCTCGCTACGCACCCTGAGATCAGAGAAACCTTCAAATTTCGAAAGCGCCACAACCCGTAAAGCGTATTCTTAGCTGGCATTTAGAATGAAGTCGTTTACAATATTATAGATAGCACGTCTAGATTCCAAGAATACAGGCTCACGAACAGCCTGCAGGTACCAATAGGAAGGTATAGTATGCAGCAAATAATAGAAATCTCTAAGTGCAAATTCGCACTTTTGCATCATCCGACCCTCACTGATACAATTGCGCCATGATTATTCCACCTGTAAAAAAATTACTGCTTTACGAAGATGGGGATATCCTCATCGTTAATAAACCTGCCAACCTACCGGTACTGCCTGACGGGTGGGAACCAGACGCGCCCTACCTGCTAAAATTGCTTCTGGAGAAATACCCGGAACTGATGGTAGCCCACCGGCTGGACAAGGTTACCAGTGGCGTGATGGTTTTCGCCCGCACAATCGAATCACACCGTGCATTAAATATCCAGTTCGAAAAGCACACAGCTCAAAAGGTATATCATGCAGTTTGTGTGGGCATTCCAAAATGGGATGAACATACTGCCAAACACAAACTGCGCGTCAATGTTGGACACAGTCACCGAACAGTCGTGGATAACGGCAAAGGCAAACCAACCGAGACAAAATTTATAGTTCTAAAGCGCTACCAGAGATATGCGCTACTGGAAGCAACTCCCGCAACCGGAAGAACACACCAGATTCGTGTGCATGCATTTGCTTTGGGGTATCCTCTATTGGGCGATAGCCTGTACAGCGCCCCTCGAACCGATCTGATCGACCGACCGGCATTGCACTCACAGGCATTGACTTTCAACCATCCGGTGAACGGCGAACGCTTAACTTTCACGGCCCCCTATCCCCTGGACCTTACAGAAGCCCTGGACAAAATAAGAGCCGGTCAGTGACCGGCTCTTATTTTTATGCAATTTTCCGCGCTTCCATATAAAAGCGTTTCTCATGCGCTTCGCCCATGGAAAAGGTCTTCCGTGGCAGAGCACCATCCAGAATAACTGTTTTGAACAGATCAGACTTGTGCATCCCAGGCAGGTAAAATCCGGCGTTAGCGGGTAGATTGCCCAGCTGAACAGTCACATCCGCGCCATGTACATAATCGATCTTTTCGGCGCCACCTGCCTTCAGAAATTGGTCCAGGAACGTCTGGAGCGTTCCAACTGGCAGATTGGATGATGGGTTGTCAATTTCAATCACACCGAAAACCTGTCCACCAACAATGATGCCAATCGCCTGGCTCGTGCCGCGGGGAGAATCAACTCGTTTAACCAGTTCATCCGCGTTGACAACCGGCGTAAAATGAAAATTAATTCCGAAATGCATTTGGAGAGCCCCCAGCAGATCCTGCTTTAGACCAAAGAGTACGCGATGAATCGGCTCAAAATTGAGTGCTTCATCGTGTACATTTTCAATCTCAACCAGGGCATAACGAGCTGGATGCCCATCCCATTTGGATCGGTCTAGCGTTAGCTTGAGTTTTTCCCAAATAGCTTTGGCAGTGGCTAAAGAATGATTGCCATCGCCCATTGCAAACAATAGCACAGGTTGATCCTGGACAGCATACTTTTCAGCAAAAACATCTGGCTGAGACAAACCCCGGAGTGCGGTGATAACCCCGTTTTGGAGTTCGGAACTAACCAGGTAGCCCGCAAGATGACCGCTTCCCAACATCAGATCAAAATCATAGATCTTTTCCATATTAGATTTGGCAAGCTGAAGCGGTTCAATGACTGTGCGCAGAGCATCATCGATCAGCACAAGGATATGTGGAAATTCCAGATCAGCACCTTCGCGAATTTTCATGCGTGGGGGCAGACGCTCGACAATCGTGCCCTCGGTAGCCCGAATAAGACTGGATGAACCTTTCGCGAAATCGTAATGTTCAAGATCAAGCGCCAGAACAAGCCCTTTGCGAGTACGCCCAGCCACTGTTCGTTCGACATAGATCAAACCTTCGCGTGGCTGCAATAAAGGATTGTCCCCGGAAAGCGCAGCGCGCATCCCAGTCTGAATTTTTTGAATACGCGTCGCTTCGTCGGCCGCTTCAAGATAAACCTCTGGCAAAGTAAGGTTTAGCGTGGATGGGCTGTTACCGACAATCTGTTCGACTTTCTGCCAGTATTCCGGCTGAGATGTGAACTGGTCGCAGGCAATGACAGCCCACTTTGTCAGGTCCGTACCCGCCTTGGGCAGGTATATTTGGGGTATCTGCACACCTATATCGTCAAAGGTTTTCATGGGCTCTCCATTAAATTGATAAGAGCGACCTGCCTGCGCCTAACCAAATGCACCAAGCAAATGGATTGGGTCGCAACGGGCCGCCCTCATGAAAGTTATTTTCCTGTTTTGGCAAACGCGATCAGTTTTTCAGCCACTTCAGCACCCACCCGACCCTGGGCTTCCTTGGTTGCTGCACCAATATGGGGTGAACCAATTACATTAGGAAGCTTAATCAGTTTCCAATCGGTGGGCGGTTCTTCAGCAAAAACATCTAACGCAGCGCCAGCCACCTTGCCACTAGTGAGTGCATCATAGAGCGCATTCTCATCTACGATGCCACCACGCCCGCAGTTAATGATACGCACACCGTTTTTCATCATATCAATTTGAGCCTGGCCAATCATCCCAGATGATTCTTTCGTCTTCGGCAGGTGCAGGCTGATGTAATCGGCCTGTGCCAACAATTCGTCCAGGTTAGTAATAATTTTGACGCCATCAACAACTTTAACGTATGGATCATAGGCGATTACCTTCATCCCCAAGGCGGTCGCGCGCGAAGCAACAGCTTTGCCAATATTTCCAATACCAATTAGCCCAAGGGTTTTACCGCCGATTTCATCGCCTTCAAAGGCCTTCTTTTCCCATTTTTCGGCTTTCATCGTGGCGGTTGCCTGGTAAATGGAACGCGCCAAGGCGAACATATAACCAATGGTCAATTCTGCAACAGAGTCGGAGCTGGCTAGGGGAGTATTCATGACAGTAATACCTTTGGATTTGGCAAACTCAACGTCGATTGTATCCAGTCCAACACCACCACGCACAATCACTTTCAAGTTAGGGCAAACTTCCAGCAGCGCTTGGCGGACTTTGGTCCGGCTACGAACTACCATACCATCATAAGCAGGCAGAACGCTTGGAAGTTGTTCCGGGGTGATATCGTCACGAATATCCACAGTCAGACCCGCGGCACGCATGAGGTCAATAGCTTCGGTTTCGGTTTTGTCACAAACTAATATTTTCATTAGGTTCTCCTTGGTCTCATTTCAGGTTATAAAACAGGAACTGATAAAAGTACCATCAGCATGGGAGCGGGTATCTGTTTTTCATGAGAGATTGTACCAATCTGGTATGGCAAGTGTCAACCGATATCAATCACAGTTATGCCGTGTGATTTATGATGAATGCCACTAGATAATCTACAAAAGACATGATAAAAATGGGAAACTTGTATTCTTACCCAAACTGACAGGTGCAAAAGAATTCAGAAACCATTGGCTGCGTTCTGTTTTGTCGATGGATATATAAAAAACCTGCAAGACAAAAACAGATCCCTATTGCAAGGGTATAATACAATCCTGGATGCCAATATCGATTCCAACAAGGAGCAAGAATATCAATGTCAGAAATTAACCGTGCACATAATTTCAATGCCGGCCCATCCATTCTACCGCTATCGGTACTGGAACAGGCTCAGAAAGAATTGATCGACTTTAAGGGCACCGGCATGTCAGTGATGGAAATCAGCCATCGCTCGAAAGAATTCGAGACTGTAATCGCTGAAGCAGAGCAAGACCTGCGCTCCTTGATGGGAATCCCTGCGAATTACAAGGTGCTGTTCCTACAAGGCGGCGCAACGCTGCAGTTTGCCATGATCCCGATGAACCTGCGTCCTGCCGGCTCGTCCGCCGATTATGTCGTTACCGGCTCCTGGAGCAAAAGCGCGTTAAAAGAAGCCCAAAAACTTGGGACAACCAAATCTGTCTTTAGTGCCGAAACAGACAATTTCAAGCGCATTCCTAATCAGGATGAACTTAAACTCGACCCACAAGCTGCCTACCTGTATTTCACATCGAATGAGACCATTCACGGCGTGGAATTCAAGGATGAACCGGTCCCGCCAGCAAATGTGCCTCTTTTTGTGGATACCTCATCTGACTTTATCAGCCGCCCGATTGATGTTACCAAATATGGTCTGATCTATGCCGGTGCCCAAAAGAATGCCGGGCCAGCAGGTGTGGTAGTCACAATTATCCGCGAAGACCTGCTGGAACGTGTCCCCGCCAACCTGCCAGCTATGCTCGATTACAAAGTTCAGGTAGCAGGCGGGTCGATGCACAATACGCCCCCCTGTTTTGCAATCTATATGGTTGGTCTGGTCTTCAAGTGGGCACTCAACCTGGGCGGGCTGACTGAAGTCCAACGGCGCAACGATGCAAAAGCGAAGGTGGTGTATAACGCTATTGACGAAAGCGGTGGATTCTACAAGGGACATGCCGAACGCGAAAGCCGTTCAAACATGAATATCACCTTCCGCCTGCCAACCGAAGAACTCGAAAATACCTTCGCTTCAGACGCCAAAAAACAAAATATGATCGGACTAAAAGGTCATCGCTCTGTTGGTGGCTTGCGCGCTTCGACCTACAACGCCCTGCCAATTGAATCTGCCGAAGCCCTGGCGGGATTCATGCGAGAATTTCAGCGCAAACACGGCTAGATCCATGCAATACAGGTGAAACCACAACAAAACCCGGTTTCAAGATGAAACCGGGTTTTGTTATAATAACACTATGTCAGACGATCTCGAACTGTTCTTCCCAGAATTGAATCCGGCCGAAGCCGGAAATATTCCTGTCCCGCCAGATGAAATGCGCTTCCAGGAAGTAAAAGTTGAGCCGGTTTTGGATAACGGCCCCGTACGTATGCGCGTCTACGTGGAAACAACTGCCTTTCAGCAGCGCCCATACATGGAAGTAACTCTCTTTAACAGCATCGGTGAAGAAATTGCATCAGCCAGTGTCATCGAACCAATGCAGAGGAAAAACGTTTTTACCATGCACCTACGCGGCGGGCAACAGAGTGGAAAATTCAGCCTGCAGGCACGTCTTTTTTACCCTGAAAAACCTGATTCGGATACCCGAGAAATTAAGTTTGAAATCTAAAGCCATTCAATTGCGAATGCAGTGCCTGTGCAAAACGATATTTCGCAATGCCTGCACAATTTTATTGGGTCTAGCCTTGATTCTGGGAAGTTCCTGCACACCAGCCACCCAGAACAAATCAACTCCAGCTGCACAACTGAAGAAACCTGACATAACCCCAACCGCAGCACCAGCCACCCCGACAATTCTTCCAACTGCCACTGCGCATGCTTTGCTCAAAGCCGAGCCCTTAATTTGCTCCCCGTTGGCGATCCAACCACTGGACAAACTAAACCTGATCATCACTCAACCCTTTATTATGCCTCGCGTAATGGATGATGGCACCTACAAAGACAGCGGTCATCATGGTCTGGATATAGGTTTCATCACACGTGGCAAACAGAAATTCACCGGAACACCGGTGCTGGCTGTTGTGGATGGAACAATCAGCACCATCATCCATAACCGGCCCCCCTATGGCGATATGGTTATGCTGGAAACACCGTATGAACATATCCCAACGAAAATCATCGCGAACCACAAAATCCCGGTAGGGGATTCGCTCTATACAGTCTACGCACACTTACAAAATATCCAACAGCTAATTATTGGGCAGGAAGTCAATTGTGGGCACCAGATCGCAGAAACAGGTCTGACCGGGATGACTGACGGGCCTCACCTGCACTTTGAGACACGTTGGGGGCCAGCGAGGGCTAGCTTCCCAGTCATGGCGTATTACCTCAGCAACGTGACAGCTGACGAAGTAAAAAATTATACAATCTGGCGCATGAGCGGCAAGTATCAGCTCTTCGACCCTTTTGAACTGCTAAATCCATAAATGATCAGTTCAAACTCTGACCTGCAAATCAAAGACTGCCAACCTGATAACACCTTACAGCGCTGTAAAGAACGGTTTATTTGGTTCCTCTCAGAGTACAATTGACTCTTATGAACCGCAACTACGCTTTGCTGGCAATTTTGTTGATACAGATTACACTGCTCGGCGCCTGCATCAAACCACTTGAAACAGCAACGCCCAGCCCCGCAGCGACGAATACCATTACCCTGACGTCATCCCCAACACTTACAGCCAGCAGTACCCCGACACGAACAGCCACGCCATTGCCCGGCGATATGACTCAAACGTTCATCCTATCCATGGATGATAATGGCTATAATCATTTGTTTGCGTACGCGCCATTAAAAATGGCACCGTTGCGCTTGACTAATGGGTTATGGGATGATGTATCTCCGGCTATTAATAGAGATGGCAATAAGGTTATTTTCGCTTCCAATCGCAATGCATATTGGGATCTTTATACGCTAAGCCTGACAGATGGTCAAATCGCCCGAATCACGGACACACCAGAATTCGATGGCAATCCGGCCTGGTCTCCAGATGATCAATGGATCACCTACGAAACAATGTCCGGCGACCAGATGGAAATCAATATCCTTTCAATTTCGAATCCTGGGCAAACCATTCAGTTGACAAATGATCCTGCCTTCGACCAGGATCCGGTCTGGTCTCCGCTTGGACGCGAGGTGGCTTTCGTTTCAAATCGCAGCGGGGATAATGAAATCTGGGTCGCCAATCTGGATAAGCCAGATGATGGCCGTTTTGTTAATATGAGCCAGGCTCCTGACAGTACCGATACCCGCCCAAGCTGGTCGCCAGATGGCAGCAAGCTAGCCTGGGCTTCTCACAAAAACGGTGAACCTGATGGTATTTACGCATGGGATAGCATTTACCCAGAGCAACCGCCAGTGCACGCCGGGTCAGGTGATTGGCCCGCCTGGAGCGCATCGGGAAATGAAATCGCGACACGGCTGGCAGGTCCTAACCAGGATTACCTGGTTGCTTATGCTCTCAACGGCACTCTGCTGCTACCACCGACACCGATCCCGGATATCCACGGATTGGATTGGCATCTTGAACGGGTTACTGGCCTACCGAATACTTTCTATAACCAGGGTTTGCTGACTCCTACGGCACTCTGGCAACCACAAGAACAACTCGTGGATGACAATCCCGGAAAACGCGCCTCGATCGTTAAGCTCCAGGATGTGGATGCTCCACACCCTTACTTGCATGATGCTGTCAACGAATCGTTCATAGCCCTGCGACAGCGCATCATCAATGATACCGGATGGGACGCGCTTGCCAGTCTGGAAAACGCTTATACACCACTCACATCAGAGCTGGACCCTGGCAAAGCCCAGGACTGGCTCTTCACAGGGCGAGCAATCGCGATAAATCCACTAACCATCAACGCAGGCTGGATGGTTAGCGTGCGTGAAGAAATAGATGGGAGAACTTACTGGCGTATCTTTCTGCGAACCCTTGCGCAGGATGGATCACAAGGCGAACCCTTGCGCGTGCTGCCCTGGGACCTATCTTCACGCTACAGTCTCGACCCATCAGCTTACGATCAGGGCGGCGCATATGCAGCCTCCATCCCATCCGGGTTCTGGGTGGACCTGACCGCAACAGCCCACAAGTTTGGCTGGGAACGCATCCCAGCGCTCGATAACTGGCGAACTTATTTCAAAGGCATTCAGTTCAACGAATTCATCATGAGCAACGGCCTGGACTGGCGTACAGCCATGCTGCAGCTTTACCCCATAGATATATTTATCACGCCTACAGTTATCATTCCTCCAACGCGTACACCCACCGCAACACCAAAGGGTTATCGATATAAGACGGCAACACCCACGCTAACATCTACTCCCACGATGCGACCCACATTTACAGTTGCGCCATGAACACCAAACACCTATCGATCTTCCTGGTAATACTTTGGGTATTATCCGCCTGCCAAACAAATGTAAAGCCAGCAGCAGGTACTGCAACTGCGGTAATTAATCGGCCAATAGCCGTACCCAAAATTATCCCGACAGAGGCAATGACAGCCGCAGCCTGTCCCAACCCCGATTGCATATTTATCCGCACAACCCCTGGGCAGACTGCGCCGCTAAGGTTGAGCTTGCCTACGCCTGGCGACGAACCAGTTTCAGCATGGCGACCACCACAATATCCAGTACCATTGGCTTTTGGAGAATTTGACCATTTCTACCTTGCCCGCCCAATTGCAGCGGACGTAGTCAACTGGCCAATCGCAAATTATCGTTACGGTGGAACAGATTTATCCCCAGGAATCACACACACCGGGGTTGATATTCCATCCCTATCCGGAACGCCGGTTTTAGCAGCCGGTCCCGGCGTGATCACCTGGGCTGGTTGGGGGCTTTTCAGCAGCGCCCCAGATAACATCAAAGACCCTTATGGGATCGCGGTAGCGATTCGACATGATTTTGGATACAACGGACAGGCGATATACACCATTTATGCCCACCTGCAAGCTGTAAATGTCTCTTTAGGGCAATGGGTGGATACTGGCACTCAGATTGGCGAAGTTGGAGATACAGGCTACACAACGGGACCACACTTGCATTTCGAACTGCGTCTGGGCAAAGATTCTTACTACAACACCAGGAATCCTGAGCTATGGATCGCCCCACCACAAGGCTGGGGAGTACTGGCTGGCCAGGTATTGGATTCAAATCGCGAACCAGCACACAGCCGGGTTGTTTTTATCCGCTCCGTGGAGACCAACCGAGAATGGACCGTCAATACTTATGGTCCCGAAGCAGTCAACCCCGATGAATACTATGCAGAAAATATGGTCATAAGCGACCTGCCGGCCGGGCGATACGAGGTCAAAATTGCATTTTCAGAAAAGCTGACAGATAAGATCGAATTGACTATCAGACCGGGGCGAGTGACATACTTCGTTTACAGAGGCACTTTCGGATTCAGCAACACCGCCCTGCCTGCTGTGCTCACTCCAACCCCAGCAACCATACCCTGACAGGCCAGGCAAACTCTGGGCCGCCGCTCCTAAAATAATACCCAATAAATTTAAACCAAAGTACCCATAATTTCCACAGCCGGTAATGGGGAAGAACGGACCAAGTGTACAAAACACCTCTTGACGCACTGAACATTTGTGCTACACTATATTAGTATTTACTAACCGGTATCCAGGTTCAGATATTCATCATCACAACCATTTTGTGAAAATGAACAAAAGTCGGTGATTTGTTCTGCAGGTGGTTTTTTTGCGGAAAGCATTATGAAAATGAATTTTCAGATCAGAACTCCCGCGAAATAGCCACAAAAAATAATTTTCCCCTATCTGGGCGTGTGCTAGCGATTAACCAGTGCACCCCGCGCGTATGTAAATACCTGTAGACTTCTTCTTTTTTGTTTGCTTAATTGTCTTGGAGAGAAAACATGGCACGTAAATCACAAGAACTGGCTCCCGCAGTACGCCAGGATAATGATGCTAAAAAGGCTGTGCTCGATAAAGCCGTTGGGGATATCATCAAACGCTACGGTGATGGTTCAATCATGCGACTGGGTGAAGCTCACAGCATGGTCGTGGACGCCATCCCAACAGGCGCACTTTCACTGGATCTGGCCTTGGGCATTGGTGGAATTCCTCGCGGACGCATTAGCGAAATCTACGGTCCGGAATCATCCGGTAAAACTACGCTTTGCCAGCATATTGTTGCTGAAGCACAAAAATTGGGCGGAACAGCAGCTTATATTGATATGGAACATGCCCTCGATCCATCATACGCTGCCAAATGCGGCGTAGATATTAATAACCTTCTGGTTTCGCAACCTGATACTGGAGAACAAGCACTTGAAATCACTGAGACCCTGGTCCGTTCAGGTGCAGTCGATCTGGTAGTTGTCGACTCGGTGGCTGCCCTGGTGCCGCGCTCCGAACTTGAAGGCGACATGGGTGACGCGACCATGGGTGTACAAGCGCGCTTAATGTCTCAGGCTCTGCGCAAATTATCTGGTGCCATCAACCAGACCAAGACGTCGGTGGTCTTCACCAATCAGCTGCGCCAAAAAATCGGTGTTATGTTTGGCAATCCAGAAACCACCACTGGTGGGCAGGCTCTTAAGTTTTATGCATCGGTACGCCTAGACGTACGCCGTATTCAGGCCATCAAAATGGGCGAAGAAGTTATCGGGAACCGCACGCGGGTACGTGTGGTTAAGAATAAAGTTGCTCCACCCTTCCGCACCGCTGAATTTGATATCATGTTCAATGAAGGCATCTCCAAAGTCGGCGATATGCTCGATTTGGCTACCAAACTCGAAATCATCACAAAGCGAGGCGCTTTCTTCTCATATGGTGATATCCGCATTGGGCAGGGACGCGAAAACTCCAAAGAATTCCTGCGCCAAAACTCGGACCTGGCCAACGAAATTGAAACCGTCATTCGCCAAAAGGCCCTGGGCGGCGAAATTATCCTGCCAATTGACATAAGCGGTGATGAAAGCGTCAGCGGAGACGAATAACCCGGCTATGCGACGCAACTTGTTTCGCACTCCACAATACGCAATACGTTTTTTGTGTTGCGTATTGTTCTTTTTTCTCGGCAGCTGCACTCCAGCTGCCACTCCCACACCCTTCATTGCACCTCGTAGTCAAAAAAACACGCCGACAGGAATAAGCAGCGTCGCGCCTGTTACGACATCGCCGCAAGCTGCTTTGGATCCTTTGGCCTCAGCAACCGCAAGTCCTGCGCTGGAAAACCCTGCCACAACCCAGGCCGCGCTCCCATTTCCGACCATCGCACCACCCGAGGCAACGCTTCCTGTCCCAACTATAGAACCAGCCAGCCCCACTCCTCAAGAACAAAACTGTGCCGATTCTATGAAATATGTGGAAGACATTAACTATCCCGATGGCACTATCGTTTCGCCCGGACAGGCAATCGAAAAACAATGGCTGGTGGAAAATAATGGTTCCTGTGATTGGGATGGTCGCTATCGTCTCAAACTGATCGACGGATACACAGACCTGGGTGCACCAAGCGAACTAGCCCTTTATCCTGCGCGCGCCGGAACACAAATTACCATATCCATAAGCTTCATCGCCCCGGCTGACCCCGGTTCATACCGTACAGCCTGGCAAGCCTACAATCCCGATGGGACTGCCTTTGGCGATCCAATCTATATGGAAATTATCATCAACTAGAAAAAACACAGAATTTCTGCACCAAATTCGAGAACATATTTCTAGTCGTTAAAAAAAAACAAAATTACCGAAAAATCCAAAGATTACCAAAATCTTCAAGTTCTCGTTTACAATTCCCCCCATGTTTGAATATAACCTACTCGCAAAAGAAGGCCGCGCTCGCGCCGGCGTTTTCCATACTCCGCATGGCGAACTTCAAACGCCAGTCTTTGCGCCGGTCGGGACACAGGCCACTGTTAAGACACTTACCCCAGAACATCTCAAGGAATTGGGAGCATCATTGGTGCTTTCCAATACTTATCACTTATATTTGCGCCCTGGCGATGAACTGGTGGCTGAGATGGGGGGATTGCATAAATTTATGCAGTGGCCCAACCCAATGCTGACCGATTCTGGCGGCTTCCAAGTCTTTTCACTGGCATTAACTCGTAAAATCGATGATGACGGTGTCACTTTTAAAAGCCATATCGACGGATCGACGCAACGCTTCACACCCGAAAAATCCATCGCAATTCAAGAA